>NZ_JBFTOG010000003.1:0-391166 GCF_056397865.1 Arthrobacter sp. 05L417
GTCGTTGAGCATCTTCTGGCCCTGCCGGACCTTGGCGATGACCTGCTCAGGGGTATGTCTGCGTGCCATGATTCGTGAATTTCCTCCTGCGTCCATTCTCGGACACGAAACTCACACAAACACTGGACTACTCTCCGGGGACCCAACCACCGGTACATGACCTGCTTATCGCCACGGCCCAGAGCGAAAACATGGGAAGCCTTGAACTCTTACGCGAGGCTCAGCTCAGCGGCGTTCGACCAGACTTTGCTGCGCTACTGAACAAATCCGCGTGCGGCTGGATTGAGCTTAAGGCGCCCGGACACTCCCTAGATGGCAGCCAGTGGCGCGGAAGGGAACGGATTCAGTGGCAGCGCCTCTCCGTACTTGACTCCCTGATCGTCTCCAACGGCACAGAAGCCTATTTGTACCAGCTCGGCCAGATCATAGATACGGCCAAGCTGCCATCCGAGCCCGCGAGTGACTGGGACTCGCAAGGATTCGCGGACTTGCTCCGCAAGTTCGTGTCCATGCGGCCTCCTGTAATCACCAAGGTTTCGCAACTCGCCGACAGGCTTGCGCCCCTCGCTCGGATGCTCAGGCAGCGGCTTAGCGCTGGGCTCGAACCAGGGTCTGCCCGGGCTGCGATAATGCAGGCCAAGAACGTATGGTCAGCCCATGTACACGAAAACGCCGACAACAAGCAGTTTGCCAGCGACCTCGCTCAAGTTGTCTCTTACAGCCTCGCCATCGCAGCGCTGCGCGGCGGGGCGGATAAAAACACCGACAACCGAATTTCTCTAGAGGAAGCGCGGGACGCACTCAAGAGCAGCAACGCCGTACTCGCAGCTTCGCTAGGCCCAGTTTTGGAGGTCAAAGGGCTCTACGCCGAAGTTGCAGCTGAGATTGGTGCCATTGAGCGTTTAGTATCCGCTGTCGATAATCGGGCGATTGCAAAGAGCAAGGATAGCCGTGGCGAGCCATGGTTATGGTTCTACGAAGACTTCCTCGCGAAGTACGACCCTGCGGCCAGACAGCAGGCCGGTGTGTACTACACGCCCACAGCGGTAGTGCGGATGCAGGTTAATCACGTGGACTACATCCTGCGCAACATCATGAAGAAGCGCTTAGGGTTCGCCGATAAGAACGTCATCACTCTCGATCCAGCAACAGGGTCTGGGACTTACCCGCTTGCCGTTATCGATCGTGCGGCCGAGGTCGCGCTCGCAGAACGCGGGCCGGCCGGCCCGCGCCAAGCTTCCAAGCATCTCGTCAGTAATCTTCTCGCTTTCGAGCTTCTACCCGGACCATACGCCGTGGCTCATTTGCGAATCGGTCAAAGACTTGCCGAGTTGAGTGGGGCAATGCTCCCTGAAGGCAATGTACGCGTCTACCTGACTGACACATTGGATGATCCGGCCGGTGCACCGGCGCCCGCAACGCTTTGGGGGGACATGGAGGTGCTGGCACAGGAGAGGGAGCGTGCACGCACGGTTAAGAGCGATCAACCAGTCACGGTCTGTCTTGGTAATCCTCCATACCTCCGAGGCACAGCAGCAGATGGAAAGTGGGTGGTTAACCCAGCCAAGGGCAGGGCCCTCTTCCTAGATGTGATTGAACCCGCGCAGCAGGCCGGAGTTATCTTTGCTGCACAGGCCAGCCTTTACAACGACTACGTGTACTTCTGGCGCTGGGCGATATGGAAAGCATTTGAGCAGCGGCCAAACGAACCTGCTGTCGTTAGCTTCATAACCGCGTCTTCTTGGCTTAATGGCCCGGCTTTCGTTGGGCTCAGGGATCTCGCTCGAAAATATGCTGACGAGATGTGGATTGTGGATCTCGGTGGCGAAGGGCGAGGAGCAAATGACGACGAGAACGTCTTTGCCATCAAGACACCGGTCGCAATCGTTACTCTCTTCCGCCGAGGTGATACGGGAGCGACTCCAGCCGTAGTTAAGTATCGGCGCATAGAAGGCACCCGGTCGGAGAAGCTGACTCAGGTGTTGTCAGCCAGGAACCCGTTGGAGGAGCCTGATGCTTGGTCTACGCATGATGATTCGCAAGCCAGTTCTTTGATTCCGGCATTCAGCGGGGACGCTTGGCTCGCGCTGCCCTTGATGACGGACATGTTCCCCTGGCAGCAACCGGGCTCGAAGTACGGCCGCACTTGGCCAATAGCTCCAGAGCCCGAGTTGATCGAGAAGCGTTGGGCGCTGTTGATGTCCAAAACGGATGAAGCCGAAAGAGCTGCTCATTTTGTGACGGGCACGAGCGGACGGAATATCCACACGAAGGTCACGGGATACACGAAGAAGCTTTCTGAGCTTCTGCCCGGGAGTCACTCTGAGAAAATCGTTCGCTACGGGTTCCGTAGCTTTGATCGACAGTGGGCGTTGGAAGATCGCCGTCTTGCAAAGACCGACAGCCCGTCACTTTGGAAAAGCCGTTCGAGCAAGCAGATATACATGGCCAGCTCATTTACTACGCCTCTCGGCGAGGGGCCGGCTCTTACTGTTACCGCAGACGTGCCCGACCTCCACTTCTTCAACGGGCGTGGAGGCAAGGACATTATGCCCCTGTACAGGGATGCGGAGGGAACGATGCCGAACGTCACCAAGGGTCTCCTCAAAGTCCTTAGCGATAAGGTCGGCGTTGAGGTAGAACCAGAGGATCTGGCTGCCTACGCATTCGCCCTGCTGGCTCACCCCGGGTATCGAGAGCTATTCGCGGAAGAACTCGTAACCGCCGGGGCCAGGGTGCCACTAACCGCGGACCCTTCACTCTTCGGCGAAACAGTTGAAGTCGGAAAGAAGCTACTCTGGCTTCAGACGTATGCCGAGCGGTTGGGCGATGACGCGGCAGGTCGGAGTTCCGCGCTGCCTGGCGTCGCTGGCCTGCAATGGGACTGCGACATTGAAACCGTGCCCGAGGATCTGAGCCAAATTTCCTACGACGAAGAATCAAGAACCTTGAACGTAGGAACTGGGCGTCTAGCCGGAGTTCAGAAGGAGGTGTGGGAATTCTCGGTGGGAAGATGGCAGGTGGTAAAGAAATGGCTCGCTTTCCGAACACGCAAGGGTTCTGGTCTTGCAGCTACCAAGCCGCAACCATTGGACGCGATTCGCCCGGAGACCTGGAACGATGATTGGAATGGAGAGCTTCTCGATCTCGTGAAGGTCCTGACTCACACCGTTCGCCTCGCTCCCGTTCAAGATCAACTCCTCAAGCGCGTCATGGCAGGCAGCCTGATTACTACTGACGCTCTTCCATTACCTCAGCCTTCTGAAAGGGCAGAGCCCAAGTAGCATCCAGTAAAGGCATCAGATGCTCGGAACGGGAGGGCCGATCTGTCCTTCGAGTCCGGCTGCCCGGGACAGACGTTGGACGGTGCGGAATTGGCGGCGGGTTTGAGAGTCACTGCATGCTTCATGCCCCCTGGTGCTGATGTGGGTAGAGAGGCGCGCTGTACGAACAAAGTGGAGTTTGCTATAGTCTTCCTTGTTGCTACGTTGATCACTGGCAATATGCCCATGCCGTAAGCTCAAGCCATATGCACAATGCTCATGCAACAGGCGGGAAGCCATAAGCCGCAAGTCATATGCCTCAAGCGCAACGCATCAAGCTCATGCATCCAGTTCTAAACGGAACGAGTGCGATCATGAGTAAGAACCAAATTCTGGTTGTTGCAGTCCTTTTAATTGCGATTGCTTACTTAGCAAGAATCTATCCTGACCAAACGACTGCTGTCCTTTGGTCCGTTTTGGTAGGAGCCGCTCTGCAGTGGGCCTACCGTCAAGATGGCGACACGAACACTCGTACTTAGTGCGTTGCTCGCTCACAAAGCCTTACACTAGGGATCCCTGACTAGGGGTCCCTAGTGTTTTTTTGAGGAGTTGCCGTGCGTTGGATTGTAGATATAACCCGGGCTGCTTTTGCCTCCGAGCCGGCGACCCTCGAAAGAGTTCTGACGAGCGTTGCTCGTGATGATCAAATACATGTCATTCACCGCGAGGAGCAGAAGCACGTCCTCGAGGATTCGCGTCTGACTTGGTGGCTAGTTCCCCATGACGTCGTCCGGGAAGAAGAGGCATTTCTCAACTGGGCCCAGGAGCAGGTCAATGGCGCTTCTCGGCCCGGGGAAGCTTTAACCGTCACGTCCTACTGGGCTCCGTTCGAGTCATTAGCGGAGCGGCTTGATGGCGGTCGCACGGTGGAGTACCGAAAGCTTGGGGCCGTGGGCTCCAAGAGCGAGGCGGTGAAAGCTTGGCAAAACTCGTTTATGTCCAAACAGGAAGCCGCGGACTTCGTTGTGAGGGTCGTCGGTGCCGGAAGTGGCAAGGTGCACATTACCGAACTCCGCGCCAAGCTAGCGCTGCTGGATGCTAGGTTTCAAAAGGACACCGGAGGATACGCCGCACGGACGGGCTTCATCTCGACCATCATCGGAGTCGCTGCAGAATTAGGTTACGTGCAGCCCCGCAACAAGAGTGGCCAACCTGCTCACGACTTGATTGTGCTGACCAACTCGGGCCGCAGCCGCTACCAGTCTCTGGCGGATAAACTCAGAGGGCCCCAGCCTGCTCAGGCGATTATCCCTCCTCAGCCCATTATGACAGTTCCTGACCTTCCCGCGTCCGAGAAACTAAAGGGGCGGTCCCAAGAGTTCATAACTGCGTTGAGGGACCAGCGGATGGGTCCCTTTCAGCAGGTTCGCTTGGAAATCATTAGGCAGATCGGCAAGGTTGCCCGCGAGGGTCAGCATAACCCGATTGGCGTAGTTGAGACGGCAATTAAATCCGTTCGCAACGCTGAGTCAACAGCAGGGCTAAAAGACTTCGATAATCTGCCTTGGCCGAGGATCCGGACGTTCATGCGCAAGCTCCTCTCGTTAGCTCCTGTGTTGCTCGCGAATGATGAGCCGGTCACGGGGGGATGGGGTGAGGCTGGAGATCGCATTGTAAACGATGTTGCCCCAAAGTTTGACTTGACCCTCGACGGACTGCTGATCGTGGCGCTGGTGAAGCAGGGGTTGGATGTCACCCAAGACGATGAACCCGACCTTGCCGGTGCTTTGTACAACAGTAGAGACGATGAGTTTATGAGTCTTCTCGACCACGTCATCTCACATTTGACCGCCAGTAAAGTTGTCCGCTGGGATTCTGGAACGAACCTTCTTGTGCTCCTTTAGTGAGAGTCTCTGTCGCCAGCAAACCCACCGCCCACATTTTTTGAAATTTCCTGTGCCGGAATTGCAAAAGCGGGCTGGGCCGCCTTGCTGAACCCAGAGCGGTTTGGGGCCAAGAATCGTCAAAGCCGCTCCAACCGTGAAGCATCACATGTCGGCATTGCTCTGCAGTGATCATTTCAAGGCTCCTATGCCATTGACCTCCAATTGCTGTCATTGTAGATGACGGCGTAGGATATCTGACGGGCAACCGAGGGGTCCGGCTGCCCGATTATTCGCCTTTGGATAATGCAGTTTGTCACCTTGAGCTCGAATTGCTGGTGTGACGTTCTTGGGATGGGCGGTTGAGACGATCCATCGGCGGTTGTTCGGCAGCAAGCCTTGGGTGTTCTTGCTAAGGACCCGGAAGCCATATCCGTCAGAGAAGACTTACGCGCTGACAATTCCCCAGATGAGGCGATTGGCACCTGCCAGCTGTGCCCCTGATGTCATCATGACTTCCCCAATCGGGAAGAATTCTGCCCGAATGCCGTGCGGACTCATCGGGCTAACAGATGGGCGGGACGCGGCCGGCAGGTCGCCGGCCCGTCCTTATGCTGCCATCACGGCCGGCTGTCCCTGTTCCTGGGCCGTGCCACGAATTCGATCGTGATCGGTGCGATCGTCATGGTCCAGGGAAGGTTGGGATTCACCAGTGTCTTCCGCGCCGGACGAAGGCCGGAAGACCTTCCCACCCTTGCCTAATCGCAAATAGACAGCCAATGACTCTGGAGTTGCCTACCGATGGCCCTAAAGAGAGCGGTTTTGACGGCTTTTCCTAACCTGTACCGGTGAATCGCAGGGACACCAAGAAAGATGTACCCAAACACTATCGCCCGGTATCCGGTCCACAGCGGCCCGACCAACTCGCGAACCGGGCTAATGAAAATCATGGCCAGACCCAAGAGCGCTATTGCAAGCGTCAGCAAGCCGCTCCAACCATGAAGCATCACCTGTCGGGCTTGTTCTGCGGTGATCATTTCACTGCTCCTATGCCCTGTTTACTTGCAATTTCTGCCATCGTAGATGACAGGGAAGGAAACCTGACCAGCAAACCGAGGCGTCCGGATGCCTCGGCATTCGCCTTGTATGCGCTTGCGACGCAGTTATTGTGACAGCCCCTCCAATCGCCCCGCACACCACGGCCATTCCCGGCGTCAGCAACCCGGACCCGAGCGAGATGAACCTGGTTGGCTGCCATCCATTGTCCGCGATGGTCTTGGTTTCGTATCTATTGAATTCGATCGGCTTCCATTCCTTGATTAACGAGGCGAATTGAGCGCTTAAAAGTCGAGGGCGAGTTGATCGTGCGCTTCCCTTCGAGAGATGGTAGAGCCGCCGCACTCGTGCTTGAGTTTTGGTGTGCGATCCCGGAATGCTTCACGGCTCGTTCCAATCCACTGAGCGCTCTCTCCGATTGATCCGAAAGCAGCTCAGCCGCCCGTGGAAGGAAGCTCGGATCCGAAAAGCCCCGAGGCTACGAACTTGGCGGTCGATAACAGTTTTCCTCTGAACTTCACTTCGTTCCCGCCTTTCGGCAAGGGCCATATCAACGGTCAAAGAGCGGCGCTGCGTCAAGATGCCGCAGGCCCGGTTGACCAAGTCGCGACTGTGGAGGGACTCAGAAAAGGCTTCACTGATGCGGTGTGGTGCTTCGCTGGCCTGGATATTCGCAAGCAACGTTGCAGCCGGGGCGGCGAACAGTTCCAGCCCGGGCTGCGTCCTCGACGAAAGCGCCAGCGACGTTCGAGTAGATCTTCAAGACGCCGATGCATTCTTGCCCGGCGATCAAAGGGGTGCTGACCACCGAAGGAATGGGCATGCCCTTCACAGCCTCAGACCAGTCCGGCCAGCGCGGATCGGTTCAATACTTTGGCACGCCGGACGCTCACCCGGCAAATGTCGGGCCCCTATGGAGCTGCGAGGATTTCGATGAGAGCCAGGTCCCAGCGATCAGTGGTGGGGGCGGTGTCGTTGATGGTGACCACGGTGCCGCTGGTTGTTGTTGGTCCGGTTTGGCGCTGCAGCCAATAGGTATCGCCGGCGGGGGGGAAGTATTGGTCAACCAGGGTCTGGGCTGGCCCGACGGTTCGGGCCAACGGAGCGTTCCAGTCAGTTCCAACGCCCCAAACCCATGATCCGGCGCGGGTGGTGGTGAGGCTGGCGCTCGGCGCTCCGGTCGCGGCGCTGCCTCCGGCTGTGGCGCCCTGGGCGGTGTCGGCATTGTTGAATGCCACGACGGTCATGGCTGACTGCCACGAGCCCGAGTTCTGAGTTGCCGTAATGGTGGCGTTGGTGAGCGGGCCGGGTGCGACGGCTTGCCATATTTCGGCCGTGCCGGCCTGGGCATTGGTGCGCTGGCGGAGCGTCCAGGACAGGCCGGCGCCGCTGACGGATCGTATGGATGCGCTCCCTCCGCTGCTGGGGCCGTCAGAGCTGATGAAGGCAAGTATGAGCTGGTTACTTCCCGTGGTTGTGAGGCCGCCGGCGCTGACTGTGGCGGCATTGGTGCCCTGATGGGCGGTCACGAGCTTGTCGACGGTGATGGCCCGCGCGCCGGACGCTGTCGCCGTCGCGCTGTTCGAGGGAGCACTGACATTGCCGGCCGCATCCTGCGCCGTGACGGTGTAGCTGTAGGTGGTGCCTGCGATGACCGTTCCGTCGACGAAAGAGGTGCCTGTGGCGGTGCCAAGGGGTGTCCCGTTGCGGGAAATGTTGTAGCGGGTGACGCCGACGTTGTCGGTGCTGGAATTCCACGCCAAGGAGATTTGGCCGGAACCGGCGACGGCGTTGAGGTTTGTGGGGGCCGTCGGAGCAGTCGTATCGGCTGACACCGTGGCTTGGGATTCATTCGAGGATGGACTCAGGTTCGATGCGGCGTCTTCCGCTTTCACCCGGTAATAGTAGGTGCCCACAGCTACGCCCGCGTCATGGTAAGTGGTGGTTGATCCGTTCACCTGCGCGATTTGGTTTGCAGGCCCGGGCGTGAAGCCGGACGTCGTCGAGCGGTAGATGTCATATTTGGCGACGCCGACGTTGTCGGTCGATGCGGTCCAGCTCAAGTCCACCTGCCCGACGCTGCCCACAGCTGACAGGTTGGAGGGGGCGGTGGGGGCGATTGTGTCCTCGAACGGAGCGGGGAAGCGGACCATGGATGCCACCGAGGGCACACCGTTGCCGTCGATGATGGAAAGCATGTAATAGCCCGGCGGGGCGTAGTTGCCATTTGACGGCATCTGAACGTTCAATCCGCCGGAAGCTTGGGAGAAGGGCAGCGATAACGCGCGGGTGTTTTGATCGAAGGAGTGGGTCACCGAACCGGTGCGAATAAGGGAGACAGACCGGATATCCGCTGCGTTCGGAGTCTGGACAAAGGTACTGGCGTTGTATTGGACGGTGGCCGGAACTGAACCCATCGTCGGTCGGGCACCCTTGAACAGGTACGACGGCGAGTAGATCTGATAGCTCTTTTGGTCCGTCACGCCCGTGTCACCGCCGCTGCCCGAGACGAAGACCCGGCCGTCGGGCAGGAGCAGTGCCGTGGAGTGGTAGAGGCGTGGCGCCGTCAACGCTGCCACAGTGGTCCACGTGCCCGTCGCAGGATTCCAGATCTCGGCTGGCTTGACGGCATTGGCGTCGTCGTGGCCGGACCTGTCGGTGCCGCCTCCCGTGGCCAGGACCGTACCATCGGGCAGGTTGGTCAGATTTACGAAGCTGCGGGGATACTGCATTGACGCGGTCGGCTGCCACGTCGGGTTCGGAAGGTTCATATCAAGGGTGAATGCAGTGTTCGATGACAAGCCCGAGAATCCACCATCCGAGGAAGACCCGGCCTTCATGAATTTGCCGGGGGCGTAGTTGGTGATGGACGCGCCATCAATCACGCGGCTATCAATGGTGCTCCACTGTTGTGTGGCCACGTTGAGGGCGAGCGTCGACGTCGCCTGCTCAGAGGCGCCGGCCTGAAGCACGCGCCCGTCCGGGAGTTGGTACATGAAGGGGTAGTACGGGATGTTCTTGCTGGCCGTGGCAAGGTCGCTCCAGGCGTTCTGCTGACTGTCATAGATCTCAGGAATTTGGACGATGTCCGTGGAGCTGGTGTTCGCACCGGAGGTCACGAGGATCCTGCCGTCGCCCAGGGTGGTGCCGGTGGGGTACCACCGGGGGTAATGCATTGGCGCGAGCACCTGCCAAGCCTCGGTGCCTGGGTTGAACGCGTCGACATTACGAATCCCCAGTCCGCCGCTCGTAGCTGTTCCACCCACGACCAGAATGCGGCCGTCGGGAAGTACCGCCTGCCCGGAGCAGAACAGATCTACGGCAGCGTTCGGCACCTGGATGTAGCTGCCCGTGACAGGGTCCAGGAGATACTGCTGGCCTCCCTGCGTGAAGTCACCCTGGTACGTCAGGACCTTGCCGGTATTGGTCAGGGCCGCGTGGATGGAAACCTCGGGCCAAGCCTGGACTGGCCCCCACGAACCGACGACGGCGGGGTCGCCGCCGGAGTTGCTCACCGTTACAGTCACTGGACTCGCGGTCGCGGTGTTGCCGGCAACGTCCCGGGCGACGGCCGAGAGTATGTGGCTGCCGTTGCCGACTGCGGTGGTATCCCACTGAACCGAGTAGGGCGACGCCGTAGCCTCTGCCGAGAGATTGGCGCCGTCGAGCTTGAACTGGACGCCGGCAACGCCCTGATCATCGCTGGCGCTCGCAGTGACGGCTATCGTGCCGGTGACGGTGGAACCATTGGCCGGGCTCGTGAGACTGACCGTGGGAGGCGTAGTGTCCGACGTTCCCGCGGGCAGGATCTCGACTGTCGACAGATTCCACATGTCGGTGGTAGGAGCAGTGTCATTGATCGTTACCGACTGTGGCGCTGGAGATGTGCCGGGGGAGGACTGACGTTGTGTCCAGAATGTATCACCGCTGCTGGCAAGAAACTCGTCGACCTTGGTCTGGCCGGTCCCGACGGTGCGGGTTGTGGCCGTGCTCCAGTCATTGCCGACACCCCAGATCCAGGAGCCGGTGCGGGTTGTCGTGAGCGCGGCGGAGGGAGCCCCGGTGGCGCCGCTGGCCCCCGCGACCGCTCCGTCGGTCGTGGTGTCCGCACCAGTGAAAGTGGAGACTGTTATCGATGCCTGGTACGAACCCGTGTGCGTGGCCGTCACAGCCGCATTGGTGAGGATGCCGCTCGCGACGGCCTGCCAGACTTCAGCCGTGCCGTACTGAACGTTGGTCCGCTTACGCAGACGCCAGGTGAGCCCGCCTCCGGTGACCGAGGTGAATTGCTGGGATCCGGTGGCTGCGGGGCCATCCGCGGCGACGAATGCAAGCAGTAGTTCCCCTGATTGGCTCGTGGTGAAGGTTGGTGAAACGACGGTCGTAGACGGGGACGACTGGTGCGTGCTGATCACTTTGTCTGTCGCCAAACCGCCGACGGCCCTGGCTGGCAGAGAGAACAGGGGCACCAGGCCGAGGGCGGCAACTGTAGCGATCGAGACTAAGCGCGCAAACACGTTCCGCCGCATGATTTCCCCTGGTTTTCTCGCAGTGAACATTCGGCACAGAACCCTGACCGCCGCGTAACTTCGGTGTGCGGCCCGGAAAGCTCCGGTCGGAATCACCCCACAGGAGACCGAGCGTAGCCGGTCCGAAGCCGCGACATCACGAGTGATGACCACTTGTTAGGGCTTCTAACGCACACTTAAGCACTTCCTGTCGGCCAGAGGAAGAGTCGCCGGCTTCGCCAACTATTCGCTGACCGACCGGGCTAGCCGGCGCTACTTCTTTCTTGTCGGGAGCCAAGGAATCCCTGGTTTGATGGCAAGGACGAAGAACAGGAAGATGATGCTGAACATCACCAAGCTGGCTAGCGTCGGCCTGGGTGACCAACCCGAAGTGGCCCAGTGAAGCAACCATTGCGCTGCCCACATGCCGCCCACCGACGCGACGTAAACATAAAGGCGTCGCCAAACGGTCTTCGGGGTCATTAACTTAGGTCTGGCCGACATTGTCTCGCTCCTGTCTTTCGGTTGAACAGAACGGCGCAGCGTAGGACGATTTTCTCCTCAGCTATGGCGATGGAGACGTTCATACGAACAATCGTCCAGGTAAGGGCGACGATGCCGGCGGCCATGAGGAGCCTGGGCAATAGGATGCCCGAGACAAGAGCAGACACCACTGAGACAATGACAGACGCCCCGACAATTCCCCAGATCAATCCTTTGGAACGACCTGCCAGCCGGGCCTCTGATACCACCATGTCTTCCCCCTCCCAATTCCGCGTCCTCCTTAGACCCGGCCTCTCTACGTTCTTCTGTGCGGCTTTCTTAGCCCCCGCTGCTGCACTTGTGAATAGATAATCCAGGCAATTGAGCCTGCCCACGGCAACATAAGGATCGCGACGGCAATCACTACTTTGACTAGAGTGGGAATCCATTTTGACGCCATAAGCGATGCAAGCGCGACGACCACCAACACGAAATGGACGATGCCAAAGGCAGGAGTAGCCCAGGCGTCGCTGACGATTGGGTTAACCGGATCAGTTGGGCTCAGCACGACCGACAGGTTCATGTCCACTGTCCTTCTTCAGGAAGTTTCATCAAGTGCAAAATATGCCAAGCCGAGAGCATCTCGGTGTGCGAAGTGCCGAATCTCAGTGTTCGCAGGCGGGCCTCTCCGTGGTCGGTCAGCGCGACCTTCTCCGGGTAGAAGAGTCCGCCGTCGCCCCCTATCAACCGCCCGCCCAACCTTCTCAATGCCGTTGCAGAACACCGAGGCTGCTTCGCTTTACCGGACCAAGTCCTCAAGCGTCTGGGCTTCAGGCAGCCGGGCGGATAATCAAAGAAGCGTCGGACGTCTGGAAGAACTTCGTCGAAGACCGTACGGACGCGCGGGGCTAGCGGATGGGCGGATGGGGCCGGCGGTTTGCCGACCCCATCCTTATTCTTCTGACCGTCACGGCCGGCTGTCCCTATTCCTAGGCGATGCCATGAATTCGATCGTGATCGGCGCGACCGGGTTTGGGAATCACCAGCGACTTCTACACCGAATGAAGGCGGGAATACCCTCCCTGCCATGCCTAATTACGAATAGCCAGCTTATGACTCTGGAGGTGCGCTGCCGATAGCCCTAAAGAGAGCGGCTTTGACCGGTTTTCCGTAACCGGTAGCGGTGAATCGCCGGCACCCCGAGAAAGATGTACCCAAACACTATCGCTGGGTATCCGGTCCACAGCGGTCCAAGCAACTCGCGAACAGGGCTAATGAAAATCATAGCCACGCCCAAGAGTGCTATTGCGAGCGTCAGCAAGCCGCTCCAACCGTGAAGCATCACGTGGCGGGATTGTTCTGCGGTGATCATTTCACGGCTCCCATGCCCTGTTTACCTGCAATTTCTGCCATTGTAGATGACAGGGAAGGAAACCTGACCAGCAAACCGAGGAGTCCGGATGCCTAGGCATTCGCTTTGGTTATGCGCCTGCGACGCAGTAATAGTGACGGACCCTCCAATCGCCCCGCACACCACGGCCATTACCGGCGTCAGCATCCCGCACCCGAGGGAGATGAACCCAGTTGCCTGCCATCCATTGTCCGCGATGGTCTTGGTTTCGTATCTATTGAATTCCACTGTGCAAAACCAGGCGTCACAGGCCGTTTGTGGGTCGGCAACCACCGGGAAGGTCGCCCCGTGCAAATTGACGTCCTGTCGGAGGATGTTTCCTTTGACTGAGTAAGACGTAGGCAGATCCTTGCCAGTGGCATCCACAGCCCAGGCCGGGAGTATCGCGTTGATCAGTATGCCGTCGGCAGAGTAGACCGCGACACCACCATTGGTTCGCGGTTCGAGGACGGCTGGAGCTCCGTCAATAAGAAATTCGTATTCGAAGCTGCTCCTGTTAGCTGAGTTGATGATTGTGTATCCAGCGAGCCGACCGTCCACGGAACCTGCCGCGTAGTTGTAGTCCGAGGACTTCGACCCGAATACGGTCAGGGTCCCATTGCTGGCATCGGCTTCCTGAACGGAATCATCGCGAAAGCGGATCTGGAGCGTTCCACCGGGCAGATCGGCTTCCGTTCCTCGATCAACGAGGCGAAGTGAGCGCCCAAGAGTCGACTGCGAGTCAACATTGCGCTTCCCATCGCCAGATGACAGAGACGAGGAACTTGTGCCTGAGTTTTGGTGTGCGGTCTCGGATTGCTTGACGGCCCGTTCTAATGCGCCGAGCGCTCTCGCCGATTGGTCCGAAGGCGGCTCGGCCGCCGTGGAAGGGAGTGCGGACACGAAAAGCCCCGCGGCTACGAGCATCGCGGTCGATAACAGTTTTCCTCTGAACTTCATTTCGTTCCCCCAGATGGTTCGAATTGATTCATTTTCTTTGGATAGGGCAGTCGTCCACCTTCCACCAGCAAGCCCTCGGGTGTTCTTGCCCATGACCCGGAAGCCATATCCGTCAGAGAGTGATGCATCTGACCCAATTTGGTTAGGAGGGTTGGTCAGTTGTTGAGCTGCTGACCGCCCCGTCCTGAGAGAAAGATAAACCTGCCGAAACCCGTCTCAGTGTGGATTTGGTCGAATCTCCGTGCGTTTTGGGCGAATCTCCGTGTGAAAATCGCAAAATTCAGTGTGGAAGAGCCGGCGTCTACGTGTTTGGGTCTACATCTGTCTACGTGCTTGGACGGGACACCGCGCCGTCGGGCTCTGCGACGGAACCACGGAGGGACTGAACGTCACCGCCCAGGTGGCGGACGACGTCGTACGCCTCAACCTCACACGGTCT
Source organism: Arthrobacter sp. 05L417 (assembly GCF_056397865.1). Classification (NCBI taxonomy): domain Bacteria; kingdom Bacillati; phylum Actinomycetota; class Actinomycetes; order Micrococcales; family Micrococcaceae; genus Arthrobacter; species Arthrobacter sp. 05L417. The sequence continues at coordinate 13,983 of NZ_JBFTOG010000003.1, forward strand.
ACTCTCTCTGACGTCACCGGCAGGCCCTGGATTCGCGCGATACCCGCAGTCGCCTGGTCTACCTCAGTTGGTTCTCAGGTCGTGCGTGGGCTTGGGGGACTGGGCGATGTTCTCGGTCGCCGCCCAGGAGGCGAGGAGTTTGAGGGCTTCTTCCGAGGGGCTGCCGGGAATGGCGGGGTAGACAGTCAGGGTGTGGCCGGGGTCGTCCTCGAGTTCCATGGCCTGGTAGGTCAGTTCCAGGAGCCCGACCACGGGGTGGTTGAAGAACTTGGTGCCTGAGTAGTGTCGGCGGACGTTGTGTGCTGCCCAGCGGGTGCGGAATTCCTCGCTGCGCATGGAGAGTTCGCCAACGAGTGCTGCGATGTCTTTGTCGTGAGGGTTCCGGCCGGCGTCGCGGCGCAGAATCGCGACGTTGACGTTCGCTGCACGGTCCCAGTCGGGGTAGAAGTTGTGGGCGCGGGGGTCCAGGAAGATGAAGCGCGAGTGGTTCGCGGGGCGTGCCGGGCCGCGGTACATCTCGGAGTAGAGGGCGTAGCCGAGGGCGTTGGCGGCAACGATGTCCATGTGGTTGTTGCCGATGAAGGCCGGGGCGCCGGTGATGGCGTCCAGCAGATACTGCATCACGGGCCGCACGGCCGACGCCGGTGGGCTCGCGGGTCGTCTCCGCGCAGAGGGGCCGGCCGCACGTGCCAGGTCATAGAGGTGGTCGTGTTCGGCGCGGTCAAGCTCAAGGGCCCGGGCGATTGAGTCGAGGACGCTGTCCGAGACCCCTGTGAGGTTTCCACGCTCGAGGCGGGTGTAGTAGTCGATGCTGACGCCGGCGAGACGGGCGACTTCTTCCCTTCGGAGACCGGCCACGCGGCGCCGGCCGCCAATGGGCTCGATGCCTGCCTGCTCGGGGGTGATGCGTCCTCGGCGGGAGACCAGAAACTCTCGTACCTCGGCTCGGTTATCCATAAGGAAACGGTACGGCGTAACCAGGAACGGTTGGGAGGTTCTGTCATAACCCGTTTCGACAGAGCCCTCGCTACGCCTGCACGATGCGGGTTTCATGGAATCGAAGGTCAAGCATTCGATGAAATGGAGCACCAGCGCATGCGCGCAACAATCATGTACGCCCCCGGAGACGTCCGCGTGGAGGAAAGGGACAAGCCCGCCCTCCGGAAGCCGACGGACGCAATCATCAAACTGGTCGCAGCCTGCGTATGCGGCTCGGACCTGTGGCCCTACCGCGGAGCCGACAGCATCGAGGCGCCCAGGCCGATGGGCCACGAGTACGTGGGCATCGTCGAGGAGATCGGCGCCGACGTGCGGAACGTCCAGGTGGGCCAGTTCGTCGTCGGGTCCTTCTTCGCCTCCGACAACACGTGCGAGATTTGCCGCTCCGGGTACCAGACCGGGTGCATCCACCGCGAGGGTGTCGGCGGCGCCCAGGCCGATTACATGCGCGTGCCCCTCGCCGACGGCACCTTGGTTGCCACGCCGGAAATGCCGGACGCCGACAAGGTCCCCTCGCTGCTGGCCGCGTCCGACGTCCTGGGCACCGGGTGGTTCGGTGCCCAGGCCGCGGAAGCAGGGCCGGGTAAGACGGTCGCCGTCGTGGGCGACGGCGCCGTGGGACTACTCGCCGTCCTGGCCGCGAAACAGATGGGTGCCGAGCGGATCATCGCCATGTCCCGTCATGCCTCCCGGCAGGCCCTCGCCCGCGAGTTCGGCGCAACGGACATCGTCGAGGAGCGCGGCGACGCGGGCGTGGCAAAAATCAAGGAACTCACCAACGGCCTCGGTGCGCACTCTGTCATCGAGGCGGTCGGTACCCAGGAATCGATGATGCAGGCCATCCGTGCCACCCGCGCGGGTGGGCACGTGGGCTATGTCGGTGTCTCGCATGACGTCGAGCTCCCGGGACTGGAGTTGTTCTTCTCGCACGTCCACTTGCACGGCGGACCGGCCCCCGTCCGGGACTACCTGCCGGAACTGATCGGCCTCATCCTCCGCGGCGAGATCGACCCCGGGAAGGTCTTCGACCTCGAACTTCCCCTTGAAGAGGCAGCCGAAGGCTACAAGGCCATGGACGAACGTCGGGCCATCAAAGTGCTGCTCCGCCCGTGAGCACGCCACTCGCAACCAAGGCGCCGTCGTCGGGCGCGGTCCCGGCAGCACTCGTCGCCACTGTCATCTTCCTCACCGCCGTCGCACCGCTTGCCACCGACATGTACGTCCCGGCGTTCCCACGGGTATCGGAAGAATTCGGCACCTCGGCGTCATCGGTGCAGCTGACTCTGACGACCTTCTTTGCCGGGATGGGACTCGGGCAACTGGTCGGTGGTCCGTTCAGCGACCAACGCGGCCGGCGCCTGCCCCTTGTCGCCGGCACGATACTCATGACCATCGCGACGGTTGGCTGCGCCCTGGCACCGAGCATCGGATTCATGATGGTTGCCCGGTTCCTGCAGGGCTTTGGCGGGGGATGGGCCATGGTGATCGGCCGGGCCGTCATCGTGGACCTGGCCCACGGTCCGCAGCTGGTCAGGGTGCTCAACATCGTGATGGGCATCGGGGGCGTGGCGCCGATCATCAGCCCTCTGCTGGGCGCGGTCATCCTGCAGCTGACCGGGTGGCGGATGACCTTCTGGACACTGGCGGCCCTCGGTATCCTGATGACCCTTTGTGCCCTGTTCGTCGTGCCGGAATCCCTTCCGCCCGGGAAACGTCACGCCGGCGGACTGCGTGAATTCGGGCACGCGGCGCGCACTGTCCTGGCGAACCGCCGGTTCGTTGGATACGTGATGGTGGCGTCTTCGGCATTCATCGCCTTGTTCGCCTACGTCGCCACGTCCGCGTTCATTCTGCAGAACATGAACGGGTTGTCACCGGTGGCGTACTCCATCGTCTTTGCCGCGAACGCTGGCGGGATGACCATCGCCGCCCTCGTCTCGGCGCGGCTGGCGGGCCGGGTGCCCACCCGACGGGTCATCCTCGCAGGGCAGATCATCGCCCTGGCGGCCGGTGTCGTGATGCTGGCCGGCGCACTCTGGTGGGGCACTCCTTTGCTCGTGGCAATGGGCAGCTTCTTCGCCCTCATGGTGGCCCAGGGGCTCATCAATACCAATGGCGGTGCCCTTGCCTCGGCCGAAGTACCGGCGCACCCGGGCACGAGTTCCGCCGTCCTGGGTCTTGTGCAGTGGACCACGGCCGGCATCATCGCGCCGATCGCAGGGCTGGGTGGCGCTGACACAGCCGTCCCCATGGCAGCCATCATGATCGCCGGGGCACTCCTGTCCCTCGTCGGCCTCCTCATGGTGGCCCGGCCCGCCACTCGACGACCCGACTCCGACTCCCGGAACCCGCAACTCGAAGGAGTCAGCTCCCCATGAGATCCATCGCAATCATCGGCGCAATGTCACGGCCCTGCTACTGTCCGAAATAAAGTCAAATCGATTGACATGACCTAAGTCACTTTTTATATGCTGGAAATAGGTCAAGCAGCTGGCTTTCTCGATTTAGTACGAGGAGGTCAGTCATGGCACCTATTCAACCCAGTCACCCCCACCTTCATGGTCAAGGGGTCGGCCACCCCGATGTCCGCACTGCACGGCGCGGGGCGCCTTTCACGCAAGCGCCCTCCAGTGATCCTTGGCGGGGCTACCTACCCAGGCAAAGCGCAGTTCAACAACTGTTTCGGCGGTGGCCATCCGTGCCGACGCGCGAATTGGAACGCATCCGTCGCGTGCTTCTGCACTGCGACGAAATTGCCCGCCCGGCCGCAACGCACCGCCTCTCCGAACCAGCTCAGGCACTGCTCGACCTCGTGACGGGCGAACTGGAGCGACGACGGGAATCGGGAAAACATCAACCGCCCAGTGGCAGCCCGGCTACTGGGCATCCCGGACTGCCCAAGCTTGCTCCTGGACGCCGTCGGGGAGAACTTCTCTGATGGCCGGACATTTTGAAGTGTTCACCGACAACGGAGGCCGGTGCAGGGTCAGGCTGGTTGACGAGTTTGGAAAAGAGCTTGCTGTCTCCGCCCCTTTCCGTGATACGGACGCCGCGGCCCGCGGGATCTATGCCTTCCGTGAGATCGCGGCGAGCGGACTCATTGAAGACCACACTTCCCGATTCTGAACCTTTGTGCGCGCCGGTGGCATCACCGTCGCGGCAGTTACGTCTTCGACGAACGCGGTTTCGCAGCTTTCGGCGGGAGAGTCGCAACGTAGGCGAACGCCTTCTCGACCCATTCCGCTGTTTGCTCTTCGTCGCCGTTCCAGGCTTCGGGCAGGCCGACGTAGCCGCCCATGGCGCGGCCTTCCGGGCCGAATGGAAGCGTTTGGTGGCCGGCCTCCAGAGCTGCCTTGTCGGCGTCGGAAAGCTTGACGCCGATCATCGGACCGAACAGTCCGGCGAACATGTTGCCGTTCACGAAGGCGCCCAGGTTGCCGAACATCGGCTTGACGACGACGTCGGGATGCTCCGGGACCACCGCGCGAAAGCGGTCTTTGTCGGCGTCGGACGGTTTGGGGATCTGCATGTGCGTGCTCCGGGGTAAGGGATCGAAAGCCTAGGACTGCATGCAGCATACGACGGCGGGATGCGGGCTGCCAGCGACGGGGCACCGTGCCCCTCGTCAAACAAGGACAGTGGGACGGGGCAATGCCCACAGAATACGCCAACGCCGACACTGCAAAAGCGCTCGGCGTGACCGGCGCTCTACCGGGGATGCCCTTCCGCAACTTTTGGCATTCGCAAAAGCTGCCGAAGTAGCAGCCAATGATCGTAAAGTGCATTTTCAACTGCATATTCAACGATGACGGTTTCATACCCAGGGAGGATGTCAGGGAGCTGGCCAGTTGAAAGACTGCGTGGGCAGAACCACCGTGTTTTCGGTGGTGGGCCCGGAGGAGTGTTGCTTTGATGGATCGCCTTGAATCGGACTCGGAATCGCGCATCAATTGGTTCCTACAGCAGACCATCGGGAAGCCCATGGGATCGCTGGCCGGCCTAATCCCTCCCGTGTATCGTGCTTATGCCCGGGTGCTGAATCCCGCTACGTCGCCAGATAGGCGACGTCTGCGCTGGTCACAGCTTGCTGCTGATCACCTTGAGGTCGACGGCGCCACCCAATGGAGCGACATCGTCGCGGCGTGCGGCCCCGACCCGAATCAAGTCTACGAACCCGAGTGCGGTTCAGTTGATTCTCTCGTTGCCGAACGTTTGGTTTCCAGGCTATCCAAAGCCGCCAAGCCACGACCTGAATGCTTGTTTTTGGTGTGGGAGGGATATAGCGACCTCAAGAACCAAGTTCGAACCTCGCCCGTCGTTGTCAATGGCCTTGGTCGGGGACTTCATGTGTTGCGGGGACCGCTCGAACTGGCGCTGGAATCCATCGAGGACCATCCTGCCGGACGTCTGCCCTTGAACTGGCTGCCACTCGATGGAACATGGTGCATCGCTAATGACCTCTACGCTCGCTCGGTGTTTATCGGAGGTTCAGCATCCCTGATCGGTGAAATACTGGGCGATCCTGATTTGGAGGCCTATTTCATCCGGCCCAATCACACGTTCGTCGCGGAGGATTAGGAAAGGGATAAGCAAAACGATGTGAGCCAATGAAGCGCGGAACGAGTCATTTCCGGGTCAGTTCCCTCACCAGACTTGGATGAAGCCGGCATTAGGCTTTGAGTGTTGCACCATTCTGAACGGGGGCCAGAGTCGGAGAAAACGTTGAACAGATCAGTAAACAGGGGACTACTATTCGGTGCCGGGTTCGGATGCGCATACGTGTTGGTGGTTCTTCTCTTGGTCGGCACTGGCGGCCCCGGCTTGGCGATACTCAGCGGGCTTGGTGGGACGGCGCTGGGTGCCGTGTCAGGTTGCATTATCGCTGTGTTGACCCTTAGCGTCGTTCGCCTGACCAAAATTCGAGGTCATCTTGAAAAAGCTACCGCCGCCGGTATAACCGGGGTTTCGACTTTGCTGATCCTTTTGGCCTTGACCTCGGGATCGGAATCAAAGTGGCCGTGGTGGACGAATCTTGTTTCGGCAGGTGCAGCAGCTGTTGTTGGTGGACTGGCGTGGCCCCGAGCGAAGAGGTTGGTTGAGGAGTCCCGTTAACCTCACCGCCCGGAAACGCGCCCCGCGTCCACGCCTACCCGCCGACGGGTGCTCACTTGCTGGGCTGCAGGGCTGCTGCGCCCGTGCGATACATCAATCCGGAATTCTCGCTGGCGCGGCCGAACCCGAGGCGCTGCAATGCCTGTACCTGTACCTCTGTGGTCGTAAACACTATGGATGCCCAACCGGGGCTGAGGTCCGGTACTAGGGTCCGCAACGCGGCTTCGAGATCGTCGACGGTGGCTTCCGGGTCGTGGACCAGGGCGCCGACGATCCACAGATGTCTGACTCCATGGCTTCTTTTCCACCTCCGCCCATTCAGCCTAAGGCCACGCGATCGGTGGAACCTGAGAGAGGGCAAGACGGCCGCCATCGAGCCGATGATCATCAACTCGAGGGCCACGATCACCGCGAAACTGCTCGAGGCGGGAACAGTCGTGGACACGAGGGTTCCGAGTGCAATGCCGATGGCTGCCGCGAGCAGACCCCTGAACACGGCCAACCCGCGGTACGCGCGCTCCGTCCCTGCTATGGCCGCGACCGGACCGCGGCCGACAACCATGCCGGCGAGGGAAGCAAGTGTCAGGGAGACGGTGGCGGAAACCACGATGCTGGCCCTCTGCGCACGGCTCCGGTCTCCCAACGACGCATACCGTTTTGCGGCGTTCCACGCCTGCGCAGGGCCGAGCTCGCCCCATTCGGTGTCCGTTAAATTCCCGCCCACGCCTGTCCCCCTGTCAGCGCCTACATTTTGTGACCATTCTTCGAGGACTCGATGAGCCCCCCTGAAGTGTACCCACGGGGAAGTTCAGCCATCGACGACGGACATCGGCAGGCCGCCCCCGTGCACGTTGGGGGCGACGCTGTCCAGCTGCCAGCCGTTCCCAGAGGACCGGAACGTCGCGGTTTGAGGTAGCGAGTAGCCCGACGGAATGCGGCTTGGCCCATTCGCCGTCGAGGCCTGGTATTCCTCGGTCATTTCCTTGAACCGGACGCTCGCCTCCGACCCAGTCACCTCGACCGATTCGACCGTTATTTTGGTCGAAAATGACGTGTACCAGAAGCCCATTGCCTTGAATCTGGCCTTCGAACGGGCCACCTTTGAGAGGTCCCGCTCGCGCTTGGACAGGTAGGCCGCCGTCGCCTGCCCTCCGGCAAGGCTCGCGGCAGGGGGAGTGTCGAGGACTGTACCGTTTCGATCCTCGACGGCTGCCTGGATGATGGCCGCGAGCTCGGTCGGCGAGGGGCTTGGGGCTGCCGCGGGCGATCCCGCCGTGAGCGGCCCGGCGGCGGGCTGGCAACCGGCAAGGGCTAACCCGAGCACAACCGCCACGGCGACCGTGTACGACGGGTGCTTCATCGTGGTCCCCCTGCCGTAGATGTCCTCACAGCCTGCCGTGCCGACCCCACCCCGTCAACAGGGCTCAGAGAGGTGCCCCTACAGGACGGGCTTACGGGCGCTGTTGAAGTGCGCGACCGTTTTTAGTTAGGGTCCGCGACTCATTACTCGAAGGAAGCTCGGAGAACGCATCCGCCTGCGCGCGCTGAGTGCGTGACGCTTGAGGATTCAGGTCGGTGCACCACGCGGGATAGACGCGGAAGCCGCGTTTGCCGGGATGCAGGTCGGACCTGACGTATCCGAGCGAGCTCAGGTGCGCCGCGGTGAATTGGAAGACCCCGAACCGTTCCTTCTCCTCTACGAACACGAGCAGTCCAGACATCGACTCGTCGGTGGTGAATGGGCGGGTCGATCCGCCGTCGCCGCGCTTCCAGACCGCGACGAAGGCGCCGAGCTTCGTCGGTGTGATCCGGGCGGTGCGGATTCGCCACTGTTCCTCCCCGATGCTGGCGACCCCAGATTCGTAGTCGCTGCTCTGTTCTTCAACCTGGATGAAAGGCTGTGCATCGGCATGAGCAGGCGTAAGGTCGATGAAGCGCTTGAACGCTTGGAAATTCACTCTCAAACTGTATTCGCTCAAAAATCCGGCCTGAAGTCTGTCTGGTTGACGGTCCCTAAGCATGCCCACCGCGGAAGCCAGGGGGCGCTGCATCGATTACTTGGCAGAGGGCTGGTCGGTGAAATGGAAGCGAGACGTGGTGTCCCAAGTGAAGGTGCCCCGGTTGACGTCCTGGTGGACGGCTATCAAGTGCACCTCGTTGATGGTCAGCGGTGGCAGCGCAGATGCCCTCAGCTGATCGGACGCTTGTTGAATGCGTTCGGTACTGCCTTCGGCGACGGCGTAGCCCAGGGTGAGATGGGGCCTGAAGGGGGCGTTAGGCAGCGGCTGGCTCTTGTTGATGGTATCGGCAGCTGCGTCGCGGACCGCCGCGGTTAGCTTCGCCCATGATGACGTATTGGTCCCCCTGACCCCGAGCGAGTAGTCATCCGCTTCCGGCTCGCCCAGATCGACGCTGAACGGCTTGGTTTCGGCGGCGAGGCTCTTAAGCCTGGCCATGAAGGCATCCATTTCTTCGGCGCTGACCTCGTCGGAGGTAACCGCGAATTGCTGCACTGTTGCATGCAGGTAGTCGGCTGGCTGGATGGAGCAGTAGTCGAACGTCTCCAGGACGCGCTGACGTTCTTCCAGTGCCGATCGGAGGTCAGAGTCGGGTAATGCGTAGATGTGCAGGCGGTTCCGCATAGACGGCCACAAGGTCATGGGGTGCCCAAAAAAGCGCTTCACGTGGAAACCGTAGTGTCGTCATATGAATCGGAGGTGAACCGCCTGCCTAGTAGGCAGCAGGAGGCGCCCCACGCGCCTTGATGCCGTGCGGCAGTTGATCCGTCTGAACCGCTCTCAGCGGCCAAGCACCGAAGCTGCGATCTGGCGTGCGGCTTGGTCCGGTGTGATGTGTGTGGTGTCGATGACCTCGGCTTCATTGTGCAGCCAGGTGCGAGCCGCCTCGGCGTATGGCTCCAAGTACGCGAAGCGGAACGTCGAGGGGCCGAGGTCTGTGTCGTTCCGTATCCGGTCGCGGAGCGTGGCCTGGTCGGCGTGGAGCACGAAATGCTGGATCGGGATGCCGTGCCCAGTAAGACCATCGCTGATCTCCCTCCAGTAGCTCTCGACCAGGACAGTCATCGGCATTACGAGTGTGCCTCCGGTGAACTCGAGCACGCGCCGAGCCGTTTCGACAACGAGACTTCGCCACGGCTCCCAGTGCTGGAAGTTGTCCGTTGCAGGAAGTCCGGGCTTGATGTCCATGAGCACCTCACCGACCTTCTCAGCATCGAAGACGCGCGCGTCGGGCAGCAATTGCTGCACGAGCGCGCTCGTCGTCGTCTTTCCCGCCCCGTGGGTGCCGTTGAGCCAAACGATCATGGACCGAACTCTAGCGCCAAGAAGTGTCCTTCCTGGGGCTCCGCGGGCCGACCGGTTAGTAAGAGACCGTAAACGGGCCGAGAATGCGCTCGACGATCTGGTCCGGCGATTCCGACGCGTTGATGCGCTCTTCTCCCACAAAAGATAACGGCTGCCAGCCGTGGTACCAGGCCCGCATCTCATCCTCGCTGAAGTCTGTTGCTTGTGGCCGCATCGCGTGCCTGCGGACGGTTTCATCGAATGTGAGGTCGAAGGCGAAGAACCTCGCGTCGTTGCTCTGCGCCGCGATGCGTTCGAGCATCGCTGAATACCGCTCCGCATTGAATATGCCTTCAAGGATTACGTGATGCCCTGCGCGGAGGCAGTGAGCTGCCGCGGCTTCGAGAAGGTCTGCGTGGGCGAGGCTCTCCTGTTCCCGCTCCCGGTACACGATTCGCCGGAAATGATCTTGACTGAGGATGGCAGTCGGCCAGCCCAGAGCTTGTTGTAGCACTGCCGCGATGGTGCTCTTCCCTGAGCCGGAGTTACCACGCAGCACGATGAGCATGTTTCGAACGTAACAGAGACCACGTCCCAGCGGGACCGGCTTACGGCGATGTCTTGGGCTGCAAATCCCAACTGTAGGGTGTCCGTCGGCAAGGTGCACGGAAGATGATGGGGCTTGCAGATGGGGCCACTCGGGTTCACCCAGAGCGGTTGGCCTGTCATTGGCATGCTGGCGGGATTGGATCGGGGTCCAGGGTAGGCGGAGGCTAGGCTGAGCGGATGAACTCCGATTGGATCGAGCACCGTCGCAGTGGAGACCGCGAGCTTCTCGGATGGGTAGTCATCGAGGACGATGGGTTTGTCGCCGTGGACTTGCTCGGCCGGAGACGAACTGAGGTTGTCGACTGGCTGACCGCCGAGGAAGCGCTAGACGCAGCGGGCATAGGCTATCTCGCTGAGGCGTATGAACTCCTGCTCGACGACGGACGCTGGCTAGCGGTGCGCCTTACCGAAGTCTCTCCCGAAGCAATCAAAGTCATGAAGGACGACTGGGGTGCCGTGGACGCACCTAAGCTGCACTTCACGCTTCCCTTTCCGATGCCGGCGCAGCTCCGGCCGTGCGATCCGTCGCGGTGAGAGATCCCTCAGCGTGGGCTGCCTGCGACCGAAGCACCGACCGGCTGAGACGATGGGCTCATGGAAGACGTGTCAGAGGAGCGCGAATGGGCCGTCGGCTCTTGGGCTTGGACCCACCTGAGCTTCACCGCCCGACGGCCGTGCGCCGTCGGGCGCTTGGCACTGTTGGTTCGGTCGCCCGGGAACGGATCGAAGTGGACACGAGCGACGGTGACACCGTCCGATGCCTGCTTCTGAGCCCTGAAGCGCCCGCCAGAGGGACGGTGATCGCCGTCCACCAGCATGCCGGCGAGTTCTCGTTCGGCAAGAGTGAAGTGGAGCGTCAACGAGGTTGGTCGACCGCCGGCGCGCATGACGAGCAGCTCGATGCGCTCCTGCGCACAGCGCACGGCAGCAGCCTCCAGGCAAAGCACACCAAAGACATCGCAACGCCGGAGCTGGGAGCCCATTTTGGATGCTTTGTATCTGCTGGGCCTGATGCGTTTGAGGGCGAAAAATTTCATCAGCGATTCCGAGCAGCTCTCCTCTACCTCTCCGCCTGCCGCCGCTCCGTCGATGCCTTCGCGACGACCAGTACCAAATGCCCGCCAAGCCAGCTGGCGCACCGAGTATCGCCAACGCCCCAATCAAGAAGTCCATGGTGGCAAACATATCCGCCAAGGAATGCCGCTCTTTCGAAGTCCCATTCATTCAATGCGGAACGAGGTCGGCGCACCCTCGGCTACGCCAAATTGCTGTTCAGATGCGGAAACACTCACTAGCCCAACTGGTGCCGGACGTCGGCCGTTTCGGCTATGGGGCGTCCTGGTTGAAGCAGGCCGCGAGTTCCGAGATGCGTCGGGAGCGGCCTTCCGGACGCATGCGTCCGGCGCGTTCGAGTTGGCTGATGCCGTGCAGGGCACCCCAGAACACCTCGGTCCTGGTTCCATCGCCGTCATCGCGAACCGCATCGGCAAGGGCCTCGAATCCTGCTCGCAGTTCAGGCTCGGTGTCCTCGCTCGCGAAGCGAGTTTCGATCGGTTGCTGGAACATCGCTTCGTAGACAGCCGGATGCGCGGCGGCGAAGTCCAGGTACGCGACGGCGACGGCTTCGATCGCGCGGGGTCCGCGCGTGTGCACGACGGCCGAGCGGCACAACCGCGTCAGCTCGACGAAGCCCTCGAATGCGATGACCCGCATGATCTCCGTCTTGCCGCCGGGAAAGTGGCGGTAAAGCACCGGCTGGGTGTATCCGATGGCATCCGCGAGGTGCCGGGTGGTCACGGCCGTCCAGCCCTCGGCATCGGCGCGCTCTTGTGCGGCATCGAGGATGCGCCTGCGCCGCTCGTCGCTGCGTCGTTGCCGGGCCGTGGGTCCAGTCATCGGTCCTCCTCTTGCGCTCTGGGTCTCCATGGGTTTATGTTAGCACCGCTAGAAAAAATAGCATTGCTAACTAGAGGGGAATGTCATGATCCCGGTTCTCTCCGTCGTCACCGCGACCGTCCTCGGCCTCATGGTCGGGGTGGAGTTCGCTGTCGCGTTCGTCATCAATCCGATCCTGCTGCGGCTGCCGGCTGGCGCGTCACTCGAAGCGCGCGCAGACGGCGGCCGAATGCTGGGACGCGCGATGCCGTTCTGGTACATCGGATCCCTGGTCCTCATCGCAGCACTCACTGCTGTCACCTGGGGTACGCCGACCGCTGCGCTGTCACTCGTCGCGGCAGCACTGCTCGCCGTGAGCATCATCATGTCCGTCGCGCTGCTCGTTCCTATCAACAACCGTTCGGTCACCTGGACGGCCGACGACCATCCGGCCGACTGGCGGGAACAACAGCAGCGCTGGGACCGCCTGCACTATGCCCGCGTCGCGATCATCGTCACAGCGTTCGTGCTCCTACTTGTCGCGACAGCGCGCTGACCATACCCAGAGGCCGTTTCGTGACCGCTCCGTAGCCGTCACCCGTGCGTTGAAGGATCTACACCCGGCGTGCATGCCGCCACAAACCGTTGACAGAGCCACACCACTCACCGCTGCGATCCATCGCGCCTAGCGGGTCCCTTTATGGTCGGCTGACGCCGTCGATCTTGCGCTCGAGCGCCGCGCGTTCGGCGGCGTTCCCGCATAGCTCAAGGGCCTGCAGGAGTGCGGACCGCGCTTCGTCGCGGCGACCGAGCCGGGTGAGCATCTCGCCGCGCACTGCGGGGAGCAGATGCGAGCCGGTCAGTTCGCCCCGTGACGAGATCGCGTCTACCAGTTCAAGACCCTCCGCTGGACCGGCGGCCATCGCGACTGCGACCGCTCGGTTGAGTTCAATGACAGGCGAAGGCGTCAGCCGTCCGAGGGCTTCGTAGAGGATCACGATTCGCTGCCAGTCCGTTTCGGCAACCGAGCGCGCCACCGCGTGACACTCCGCGATGGCGGCTTGGAGGCCGTATGCGCCCAGCCCGCGTCCGGCCCCCACGGCCCGCGCCAGCGCCGCACGTCCGCGCCGGATCGCCGACTGGTCCCACAGCCTCCGGTCCTGGTCCTCCAGAAGCACCGGGTTGCCGGACGCATCGAGCCGGGCCGGGAAACGGGCCGCCGTGAGTTCCAGCAGCGCGAGCAGGCCGAATACCTCCGGCTCGGGCGCGAGCCGCACCAGGACGCTGGCCAGCCGGCGCGCCTCGCCGGCCAGATCCGTGCGGATCCACTCCTCGCCGCCCGACGCAAACGAGCCCTCCGTAAAGATCAGGTAGATGACCTGAAGCACCGAGCCGAGCCGCTCGGTCAACTCCTGCCGTTCGGGCACAGCGAACGGCACCCGCGCGGCCGCCAACGTCTTCTTGGCCCGCGTGATGCGTGCCTGGATCGTCGCCACCGGAACCAGGAACGCCTTGGCGATCTCGTCGCTGCCCAGTCCGCCGACCACCCGCAGCGTCAATGCGATCCGTGCCTCCTTCGACAGCACGGGATGGCACGAGATAAACATCAACCCGAGCACGTCGTCCTCAATCGCGTCAGGGTCGAACAGCACGTCCGCCCCGGGTGCTGAGTCGTCCAGGCCGCGGGCGAGCACGGCGTACCGTTCGTCGCGACCGGCGCGCCGCCGGAAGGCGTCGATGGCACGACTGCGGCCCGTGGTCAGCAGCCACCCTGCCGGTTCGGCCGGCACCCCGTTTACGGACCAGGACACCAGCGCCTCGGCGAGGGCTTCCTGCGCGAGATCCTCGGCCAGCGAGAAGTCCCCCGTATAACGGGCGAGGGCGCCGACGATGCGGGCGGACTCCATCCGCCACACAGCCTCGACGGCGCCCCGCGCCTCTGCGCTGCTCACCGTCGGGTCAGAGCTGCCCGGTCAGCTCGCGCCACGCGCGTTCCTTCTGGATCCACTGGTTGTCCTGCGGGAACTCATCGATCGTCGTCACCCGGCGGATCTCGGTCTTGCTACCCGCCGTGAGCGGCGCCCGCTTGGCCCACTCGACGGCCTCCTGCTTCGACGCGACATCAAGGATGTAGTAGCCGGCGAACAGCTCCTTGGTCTCCCCGTACGGGCCATCGGTGACAACCGGCGTCTCGCCGGTGAAGTCGACCACCACGCCCTCATTCGCATCGTCCAGGCCTTCGGCCGCCAGCAGGACACCGGCACGAATCAACTCGTCGTTGAACTTGCCCATGGCATCCATGATTTCGGCGAAGTCTGTGTTCGCGAAGTTCGCGAAGGACTCGTCCGTGGGACGCATGATCAGCATGTACTTGGCCATCGAATGCTCCTTGATCCTGGAAGGCCGCCCTTCGACCTTCTCACCCACAGGTCGAACGGCGCGAGGTCGGATCGACACGAACGGAAGAATCTTTTTTGCTTGCTTCCGCGCGGGCTTTTGCCGCCGTTCGACCAACGCTAGCTGACCGGCAACTGACCGTATTGTCAAGGACGCGCAGTGACCCCACCCGTCAGCGGATCCCTCACCGGGACAGACGTTGCAGTCTGCGGTGACGTCACGCCCAGAGGCGTTGATGGATCCAGCCGGCGTCGGTGATCCCGAGTCGGTCGTGAACGGTTGGGGCGGGTCCCCGTAACCGCGCGCAACCGACTCTAGGTGATCGCAGTACTCGTGCCACCACCGGAAGCCTCAAGGTCAGAAATCATTTGCGGAATCCAAGTGGCCGGTCCTGGAACCCGTCGCGGATACGCACGCTGAGGGATCCTTTACCGGACACTTGCGTCCGGATTCAGTGTCCTTCACTGGTTGATAGACGCCGCGGGCGGCTCTTCGCGTGCGAAGAGCCGCCGCACGATCCTCACTACTAGCAGGGTGAATGTGAGCTCCACGGCAGCGAACTCAATGTCGAATTCGCCTCGCGGCCACGTGATCACGCTGTGAACGAAAGACTGATCCTGGATCTTCAGTTCGTCGCCGAGCACCTCGAACGCGGTGCCGGCCTCGCCGAAACCCGCCCTAACAACAGAGAGGCTGGCCAAAGTAGCTGGCCTAAAACCACTCATAACCCAATTTGGCTGTCGCCGATCAATGCCCGGAGCTCGACGACGTCACGATCGACCTGGCCGAGCGAGTCGATAACACCGTCATGGACGTTGGCGTCGATGAGCTTCTGGGCTCCGGCGTGGAGCACGGGCCGGATCGACTGGCGGGCCCCCAACCGGCAGTCCCGGTGTCAGTGGGAGAAGTTTGCTGAGATCTCGGCGAGGGTGCGCCCTTTCGTCTCAGGCGCGAGCCATTGCGAGAGGGCTGCGCCGAGTAATGCGACGGCGGCGGCCACGACCATGCTTGGGCCCAGGCCGATGTTGCTGATCGCCCATGGCAGGGCGAAGGTGCCGAGTGCGGCTCCGATGCGGCTGAAGGCGGCGGCGAAGCCCATGCCGATGCCGCGCAGGTGGCCGGGGAATACCTCGGCCGGATAGACCTGGGTCATCGTGGTGTAGCCGGCATTGAAGAAGGAGAAGGCGAGAAAAAGGGCGAGCACGAGGATCGCTGGTGCGTTCGTCCAGCCTCCGATGATCAGCAGGATGCCTGCGCAGAGCCACTGCCCGGGCACGGTGAGAATTCGACGGCCGAGCTTGTCAATCAGAAGCACGGTGGTGACAACGCCCGCGGCCGCAAGTGCGGACAGGCCGACTCCACCGGTCCAGCCGCCGAAGCCGAATTGGTTGAGCACGTCGTCGGCGAAGGTCGCGATCGCGAAGTACGGAGTGACCGCACAGAACCAAAAACCTGAGGTGAAGAGGGTGGTGCGCCAGTACTGCCTCGAGAACAGCATCCCGAAGGAAGCGCCCTTGAGTTTGGTCCTGCTCTGCGCGGCTTGGGCCTCCTGGATCATCCTCAGATCGATCTCTTCGGTGATGCTGTCGTGCATCTGGGGCGATTCGACGTATCTGCGTGCAATCGCGAGTGCTTCCTCACGCCGTCCCTTCGTAATGAGCCAGCTCGGCGATTCGGGGAGGCCCATGCGGGCGAGGAACAGGACGAATGCGAGTATCGTGCTCGTGCCGATTACGAGGCGCCATGGGGTGCCGGCGTCGTGCAGGAGCGTGCCGATGATGAATGCCATCATGAAACCGACGTACCAGGCGATCAGAGTCAGCCCGAGCAATCGCCCGCGGAGCTTTGGAGGGGAGAACTCTGATAGCAATGGCCCACCGATTGAGTACTCGCCGCCGATCGCGACACCCATGAAGAACCGGATGATGGCCAGCTGGATCACGGCCCCTTCTCCGGAGGTTACGAAGAACTGGGCCGCTGAGGCGACCAGGAACAGGCCCATGTCCACGAGGAACATGGGCTTGCGTCCGAACTTGTCAGTAGCCCAGCCGGCCAGCGGGGAGCCGACGAAGATACCAACCAGCGGGCCTGCAGCGATCATGCCCAGAGATAGTGCGTCGAGCTGGAGATCTGACCGCATGAGTCCGCTGACGGGGCCGATGATTCCGAGGATGTAACCATCGAGGAACATCCCGCCGATGAAGACAGAGACAAGCCGCACCATGAAGCGGCGTTTGAACTTGGAGCTGGTCTCTCTTGATTTGGAGGTGTCGACGGAGGCCGTCGTCCCGGTCGGATTGATCATTGAGATTTGTTCCCTTCTGACTTCAGCGCAAACCGCTGACGCCGTTTCCTAGACGCACGGACAGCCGCAGCCCTTAGTGACCGGTGGACGATGCCGACCGGCTTGACGCCAGCCGATATGGCGGCGCAGGACTCGCGAGATGATTTCGGAGTCGTCATGTATCACTGCTGCCAAATGTGAAATATGACTCATATATCAGAAGACTCTAAGGGTGCGATCCTCACCCGGTCAAGAGTTTGATGTGTTAATTGGTTGTATCCGTCCGCTCACCTTAATTGGTTGTATCCGTCGACTCACGGGGGTCTGTCTGAACCGGCGCAGGTTCCGTGCCGCAGTCATAGGAGTTGCGGGGGGGGGCGTAGTGGACCGCCTCGAATTCGGTCGGCGTGGCCATTTGCGATGGCTGCCGTGGAGCCTGCAGATCTTTAGGCCCCACAAGCATGAACCAAACCTCCCTGACCACGACTCGTAGTGCCCGGTGCAGGATCCTCCACCGGTGCAGAGGCCTACACTTTCAGCCATGGGGGACTCAGAGTCAGACGTCGGGGCAACTCCGGTGATCGGGCGGGTCGCCGTCGGCGTCTGCGCCGCGGCCAACCTGACCATCCTGGGTGTGATCATCACAGATGCGCTATCCAGCAGCGCCTCCGCGGTCCTATCCGCGATGGCTCCACCGTCAGGGCGCCTCGGGCTGCTGGCTTTCGGGCTCGGGGCTTCAGTCATCCTCGGTCTCATCTTCGCGGTGAACTCCCTGACCGGTCCCGCCCCGGACTACGGGAAGATTCTGAGTCTCTTCAGGCGCAACGACCTCAAGGGATTGAGTGAAGCCGCACCGGCCATGCCGCTCTTGGGTTTTTCGTTCCTCATTTATTGGCTTGGCTTCATGGGCGTCTCCTGGTTCGCGTGGAGACGCCACGAGCCGGCGTCGGCGATTGCCGAGGTGAGCGGCGCCCTCATACTCGTCGGCGCTGCGGCCTTGGCTCTCTGGATGATCCTGGTGGCTCTCGGCAAGAGGTCACCGCACTCCGCAGGAAATGGCGCGCAGGAGCACGAGGCAGTACTTTTGGCGAACTCAGTCAGCCGAGCGGGGAGCCGAAGACCGATGGAGCCTTATCGATGTAATGTCGGCATCGAGTACCGGACAATCCGAGCCACGATACCGCTCGTAGAACTCAGCGCGACCTCAGAGGAACTCCATTTTAGGTTTCGGTTCGGTCTTGGACTCATTTTCGGGCCATGGCACTTCGGCAGGGAACAGGTATTCGAGGTTTTCACAACACGCGGACTATTTTCCACGCGAATCCACATCCGCGGGGAAGGCTTTGAGATCTATGTCTATGCGTCACCTCCGGAACCGCTGCTCCTAACTCTCGAGGAACTCGGCTACCCCGTGGACTGGATCATGCGACGATGACAGCGCCGGAATGTGCAGGTGGGTTTGGGTGCCCGGTGAAGGATCCTCGAACGCTCGCGTGGTGCGGTGTCTGACTACCATTCACTATGGGCAGCAGAAACTTCCTCATTGAAGGAGGTTCCGGAACCGGGAAAACCTCTGTGTGCGAGGAGTTGGCAAGACGCGGTTACCACGTCGTTCACGGCGATCGCGAACTCGCCTACCAGGGTGATCCGGAAACCGGGGCACCGATGGAGGACATCACTGGTCTTGCCGTTCACGATCACCACCTTTGGCGGGTCGACAAAGTGAAGGCGCTCGTCGCAGATCACCGCGAGGCGGTGACATTCTTCTGTGGGGGATCGCGAAACTTCGCGAAGTTTATTGACCTGTTCAACGGCGTCTTCGTGCTCGAGATCGACACCGAAACCTTGGCTCGCCGGCTCGACGACCGGCAGGAGGACGAGTGGGGAGGACAGGGCCGGCAAGCGCAACGGGACCTCATACTCCGGTTGCATCGCACGAAGGCGGACATTCCGCGAGGTGGCATCGCTATCGACGCCACCGCTCCGCTCGCGAACGTTGTCGACGAGATCCTGACCTTGAGTGCAGCATTAGAAGACTCCGCCCGATAGCCGATCCCTTTGCGGGCTGCGTTGCGGTGACTCACCTGGCAAAGAATCGGCCTTGCCCCTGACGCGTTCTGGGATCCATCGGGTAGCCAAGCTCCTCAAGGCAATCCAGTACCTCGTCGGGGTGATAGGTCCAGAATGTCCACCAGGTTCCGTCCCGCCGCAGGAATCCCAGACCGTGAAAAGTATCTAGGCCCCTCATCGTCCGGTAAACCAGACTGACATCATCCCGCTCCAGTCTCCATGGGCCGAAGAACCTGCCTAGCCCATGCCGCGCCCGGAACTCCAGCTGCGCCTTTGTCGGCACGAGAAGGATCCAAGGCGTGCCCGCCCGGAACTTTCCGGGGACAGCGAGCCCTCCCCTGAATTCCGGCTGCATCTCCATCTCATTCCAATCCACCTCAAGGTGCTCTCACACCACCGTACCGGCTTGGTCGGGGAAGGCGATTGTGACGTTCCTGTCCGATCCTGTTCCCCGCAGGCGATCCGCCCGGATGGGGATCGCTTGCGGGACAACCCACGCTGAAGCGGAAACTGTCCCGTTTGACCTTAGGTAGGGAATTCAGTTCAGTCGTTGCGTCGGATGTGAATCCCTTTTTTGTAAGGACCAGGAAAGGGGCCTCGACGTTTGACCCGAATCCACACAATAGCCACTGCAGCTGCGACAGCAACGATGGGAATGACCCAAGCAAGGACTTCCAAGAATTCAAGCGGCATCTTGATGACTCCTAGTCGTTGCTTGCAGTTGATGGAACCGAGATCAGCATCTCACCGTGCTTTGGCTCCGTAAACATTGGAGTGTCCAGCAGCATCCCCCTGCGGGACACGATGGCGGCTCTTGCTATTACGATTTGCTCATGAGCGGCGAGGAGATTGAGAGCGTGAGACTGGTGTTTCTCCGGGATCAGGTTGGCTTGCTGCCCAGCGAACAATATCCGGATGTCGCGGCAAATTTGCTTGTCGGTGGCTACGATTCCCCGGCGCTCCGGGAATTGGCTGGATACCCGCCAAATGATCCGCGGGGAGCCAGGGACTTATGGATCCAAGCCAGGAAGGAATTGGGGAAGCCATTTGAGGACGACGGCGTTGCCCGCCGCATCTTGGTTAGAAGCTGGCTGAGTGAAATTGTTGGCGGCACTTTGGCGCCGCGCACCGGTGTGGGTCTGGTCTTCGGGAAGGGTTGGCTGGTACTGGGGCAGCCCACGGAACTGGATCATTTGGTTGCTCTCATGGATGACTGGGACGACATGCCGCAAAAACGGGACGTCATTGGCGCCCAGATCATGGACGCTGCCCGCCAAGCACTGACTGTGTGGTAGACCGTCTGCAACTGTTCTTAGCTTCCTCTGCAGCCCACTTGTCGACGGCACCGTGACCCACGCATCCCGCAAAGGGATCCCTCACCGGGACATCTGCGTCGCGGATTGGGCGGCAATCAGGTACGTGTGTGCGCCTCTGACGAGGGACACGTTCACAGATACCTGACTTGTACACGCCCCACCTAACGCGGTGCCCGTGGCGGGCGTGCGGAGGCCGTCGGCGTTGTAGGCGTAGCTGGTGCCGTTGGGAGCAGTTAGCCCATTCGACTAGTCCCAGGTGCAGGAGGCTATGGCGCCTCCGGGGGCGGGATGCTGGAATGAACAACAACAGCGGCACCTACTCCTTCGATATGGGATGAGGCTTCATGGAATCTGTTCAGGTTTACACCAAGGCCATCCTGAAATCGTGGGTGGATGTTCCGATCCTTCGGACCTATTTCGAATCGGACCTTCCCGAGCCCGAAGCGGTTGCACTTCTCGAACGGGTTCTTGCCACAATGGACCTGCCTGCAGCCGGGGCGGGCCAGGGTGGTGTCGCACCGTACCCTTTGGGCCCCATTGTTGCCATCCACCGTGCGGACTCGACGGCAAGAGCGCGATCTCTTTTGGAAGCTTTGGCCGCCGGCATCGAGGCCCAAGGCGTAACCGGAGCCCTCCGGGCTCTTCCGCGGGAGCACCGGGTCGTCGGTCGCCCCGGGTTGGATATGTCTGGGTTTGCAGCCGGGGTGCGTTTGATCGGCGAAACAGACTACGAAGCCATCAACCGACTGATTGTGCCGGTTGAGCTGATGGACGCTCTGATCGACGTGGCCCTTGAATGGTGCCAGCTACCTTCCGGTACCCATTACGTGAGCACGGCCTGGTCCCATGTGAAATGCACAGCCGGCCAGCGCAAAGCCGTACTCAAAACCGGGTGGGACCCCTACACGTCGACTTCATTTGCCTGCGTCAACGGGCCTGACGAAATCAGGATTGTTGCATTCGAGGCGTGGGGGACCGTCCAGTTTGGCCGCCTTGATCCCGATCGTCGCTGGGAGCCCGCGGTGGAGGATTTGGCCGACCTGCTGGCTTCCCTGGCTGATCAGATCGAGTACGGGTGCGTTAAGCGGGCAAGACTTGGAATTGGATCATGGCAGGTCTTCCAGGATTATGACTGGCCTGCGCGGCCGCACCTCAGTGATTCCCAATTCGCAACATACTTTTTGGCGCGGCAGATACCGGACGCATACGGTGTCCAGGTCCTTGGTCCCGGCCACCAATTGCCGGATCCCCTCGCGCCGATCTGGACAGCGCAACCGGTAGGGAGCGCATCGACGCTCCTGCAGCACCGGGATCTTCCGTCGTGGTTTGAAGATCGGCTTCCCGAACCTGACACCCTTGATGAGGCCCGCAGATCCCTAGGCCCTCTCCTGATAACCACCGAGCAGGTGTTCGCAGCCCGGGGCCTGAAGTAGGCTCGCGATAATCTTGTGGCGTCCTGTAGCTGATTTGCAGACGTCGACGGGTTTAGCGCCCCGGGCAGGTCTGCCGCCGAGGTTCCGGATGTAGGTCACCGGATACACAAGCCAATGGTCCCGCTGTCGGCGTCCTCGAACTTCCTGCCCTGGACTGGGCGGAAACACAGCACGCTCTCGCAAGAGCGTCACCAGATCACTTATGCCGGGATCGAACGGTCCCCCTCGAATCTTGGCGTAGTGCCGCCCGTTAGCCGGTCGATCACCGTGCCGCGGAAGCCCGCTGCCATGTTCCGCGGAATTGCTGGCCTAGACCATGTACGCAAGACCCGCACGATGAAATGCACGATGACGGGGGGGATTACTGCAACCATTTCTCACCGCCCGCCACTCGCCCCGGAACATACTCGGCATCCACGCCCACCGGGCCTACGATCGACGAGTAGTGCCCTGGCAACCACGTCAGCCCGAGCACATACAGCCCCGGTTGCTCGGTGACGCTGCGGACGTGTTGCCCCTTGGCTTTTGGAAATTCCAGTTTTGGGCGCATGGAGCTCCGCCAGAAGTTCCACGCTGAAGCCGCCGTCCGACGTCGCGATCCGAGTGATGTCCATGCCCGTCCGGACCGGGGCATCGATCCTCTGGGCATAGTCGCGGAAATAATGAATGACCACTCAGGCAACTGCCGCAACTTTTGGCATTCTGAACGCCCGACTGCCCGGTCCCGGCGATCAGCGCAGCGCCCCCAGGGACTCGGAATCGCGCATCCGTTGGTTCCTGCAGCAGACCATCGGGAAGCCCATGGGATCGCTGGCCGGCCTAATCCCTCCGGCGTATCGCGCTTATGCTCGGGTGCTGAATCCCGCTACGTCGCCAGATAGGCGACGTCTGCGCTGGTCACAGCTTGCTGCTGATCACCTTGAGGTCGACGGCGCCACCCAATGGAGCGACATCGTCGCCGCGTGCGGCCCCGACCCGAATCAAGTCTACGAACCCCAGAACGGTTCTGTTGATTCCGCAGTTGCCAAGCGGTTGGTTTCCAAGTTATCCAAGGGTGCCAAGCCGCCACCTGAATGCTTGTTTTTGGTGTGGGAGGGATATAGCGATCTCAAAAGCCAAGTTCGAACCTCGCCCGTCATTGTGAATGGCCTTGGTCGGGGACTTCATGTGTTGCGGGGACCGCTCGAACTGGCGCTGGAATCCATCGAGGAGAATCCTGCCGGACGTCTGCCCTTGAACTGGCTGCCTCTCGATGGAACATGGTGCGTCGCTAATGACATCCATGCTCGCTCGGTGTTTATCGGAGGTTCAGCATCCCTGATCGGTGAAATACTGGGCGATCCTGATTTGGAGACCTATTTCATCCGGCCCAATCACGCGGTCGACCCGGAAGACTAGGAATGAGGAAAATCCCCTCGACGCCTGACTAGTCCTGCCTGTTTCTTGGCGGGAAGCGGGGACCATTTCGGCCCAGGTTATTACCTGTGCAAAGCCTGTTCGAGTCCTGTGCAAATACTGCGCCAAGTGAAGCAGGTATCGACGCATGCTTAAACACGCGCGGATAAAGCGCAGACGTACTTCTGGGGGGGGAATACGACACATGGGCAGACCATAGCGCGCCTCTCTCAGCGCCGATCCTCATCGAATCACGGATGTAACCCGTCCAGCGGATGACAAACCCTCGCACCCACCATTCCCACGTGGAAGCCCGCTTCAAGGGCGTCCCTTTGAAAGGAACCTCAATGAGTTCAGCTGACCCCTTCGGCGCGCCGCAGCAGCCGCAGCCGCAGCCGCCCTACGGGCAGACCCCCGCAGGACCGGCACCCTATCTGGGGGGCCCGGCCCTTGGCGGATACGGCATCAGTAGCAAGTCCTTCCTCGTTACTTGGCTCCTCTCCCTGCTCCTCGGCGTTTTCGGCGTGGATCGGTTCTACCTCGGCAAAGTCGGTACCGGCATCCTGAAGCTGTTCACCTTCGGCGGCCTCGGCATCTGGGCTCTCGTCGACCTGATCCTCCTGTTGGCGAACAAGACCCGCGACAAACAGGGTCGTCCGTTGGACGGTTATGACAAGCACAAGAAGGTGGCGCTGATCGTCACCGCCGCCTTCATCCTCCTGAGCATCATCCTGAACAGCAGCCGAGCGGGCGCCGTCCAAACGTCTGCCTCGACCACCCCCGCACCGAACATATCTGCCGCCACCCCCTCGGCGGCTACAGCGGCTGAGGTCGCTGCGTCTGCTAAGGCTTCGGCTGAGGCGTCTGCTAAGGCCTCGGCTGATGCTGCCGCAAAGGCGAAGGCCGATGCTGACGCTGCCGCAAAGGTGAAGGCTGATGCTGACGCTGCCGCCAAAGCGAAGGCCGATGCTGACGCTGCCGCCAAAGCGAAGGCCGACGCTGACGCCGCAGCCAAAGCGAAAGCTGATGCCGACGCCGCCGCCGCCAGGGCTCAGGCCGAGGCGGCCGCCAAAGCGGCAGCCGGGACAGTCAGTCAGCAGAACGCTCTGCGGAAAGCTGCTGATTACCTTTCTTTCAGTGCCTTCTCGCGCACCGGACTGATCGGCCAGCTGGAGTTCGAGAAGTATTCCACGGAGGATGCAACCTGGGCCGTGGATCGCGTGAAAGTCGACTGGAACCAGCAGGCAGCTAAGAAAGCCAAGGACTACCTAGGATTTACTTCCTTCTCCCATTCCGGGCTGGTCGACCAGCTGATCTTCGAGGGCTACACGCCGGAGCAGGCAGAGTACGGAGTGAGCCAGGCGGGTCTCTGACGGTCGAGCTCACCGCCCTGCCAGGCACCCCGCAACATACTCCGCATCCACGCCCACCCCGCCGACTATCGACGAGTAGTGCCCTGTCAACCACGGCAGCCCAACCACATATAGGCCCGGACATTCGGTGACGCCGCGGACATGTCGTGGGTAGCTCCATGCGTCCAGCACAGGAATGTCCACGAAGCTGAGGGCGAGCTGGTAACCGGTGGCCCAGAGCACCGAGGTGATGTTCTCGGCGGCCAGGTTGACCCGCGCCGGCGAGGCGACAGGAAGCCAATCGTCCACCGGCGCCGGCAAAGCCGCAGGTGCATCGATGCCCGCGGCGGCGATGTAGGCGTCGAGGGCCCTGCCCATGCGCTGGCCGAACCCGGCCTCGACTGTTGCCAAGCGTTCGGGGAGGTCGTCCGTGAAGGTGAGCTCGCCGTCGTCGGCTGCTTCCAGGTGCCCGTGCAACCGGACCCCCTGGCGGCCGAGTTCGCGGAGGTGGATATCGTGGCCGCCGTCGGTGCCGGAGAGCAAGGGGTTGCAGGCGAATCGGGCCGCGGGGGAGGGCAACTGCCCGACCGTCAGGGCGTTGATCCCGTACTCGGGCCCGTGGATTCCAGCTTGCAGGAGCCAATAGAGGATGTCGTGCCCGCGATACCGGCGCGGCGCCTCCGGACACGTCGACACCGCCAAATGCACCTCGCGCCCGGCTGCGAGCAGGTCCTCCGCGATCTGCCCACCGGACTGCCCGGTTCCGACGATCAGCACGGCGCCGTCGGGCAGCTGCTCCGGATTGCGATAGTCGTGCGTGTGAAGCTGCAGGATGCTCTTTGGGAGTCCGGCCGCTAGTGCCGGGATCTTCGGAATTTGATACGCGCCGGTCGCCAGCACCACATTGCGTGCCCGCCAGCCGCCGTCGGACGTTTCAACGCTGAAGCAGCCATCCGACGTCGAGATCCACGTGACGTCCGTGCCGGTCCGGACCGGGGCGTCGATCCTCCGCGCGTAGTCGCGGAAATAGTCCACGGCGTTGTCACGCGCCATGAACGCTTCCGGTTCCGGCCCCGTATATGGCATTCCCGGCAGGTCCAGCGAGAAGTTCGGCGTGTTCAGCACGAATGCGTCCCAGCGATCCTGCCACGCGCCACCCAGCGCGGCCCGCCGTTCAAGGATCAAGTGCTCGACGCCGGCCCGGCTGAGAAAGTAGCTCGTGGCCAGTCCCGCTTGGCCTCCACCGACAACGAGCGTATCGATTTCGAGGGGGCGGTTCTGTTGTGCCGCTCTGTTCTGTTGAGCGGGTCTGGGCGGGGCAGTCTCCATGAGCGATCCTTCCGGTCCCTTGGCAGAACTTTACGCCCAGAGATTCAGGTGCGGGAGCCTGAAGCACGGGCATCGAGACGCGAGTGCAAGGTTTTGTCTAAGAATTGCCCAAGATTCGTCAATCGCCCAACCAGCTGGGGCAGCTTATGGAAGCATCGTGCTCGGGGCCTTTCCCGTTGGATGTTGGGGGTAGCGATGTTCGTTCCGAATTCCGATGATCACTTCCGCGAGGATGACCTTCCAGCCCAGATTCGCGCGCTACGGATGCCGCGTTGGGCTGGTGCGGTCCTAGGTGGTGGACTCGTGGTGATCGCTGTGGCAGCGGTGGCTGGCTCGATCCTCGTCAACGAGAGCGACAAGACGATCATCCCGTTTTGGGTCGAGGCGCTCATCCTGGCGGGAGCAGTAATTTCGGCGATTTCGGGTGCTGTCCTGCTCTGGTATGCCGGGGAGTGGGTCACGCTCACACGGGACGAGGCGATCGTGACGAAGGCATTCTTCGTCCAGGTCCGTGTCTCACGCATGCAGCTTGAAGACTTCCACGCCTACCTACACCACTACGCCACTCGCGGGGGAGTCCAGTACCGCATGGTGCCGACCTTCACCACCAAGGACCTGTACGACCGGCTTCGGGACCTGCCACTTCCATTCCTGTCCTACTGGAACCCGGCCGGAGGCACGGAAGCTCCCTTACCGCCGCGCGCCGCGTATATTGAGGCCTGGACCCGCGCGGGCAGCAGCCCTTACTCGAGAACCATGCCCGCCGGCGTCGTACCCTACACACTCTCGATGCACCGGCAGGCTGTACGCACGGGCCTACGGCGCCGTGCGCTCATGTGGGCGATCCTCCTTCCGGTCGTCTCGATCGGGCTCGGTCTAAGCCTCGGCGTCGGACTCGGACCTGTCTCCAAAGCCCTGGGCCATAGCCGCAGCAACCTCGACAACCGCAGCGTCGACGCCCAAACGAACCGCACCGGCACCCGCGACCTCGACGACGCGCTCACCCCCGCCGTTACCTCCTTCCAATGGCGTGCGATGGTGTATCCGGCGACCGGCACGAGGGATTTCACCTTCTTCCCGACCATACGGTCCCTGCCGTCGGCGCCGTACACGGTCCGATACTTCATCCGTGACCCCGCGCAGCACGGCACGGATCTCAGTGTCCCGGAGCAGAAGTACGGCCGAATCGTCTCGCAGGGGACAATTTCCGTAAAGAACCCCACGATCGAGTTCACGCTCGACCACGACGACAGCACCTTCACGTTCGAGGTCTACGTCACCGACGACCACGGGCACACCACGCTCGACTCGGATCTCTACAGGAACCTCGCCGCGCTTCCGGCATCGACACCCACCTTCGCCGAACTTCCCGCCGACAAGGCCACGGAACTCGTCAACGTCAAGGTCCTCGCTCCCACCATGCTCAGCCGCGCAGTCATCGAGGGCATGCAGGAACGTGGCGAGGGCACGATCATCAACGTGTCCGGCATGATCGCCTTCGGCGGCCCCGCCCCGCACACCCAGATGCCCGCCGCGTCGTCTACGGCGGGAGCCTCGCGTACCTCGTCGCGATGTCCCAGACACTCAGCGCGGAGCTGGAGGGCACCGGAATCACGGTGCAGGTCGTCTGCCCGGGCGTGGTAGCCACCGAGTTCCACGAACGCCAAGGCATGGACTTGAGCCTGATGCCGCGGATAAGCGCCGCCGACGTCGTCACTGCGAGCCTGCGCGGGCTGGAACTGGGCGAAACCGTCTGCGCCCCGGGCGTAGAGGAAAGCGGAGTCCTCGACGCAGTCTTCCAAGCAGACCTCGCCGCTTTCCGAGCGCAGAGCCCGGAACTCGCCACGCGGTACCGCTAATTCGGACCGCAATTCCGACGGACAAACTTGGTGCGATCCTCCGGAAACGGTCCTAGAGTGTTGGCCATGGCTATCGCACGCTTCCCCGTTGTCGTACTCGATTGTCCCGACCCCAAGACCCTGGCCGAGTTCTACAGCGCCCTGCTTGAGTGGAAGATCGAGAGGAACGACGACGACTGGTGGTCCGTCCGCGCCGAGTACGGCGATTCGCTGGCTTTCCAGAAAGTCGACTCTTACAGGGCGCCTCAATGGCCCGGCCAGGACGTCCCGCAGCAGATGCACCTCGACGTCGTGGTCGAGGACCTCGACACGGCTGAGGCGGCTGTGCTCGAGCTCGGCGCGACCAAACACGAACACCAACCGGGAACGACATTCCGAGTGTTCCTCGACCCCGCGGGTCATCCTTTGTGCCTCTGCCTGGACTGATTTGACTGACGGGGAGGGCAGGCGCTGCGGTTTCCGTGTAAAAGTCTGGTCACAGTTGTCGATCTGTGCTTGTGGCGCGCGTCGTATAAGTAAGGGCCCGAATGGAAGGCCCTACTGACAGCGACGAAAGGAACAGGCCAATGTTGGAGAACGAGCCCACCGACGCTCAGTCCGAGGCGACCGACGAGGTCCGCAGCCTCTTCGGCGAGATCTACGCCGCATGGGCAGACAATGATGCGGATGCTTTCGTGGCATCGTATCGGGACGACGCCACGGTGGTTATGCCGCGGGCGTATCACCGCGACAAGCAGGAAATCCGGAGTTCCATGGCCGCCGGCTTCCAAGGTCCGCTCAAAGGTTCCCGGGCGGTCGATGAACCTCTGAGTATCCGGGTTATCGGTGGCCACACGGCGATCGTAGTCAGCAGGGCCGGCATTCTCATGGCGGGAGAGGCCCAACTCCCCGTCGACCGCGAAGTCATTGCCACGTGGGTATTGGTTCGAGAGGATGGGCGCTGGCTCGTCGCCTCGTATGCCAATGCGCCGGCCCACTGAAAATCGTGTCGAAGAGCCGAACCCGCAAGGTGTTCGGTGTTGATGGAGCGAAAACCCAAATCAAAGTTCAGACGAAGGGACTGCGAAATGTCAAAGTATTTGGTCCTGATCTTCCAGGATGAGGTGGCTACGAAAGAAGTCGCGGGCGAGACGGTCAGCGCCGACTACCAAGCGTTCATGCAGCGCCGTGGGCGGTCTCTGCTCGGCGGGGCCGCACTTGAGCCGGCGGAGACGGCGACGTCCATCCGGCGCGACGGGTCCGGTGGATTCTCGGTGACGGACGGCCCCTTCGCCGAGTCGAAGGAGACGCTTGGCGGCTACTACCTGATCGAGGCCGCCGACCTCGATGAGGCGCTGGAGATCGCCAAGGAGGTTCCCGCCGGCGCCGGAGTCGAGGTTCGGCCCGTGCGAGTGGCAAGCTGATGCCGGCCGCCAGCTCACAGGTCGCTGCTGCGGTCGCGGAGGCGCACCGTCGGGAGTGGGCGTTCGTGTTGGCGGCCACCATGCGTATTGCAGGTGATATCGACACAGCGGAAGAAGCCGTACAAGATGCGTACGCCAGCGCATTGTCGACGTGGGGAACGCGTGGCATCCCGGAGAACCCTGGAGCGTGGCTCACCGTGACCGCGCGGCGAAGGGCAATGGACATGCACCGACGGGCCGCGACGGCACAGCGGGCGCTCCCCAAACTTCTCGACCCGGAGGTGCAGTTGCTAGACGACCCCGGCCGCGAGACGGAAGACATCACCGATGACCGGCTGCGGTTGATATTCACGTGCTGCCACCCCGCCCTCGCGCTTGACGCTCAGGTCGCCCTGACGCTGCGCCTTTTGTGCGGGCTGTCCACGGCCGACGTCGCGCGCGCGTTTCTGCTCCCGGAGGCGACGATGGCTGCGCGGATTACTCGGGCGAAAAAGAAGATCGCGGCCGCGCACATCCCGTACCGTGTGCCAGCGGCGTCCGAGCTGCGCGAGCGTGTCGACGGCGTGCTGTCCGTTGTCTACCTGGTGTACACGACCGGGCACACCGCCCCATCAGGAGCGAACCTGATGCGCAGAGATCTCGCCGAACGAGGCCATGAGCTGGCGAGAATGCTGCGCGTCCTGCTGCCCGGCGACCGCGACGTCGCCGGGCTTCTCGCACTCGTGCTGCTCACCGAGGCCCGCAGGGGCGCGCGGCTCGATGAGCACCGTGAACTCGTGCTGATGGAGAACCAGGACCGATCAAAATGGGACCGATCGGCCATTGATGAAGGGGTAGCGCTCCTGCGCGAGGCTTTGAACCTACGGCCGCCGGGCCGTTTCGCCCTCATGGCGGCGATTGCTGCCGTCCATGACGAGAGCAAGTCGTGGTCCGACACTGACTGGCAGGAGATCCTGGGTCTCTACGACCTGCTCATGGAGACGTGGTCCTCTCCGGTCGTCAAACTTAATCGGGCAATCGCCCTCGGCTTCGCGGTCGGCCACGCGGAAGGTTTGGCCGAGTTGGATGCGCTCGGAGCCGAACCGCGACTCGCCCGATACCCGTATCTTGCCGCTGCACGTGCCGACTTCCTGACCCGGCTGGGCCGTTTCGACGAGGCCCGGGTTGCCTTTGAAGAGGCGCTAATCCTCACCGAGAACGACACCGAACGACGCTACCTCCGGTCCCGACTGAGTGAACTGATGGAATGAATCCAGCAGGCACCGATCCTTCGGGCATCCCCGCCGGCGGCGCAGTTTGCCGGTCCGAAGGGCCACCGCTTGCGCGGGTCAGGCGCGGTCGTGGAGGGTGATTTGGTAGCCGTCGGGGTCGGCGAAGGTAAAGGTACGCCCGAATGGGCCGTCGAACGGTTCGACCACGATTTCGGTACCGGCTGCCGCTAATTTGTCATGGATCGTTTGCGTGTCCGTGGCGTGCAACCACAATCCGATGCCGAGGCCGGGCTGTGGCGTGGAGGCAAGGCTGACGCCCGGTGCCAGCTCCCGGACCGCGAACGCGACCGGTTTGGTGTCAAATACCACCGCGTGCGGAGGCCCCGCTGGGGAACGGGTCAGCCCGAGGTGCTGCTGGTAGAAAGCGGCAGATGCTTCGAGGTCGCGTACTTGAATTGAAATGAAGTCGGGTCCGGTGGCCGGCATGAGGAGCTCCTTAGTGTCAGTTAGTTGACACTAAGGATATGTCAGAATATTGACATGAGTCAAGACGTCACAGGAGTCAGCCTCGATACATCGCTCGGATATCTCCTTAAGGAGGCGGCCAGTGCGCTTCGCACGGCAATGGAGAGTGTGTTGCGGCCGCTCGGCATGAGCATCACCCACTACGCATGCCTGGAGCTCCTTGCCCAGCGGCCGGGGCTATCCAACTCCGAGCTCGCGAGAGGCGCCTTTGTGTCCCGACAGTCGATGAACGTTCTGTTGCAAGCGCTGGAGCGTGAGGGTCTTGTTTCTCGCGCAACCGAGGCTTCGGTCGGCCGGATACTGCCGACTGAACTGACGGCGCATGGCCGCCAGCAGCTCGAAGCCGCCAGTGCTGCAGTCAAGGCTGTGGAGGACACCATGCGCTCGGGCCTCACTGGCGACGAACAGAAACAGCTTCAGGCCATGTTGAGGACATGCGTCGCTTCGCTGCAAGCGGCCAGCCAATAGAATCGGTCAGGATCGGAGAAGCGGTCGGTGGGGCCCCGGCATAAAGTCGAAAGCACAAAGCAACCCACTCACTGGAGGACCTGCCATGACCGCCATCGAATCAGTCACCCTCGAAGTTCCTGACCCCGCGGCCGCCACCGCTTTCTACGACGCCGCCTTCGGATTAGGCCCGCGGGTGCGCGTGCGGGCCTCGGATGCTCCTACTGACGGCTTCCGGGGGTTCACGCTGTCGCTCGTCGTGTCGCAACCGTCCACCGTCAGCAGCCTCATCGATTCCGCTGTGGAAGCCGGCGCCACGACGCTCAAGCCGGTGGCGAAGTCATTGTGGGGCTACGGCGGCGTCGTACAGGCTCCGGATGGCACGATCTGGAAGGTCGCGACGTCGGCGAAGAAGGACAGCGGCCCCGCCACCCGGGAGGTCGACAAGATAGTGCTCCTGGTGGCGGTCGCGGACGTATCGGCGAGCAAACGGTTCTACGCCGACCGGGGCCTTTCCGTGGGGAAGAGCTTCGGCAAGTACGTCGAGTTCGCCATGCCGTCGAGTCCCGTCCAGCTCGGGCTCTACGCGCGCCGCGCCCTCGCCAAGGACGCCGGCGTCTCTCCCGACGGTACCGGATCGCACCGGCTCGCGATCGGCAGCGACGCCGGCCCGTTCACGGACCCGGACGGGTTCGCGTGGGAGCCAGCCTCAGCGTGAGGCGTTAATGCCGGGGCCGTCGCCAGTAGTCCATCGGCCCGGTGGCTTGGATCGCAACCAGCGCGAAGCATCGGAAGCGGGCTTCGATTTCCTAAGTAGGGGCCCTACCGCGATTCCCATCGGAACCAGCGGATTCCGATGAAGGCGAACACCGCGACATAAGCGACGCACGCCACGAGCGAGCCGGTGTCCTGGCCGCTCCATGCCGACTGGTTCAGAACGTCCGAAAAGAGCGTCATGAGGGCTCCGACTGGAGACCAGTCTGAGATTTCCTTGATCGTGTCGCCGAGGATGCCGGTTCCACCGAGGACGCCGAGAAGCAACAGGGCGATCATGAGCAGCCGGCCGATCGCGCTGATGGCGTTGGTGGACCGGATCAAGCCGACGAGCGCTTGTCCGATGGCCAGGAAGACGGCGGCCCCAAGAATAGCGACGGCGATGACCAAGAGGTACTGGCCAACGTTCAGTGTCAGGCCGTGAACGATTGCACCGACGATTACCACGATGACGGAAGCGATCAGATTGGTGGCCACCTGCACGATGAGGCGGCTGGTCATGATCATCCAGTTCGGTGCCGGCGTGACCCGCAACCTTTGCAGCACGCCGATGTCCCGGTCGTGTGCCAGGGCCAGCGTGAACCCGAGCAAGCACGACGTGAGCAGGCCAAGGGTCAAGGCCAAACCGACGATGAGGGTGGATCCGCCTAGCCGCGATTGCCCTTTGCCGAAGGTTGTGGCCACGAGGATCACGATCGGCAGCAGGGCGCTCAACACAAGTGAGGTCTTGCTGTTGAGCATCACAATGGAGTCCGCGCGAAGCAACGAGCCCATCGCCAAGCCGAGCGGCGGGCGGGCGGTATCGACCCTGGCGTTAGTCACGGATCTCACTTCCTGTCAGCCCTATGAAGACGTCTTCCAGGGTGGGAGCGCCGTGGGCTACTGAGAGCACCCGCGGATCCTCCCTGTGCTTGTCGATCAGCTCCGATGGCTCTCCAACCGTGAGAAGCGCCCCATGGTCGATGATCGCCACCCGGTCACACACGGCCTGCGCTTCCTCCATTGAGTGTGTGGTGAGAAGAATGCTGTTGCCTTCACCCCGGAGTTCCTCGATGCGACGCCACAGTCCTCGGCGCGCCTGCGGGTCCAGCCCGGCGGTTGGCTCGTCGAGGAGCAGAAGAAGGGGGTTGTGGATGGTGGCAATGAACAGTGCGAGCCGTTGCTGCTGCCCGCCCGATAACTGTTTGAATCTCTTGCCCAGCTCTTGTTCGAGTCCGATGGCCCGCATGCTCGTACCGATCTGCTCACGCGAGAGTTTCACTCCGTAAAGCCCGCCGTAGAGCCTTGCGATCTGCTGAATGGTCAGTTCGGCCTGGAAACTGGAGGACTGCAGTTGCACCCCGAGGCGAGCTTTCGCGTCCAGAGGCTCTTCTTGAACGTCGATTCCGTCCACCAGCAGCCGCCCGGATTTCGGCTTGACCAAGCCCTCGATGGCGCTGAGTGTGCTCGTCTTCCCTGCACCGTTCGGACCCAGCAGGCCGAAGATCTCACCGCGATGAATCTGAAAACTGACGCCGTCGACGACGGTCCGCGCACCATAGGCGACCCGCAAGTTGCTGACGTCCAAAACCGGCGGTTGTGCCGGCATATTCACTTCACTCATCGAGCCGTATCCCTCAGGCTGGCCGAGCCGCCCATGGCAGGGCGACGTTGCGATGAGTCTATATGCGGGAACCTGATGTTTTCATGGGAGCCGAGGAGTGTCGAATCGGGCCTGTGCTACCTCGCTGATCGGTGTGAAGAAGTTGATCAGGTTTCCGTCCGGATCCCTGACGAGGAGAGAACGGTTACCCCAGGGCATGTCCGTCGGCTTATTGACGAACACTTCGACGACATCCTGAAGAGCCTTATAGGTGGCGTCGACGTCGTCGACGAGGAAATCCAAGATGATGCTGTGATTCGCGCGAGCCTCGGCGGCATTGTCTCCGAGCAACGGCACTGTGGCTGTGCTTGCGAAGGCTAGCGTGCCGAATGGGGTGCGAAGCTCGGCGAACAACGGGTGAAGCCGCACGCCCGTGATTCCGGTGGCTGTTTCGTAGAACGCGACGAGCGCGTCGACGTCGTCGGTGATGATGCGGGTGGCTGTCAACTGCATTGCTGTCTCCTCCTGTTGTGAACGTGAATTCGGCCCACGAACCTAGCCATGGACATGACGGTACCGGGTATACCGGGCGAAAACTGCCCGGTATTTTGGCGATAATGGGTGTCATGGCCGACACAACCGCGCGAGCGTTGCAGTTGCTCGAGCTTCTGCAGTCAGCGCAGCTGCGCACTGTTGCCGAGCTGGCAGAACGCCTCGGCGTTGACGAGCGGACGGTTCGCAGAGATGTGGCGCGACTGCACGATCTGGGACTGCCCGTCGAAACGCTGCGAGGGCGCTACGGCGGTTACCGGCTCGCGCCCGGCCAGCGCGTCCTCCCGCTCATGTTCAGCAATGAGGAAGTGGTCGCGGTCTTTCTTGGGCTTGCCCGTGCGAAGGCGGCGTCACACGAACCCGGGATTGCCGCACAGACTGCCCTGTCCAAGATCAAACGAGCATTGCCGATCGCTGACGCGAAGCGGATCGACACCCTGCTCGGGGTGATGACGCGTACATCCCAGCACAGGGGAGCCGCTCCCGACCCTGCCGTGATGTTGACCCTGGCGGAGGCCGTGAACCTTCGACGCGTCCTCGACGTGCGCTACCTTAGCGGCGACGGCGTCCCGTCGCGGCGGACGATCCACCCCTATGGCCTGGTCGCGCACTCAGACCGGTGGTATCTCGTTGCGTTCGTCATAGACAAGCAGGAGGAACGTACGTTCCGGGTAGACCGGATTCGAACGGCTCGGTCGATACCCGGAACCTTCGAGCCGCCGCAGCAACCCGTGGAAGGTCGCCTCCTGGACCTTTTCGCCGATGCGGACTATCGATGGCAGGTCGTGCTGCGAATTCGAGAGACCGAGGACAACATCCGGGCACACCTGCCGCCCAGTGTTGCTCGACTCGAAAGACTGGACCGTGCGGCAGAGCAAGCGAGCGCAGACTCCCTGCCCTGGCATCGGGCAGAGATCCACGCCCAGAACCTCGACTGGCTACCGTCCGTCATTGCGGCGCTCGACTGCGAGGTGGTGATCGATCGCCCCGACGAACTTCGAAACCGGGTGAGGGCTGCAGCGACGAGGATGCTTCACTCGGCCGGTAACGATCAATGATCAACCCGGGCATGTTCGCAGCGGGCGATCCGCGACGAGTCCGCTGAGGGGGCGTGTGTCCTAGACAACCCGATCCGCACGTTCCCAATGCTCCCGCAGCAACGCTCCAAGCCGATCGGGTTCGATCCGGTGCGGGGGATCGAAGTGGTGGCGGTCCGGGAACACTTCGAGGCGGAAGTCCTGGAACACCGTGGACAAGCGCTCGGCAACCTCGCCATAGTCGTCCGGGTTGCTCAGGCCGCCAAGGACGAAGAACACCGGCCGGTCGAACGCGGCAAGCCGCGCCCTGTCCAGGTCGTAAATCTTGAAGTCCCGCAGAAACGCCCTGATCCCCGCCGGCCGTTTGGCCATCCACGGCGGCGGTCCGCCTTCGGGCGGTGGCGGAAGGACGACGTCGGGCTTCACTCCCAGCCTCATGAACGCGGCCATGAACTGATCAGGCGGCAGCGATTCCAGCGCCTCGTATTCGTTCCAGAGTTGGGTGTGCGCGGGACTCCAGTCCCAGCTTCCCGCCCATGCGGGCTCCAGGAGCGTGAGGCTGAGCAGTCGCTGTGGATGCTTGGCGGCGAACGCCAAAGACGCTGCCCCGCCGCCCGAATAGCCGAGCAGATGGAACGTTTCCCAGCCGCGGGCGTCGGCCTCGCGGAGGACGCCCTCGATTTCGGTGTCCAGGTTCCAGCCCGGTGGCGGCTCATCGCCGTCGTACAGTTCCAGGTCCTTCGCGACGGCGTCGACGTCGGGACCCAGCGCTTGGATCAGCGCCCCATAGGCGGGTTGGGCGGGAAGAACGCTCCCCGGAAGAAGGACCACCCGAATCGGCTCCATGGCGGAACTCTACGCCGCTTGGGGCGCCAAGGGAGGGGGAGGAAGGACTATTTTCCGGGGGCGAGGACGGTGACGCCGGCGTCAAGGGCAGCGGCGAGAAGCGCGCCGTCGTAGGCCACCAGCAGATCAGTTTGGAGCCTGATCGCGGTAGCCAGATGGATCGCGTCTGCACTCCGCAGCCTGCCGGGAAGAGCGGCAGCGTACATCAGATCGGAACGGGCAATGTCTACCAGGTTGATGCCGCTCAGGACGGTGTTGACCGGCTCTGCGCCCAGTCCCCGTCGCCGCGCCGCGCAATGAAGCTCCGTATAGAGCAGCATCGAAGCTACGAGGCGGTGTCCTGTCGCCGCGGACGTCGAAAGATACTCAGCGAGGGCAACAGATTCCGGTTCGTCGACCAGAAGCTTGAGGATCGCCGAGGAGTCCACATAAGTGATCACCGATCGCCACGCAGGTCTGCCAGCATGTCCGCGGTGCCCATCTCACTCTTGATCCGGGTCACGAGCCTGAAATCCACGGGACTCTCAGCAGCAGGGCGGACGCTGCCTGACTGCAGCAGCCTTTCGAACGGCGAGGCGGAAGGCGGAATGAGTGTGGCCGCAATTTCCCCATTATTTGTCACATCGATGATTTCGCCGTTTTTGACGCGCTCCAGAATCTTGCTGCTGTTGTTGCGAAGTTCGCGGTGCGGGATCGTAGTCATCATTACCTCCGTAGCAATCGTAGCACTTGTCGGGATTCTGGCTTCGACCGGTAGTTGCCGCAGACCGCAGGAGATCCAGTTCGCGGCGCGCGGCAGATGAAGGATTTTGAGAAATAGTAGCCATCCGCCCAAAGCCCTGTATGCTTGTAGCTGTTGTTGTGTTTGGCATTTGGTAGTTCAGGCAGTTCCCGCGGTTCATCAACCGCGACCTTCTGAAGTAACGGTGGAGAACACCCCACACCGGAGGCCCGACAGTCGGGACAACCTCCACCTTCAGTAAGGAAACTGAAAAAATGGCTACAGGTATCGTCAAGTGGTTCAACTCCGAAAAGGGCTTCGGCTTCATCTCCCCGGAGGATGGCAGCCAGGACGTTTTCGCTCACTACTCCGCAATTAACTCGGGCGGCTACCGCTCCCTCGAAGAGAACCAGAAGGTTTCCTTCGACGTCGAGCAGGGCCCCAAGGGTCCCCAGGCAGTAAACATCCAGGCTCTCTAAGCTTCGGATTTCAAAAAGCAGGGCCGGTCATTGACCGGCCCTGCTTTTTTGTGCCCTGTTTTTGGGTTGGGGTGACTAGGAAGCACTTCGCGACGCGCAAATAACCTGGAGATGCGCTAGATCCCTGTCGACACCTGAATACGGGTGTCGACAGGGATTTGGCGTGTCGCCCAGCTTTTGCTGTAGCGCTCGGTCCCGGGCGGGTCATGTCCGCCCCGGGAGCGTCTCCGCTGAGATGACGGATTCCGCCCAATCATTCGAATGGACAAATTCCGGGCCCGCGGAATCACGGGAGGGGCAACTTCGGCGGAGAGAATGATCCAGCAGAATCCGACGGTGTTCATAGATCGAGGAACCAGCTTCACCCGCCAACACTGGGAAGCAAGCCCTTCCCATACGCACGTTTTGTCGTATAACCCCTATTTCTCGCAGCCGATGCCGTCGCCGTCGTTGTCGAGACCGTAGATGTCAGTCCCGATCACCTTCACCGGGCCACGCACATAGGCAGGCCCATTGCCTTTTCCTCCCGCGCAGTCGACGTCTGAAGCAATCGGAACGCAAGCCCAGGCATAGTTGGGGTCACAGCCCGACGGCGCTGCGGGTGCCGCTTGCTTTGCGGCCGCCGCCGCTGCGGCTGCTTGCGCCGCTTGTGCTGCGGCAGCATCGGCGTCTGCCTTCGCCTGGGCCGCAGCCTGAGCTGCCGCTGCATCGGACGCAGCCTTGTCAGCAGCGGCCTTGTCAGCAGCCGCCTTGTCGGCCGCAGCCTTGTCCGCCGCCGCCTTCGCCGCCGCTGCGGCGCGAGCGTCCGTCACTCTCTTGGACTCTGAGCGTTCCATCCAGACCAAAGCGCCGGCGTCGGACTTTGTGCAGATGTATTCCTTCGGCGAATAGCTCTCCGTTGC
This sequence comes from Arthrobacter sp. 05L417, assembly GCF_056397865.1. NCBI lineage: Bacteria > Bacillati > Actinomycetota > Actinomycetes > Micrococcales > Micrococcaceae > Arthrobacter > Arthrobacter sp. 05L417. The sequence goes on from NZ_JBFTOG010000003.1 coordinate 51,794, forward strand.
GTTCTCCGTCACGCACGACACGGACTTCGGCGCGGTGGGTGTCGGGGTTGGGGTGGGTGTCGCCGATGCGGATGCCGACGCAGATTGCGTGACGCCCGCTTGGGAGGTTGTTGGGCCGGCTCCGCCGCATGCGGCAAGGGAGAGCGCTGCGGCTGTTGATGTGACGATGGCAAAGACCTTGAAAATAGCTTTGCGGGATTTCAAGAAGTCGTGCGACGCGTGCTTTATTGCCCCATTGTTTTCAGGCGCGCGAGTATTCATTTATTGCCCCCATGATTCAGTTCTTGATGCAAATGTCAGCAGATCTTAGCATCTGAAATGCGAGAAAAGAAGGAGTTGTCCACATAGCTGAGAGGGCCTCTTGGCAGGGTCTTCAGAATCAGGGCGCCTGACTCAGATTAGAAACTGTGTTCGATATCAGAAAAGAAGATTCGAATAAATATCCACATGCGCGAGGTTCGATCTAGAGGCGGCCACGAAACCCCCGTAGCGTCGTAAACAAGAGACCACCACCAGGAGAGCCATGGAGAAACCACTGCCAAACCTCACCTCCTTGGACGCCGGGGGAACACTGAGTTTTCATCGGCGCACACGTAGATGCGGAACAAAACCCCACGTCGGCACACGTAGACGCCTCCCCGCGCACACTGAGTTTCGCCAAAACGACACTTAGACGGCGGTTTCGGACTTTACGGTTTCCCTTGGAACGAGGTTCGTCAGCGCACCCCGGGGGGGATTCCGTCGGAGTGCCTGGGAGTCCGCCTGCCAACGCCCCGCTTTGGGCAGGAAACAGTTGAATCGGCTGGACCTCGCGCCACCCAGGGCCCGGAGAGTGCTGGATCAGCGCATCAGAGAAAGTTGGATCGCGAGTGTTCGATCAAGAAGTTCGGCGAACGCTGGACTACGTTGCTCGCGGAATGATGGTTCGAATTGTCGGCGCGCCTGGCAGCGGTCGCACGAGTGTCGCACAAAAAGCTATCGCCGATCTGGAAAATACCGGAGCAACGGTTTATTCCATTTCGGGACTCCGCTCACATCGCGGAATACCATTTGGTGGAATACATAGCCTGAGCCTGGATATTCGAATAGGGCAATTGGGAGTTCTGGGTGTGGCTGACACCCTGGCAAGCCGCCTCTCCAGGCCGGGGGAGCGCGTGATCGTAGTCGACGACCTCGAGTTCGTCGACACGGAGACTGTAGCGGTTCTGGACGCCGTCCGGCGTCGGACAAAACGGCCCATGATCGTCACCATGAGCGAGTCTTCCATCTACTCGATGGCACAGCCTGCGGTGCTCAGCCCCGGCCCGGAAGCCAGGGTTCAGCTGAATCCGCTTCGCTACGAGCAGGTGAACGAGCTCCTGACCGACATTCTGGGAGCTCCGGCGGACACCGACACCACTGCCCGGATCCTGACGAAATCGGCAGGGAACCCGCGGCTTGTGGTTCGTATCGCGGAAACGGCTTCGCTCAGTGGCTTGATTGTCCTCCACCATGGTCAATGGCACATGACGGGCGACACTCTGTGGAATGAGCACCTCCATGGCACGGTCGAATCCCTCCTCGAAGGACTTGAACCCGACGAACTCACGGGCCTTCAAGCCATGGCCATCGCCGGGACGACGCCCCTCGATGTGCTGCAACAGGTAGTCCATTCCGACGTTCTCGACAGGCTCGAACAGCGCGGCCTCGTTTCCGTCATTGAGGATCTCCACAACACGGTCTGCGCTTCGATCACGCCACCCGTCCTGGCCGACTACTTCCGTGGTCAAAGAGTGCTCACAAGCAGGCGGGTCCTGAAGAGTCGAATCGCCCGAGCCCTCAGTGGTTTGCCACAGGAATCCCACGTTGACGTCAACTCGGCCGATTCGCTGCTGAGGGTTCTGGCCGCGCTGCGCCTTGAACGGAGCTCCGACGACGCAGCCACGGCGCGCCATTTTCATGAGCAAATCTCCGTCCTGGAGCGTCAGCGCTACGAGCTGTGGAATGCCGACAGATCGGTATCGAATGCCGTGGCACTTCTGATGGTCTACTGGGGCTCTCCTATCGACGCATCGAGAATTGAGCGTGTCCTTGCCCAGACCTTGACCTCGGAAGGAGAATCCTGCGATCTCCTGTTCCTGGCATTTACCAAAGCGCTTTGGGCGATCCATCAAGGCAAAGGACTGGATTCTGCAGCCGCCGTCCTCAGGAGCTTCGGGGCGGAACGTCCCAAATGGTCCGCCGAAGCCGAAGCGGCGGAGCATTTCCTCGTGGCGTCCTACGACCGAATGCCGGAGAATCTCGACGAAATCTTCGCGCGGCTACACGATCGTCACCCTGAGAGCGGTGTCATATCCAGCATCCGGGGCATTCTGGAACTTTACCGATTCAACCCGTCTGCCGCGCTCAAAGCCATCGCTACTTCAGGCGGATTAAGAGGCATTCCGGGAATCGAACCGTTCATCCGCGGTATGGCTTTGTTCAGCTCGGGGCGGATTGAGGAGTCAATTGTTTTTGCGCTTGACCAGCGCGCAGAAGCTCGCCGCAACCTCGACCAACTCGGGATGATTACCAACACTTATGTGGCCGCCCAGGCTTTGATCTACCGCGGCTATTTCGACGACGCCGAGTACCTCATGGGGAGTGTCTTTGCCATGGGGCGGCCAGGCTTCCTGGTGGCTTCCCTCCACGATGCCATGCTCAGGCTCGCCGGACTGAGGACGGCGACGTCCGCGATCTTGCCTGCAGCGACGCTTGCCACCCAGGCGCGGCGCGAAGCTGAAGAGATCGGCCCGCTCCCCGGGACCGCGAGAGGAGTCTACGAGCTCGTCGCCGCGCGGCCCCTCATCCCGGCTGTATTCGACGGGAAAGCCGCGAAACTCATTCAACGGCAGCTCGAACGTGGCTATGTCCTCGAGGCGATCTATTCCGCCTTGTTCTTCACGTGCCTTCTCCCGGGCCGCAAGGTACTCGAACTCCTTCGGCAGACCTTGAAAGAGTATGCCCCCTCCACTTCACATGATCAGCTTTTGGCAATTGCCGCTGCCGTGGTGGAGGACGACCACCAAATGCTGGGCGCGTTGCTCGAGCATTACGAGCCCGACGCCGATTTCTACCAGGTACGGATGCTGCTCCGCGGTGCTTTCAAGCGGTATGCATTCGTGGACGACACCATCGGTGCGGCCGCGATGGACCGGGCGTACTCCATCTTCGCGACACGATTTCCATCGCCGGATGAGCCTGTCGCGTTTAGTTCCGGAAGCTACTCGCCCCTGACGGTCCGGGAAATTGAGATAGCAGCCCTCGCAGGTCATCGCTCCAACCCTGAGATTGCCGAGCATCTGGGAATCAGTATCAGGACCGTCGAAAGCCACATCTCCAACGCGCTGCGCAAGACGGGAAGCCCGTCCCGCACTGCCCTCTTCGACCTTGTCCGGGATTCGTCTCCGTTTCGCGAGAAACGGCTTTCCGAGTGATCCGGCGTTGTGGGTCTCTGTCTACAACGTTGCTTACTCCTGCTTGAAGACGAAGGAATGGCTAACGGCCAGCTGTTCCGGAACCGTGTGGGAGATAAGGACGACTACTTTGTGCTGTGCCCACTCGCCGAGCTCGCCGATCAGGGCCTCGATGCCTTGAACATCCATGCCGTTGAAAGGTTCATCGATGGCGACTACGGGGGTGTCGGCGACGGTGCACATGAGCAGCCAGAGCTTCCGGATATTGCCCGTGGACAGCATGGAGGCGGGCTGCTCCGCCCAGTCCTCCAATCCGTATCTGGCCAGTCGGGCGAGTCCGGCCTCCGGGCCGAGCTGACGGCTGCGGGCGGCAAGAGCCAGATGATCGTGAACGGTCATGGAGGGGTAGAGCGCCGGCGTCGTACGGCAGACGCTCCGTACGTGGCGCGCATCGGGAGAGCCGGCGTCGATGCCGCAAAGACTTACGCTTCCGGCCCAAGGTTGGAGGAAGCCGCTGATGAGCTCCAGGAGAGTCGACTTCCCGCTGCCATTGCTGCCGGCCACCCGGTAGAGCCCCGGCCCGTTCATGCTGAGACTGAGTCCGTCCAGGACGGGTGAGCCTTGCCGGTAGCCGGCGGTTACAGAATCAATTTCGATCGAAGCCTCAAAAGACGTTGGTGCAGGCATGCGGCGGCTCCCAGGATCAAGAGGATGGAATAGCCCAACAACAGCACGGTGCTGAACTCGGGGCTGACAATAAGGATGAGCGAGCAAGGAGAAATCAGGAGGAGTGTGAAGAGACCGTCCATCACATCATTGGACTTGGTGCCGTCAGTGGTGGTTGGCGGACGGGAGACGGATTCCGCGACGACTCCGGACGCTGCGACGATCAAGCCCGCGAGGACAGCACCAGGAGCCGGAATGTCCAGCGCGAGAAGTGCCCCCAGGAAAACAAATCCACCAGTCGCCGCCCCTGCCATGACGTAGATTCCAACGAGCCGGACGACGATCGCAGTGGCGGAGAAGCCGTTCTCCCACGCGAAACGGTAGTGGTACAGCTTCGCTGTGGGCCCGATCCGATAGAGCGTCGGTTCCGTGACCCCAAGGCCCAGGAGCACGGCAATACCAACCAAGGATTTGTGCAGATCCCCACCGCCGAGAGTCGAGTCGAGGTGGAGGATGCCCCTAGCTCCCAGAAGGATGCCAACGACGGCGATCCAGGCGAGGACGATGGTGGTGATCACCGAGCCCTGTTTGCTGCTCAACAGATCGGTGACAACGAAAAGCCCGAAGCTCTTCACCGCTCGTTGACCGGTCCGCCGTTCGGTGCTGAAGGAAATCCTGCGGTAGCTGAGGCGGCGCCACGCGTGGAGGCTGAGGAGGATCAATATCGCGGATGCAACGACCGCTAGCAAGCACAAGGCAGGAAGGAAGCCAGAGGGGTCCTGGTCGAGGCCGTCCAGCCGGGAGAGCTGAGGCACGAGGAATCCGGTGGCAGCCCCGAGCAACAGCCCGAGGATGAGAGCCAAGAGGCAGTACAGCCAACGGAGGCCTATCCGTCGTGCAGGTGTTGAAGCGAAATGGAGGACGCAGTAGACGCACGCACAGGTGGCGAAAGCCAGGACGGTGACCGAAGCAACCACGACGTTGAGGTAGCTCGACGATTCCTCGAAAAAGACTAAGAGGAATACCGCAGCTGAATACCAAAGGATGCCTGTGCGGCGGAGCGTCGGGAGCAGGCCGTATCTCACCACAACCTGCGGGAGAGGAAGTTCCATCGCACGGAAGAGCTCCAAGTGCGGACTGCCGGACACCGCCAGCCGTCGGCTTGAAACGACCTCGGTGAGCACTGTCGCGCCAGCGGAGTAGAGGATCAAGAGGAATCCCCAATTGAGTACGGTGGCCGTGTCATGGCGGAGCGGGCCGTCGCGGAGAACAGCCATCGTGGACGCGAACACGAGGGTTCCGAGCACGATCATGGCTATCGATCCGAAGATCGCGAGGGCCCTGAAGCCATCCAGCGTGAGCGGCAAACGCATCGCGTTGACGATTTCGAACGCGCGGAAGTCCCGCAGGGTTCGGTAATCGGACCCCCGGACCGAGCCGGCAGGGGTCTTGGCGTTCGACATCTGGCCTGTGACGGCGACGGGAGAGACTTTGGTCCCCATCAGCGCCTAGAACTTGCTCCGCGGACTCTTCTTCTGGACCGAGTCCATGAAGGCCACAATGGTGAGGACCGCAAGCCCGAGCGCACAGACGGCGGCGACGGCCGACGTCGTTCCCTGGAACGGGACGACTATTACGGGACTGAGAGCAGCCGCGTTGGCGAAACCGGCGACGGCGAAAACGGCCGCTTTGAGCGGTAGCCATTTCCCGGCCGGGCTGAAGGCCGCAATCAGCGGTACGGACACGCCGAGGACGAGAAGTACGGTGACGGTCGTGTTCTTCAGGGCGAGGGGATCTATGTTCTTGAGGCCTTCCGGGGCAGGAGAAGCCCAAATCAGGCCGAGGGAAATGCAGGAGAATGCGGCGACCATGAGGCCCACAATTCGTAGAAGAAGGCTGTAGAGCTGAGTAGTCATTGATAATTTCTGTCCGTGGGTGGTGGTTGAGGAAGGTCAGCCGATGGCGACTATTGTTGACAGACCAATGGCCGAAAGCACAACGAGGATCTTCCTGCCTGTGGAAAACCCCCGCCAATGTCGGTAGAAGATCGCCAGGGCAAGTACGGCCATCGAGGGGAAATAGGCCCAATATCCGGGGACTTCCCGCGGTTGGATGACGCCGAACACCACGCTGAATAGGTTCACGGGGATCGTGGCGAGAATGGCGATCACAAAGAACGCCCCGATATTGACGCGGCCCGCGAGTACCGATTTTCCCGGAATCACCCGTTTGTCCAGGAACGCGGCGAGGGAGAAGTACAAAGCGATGATCACCGCGTAGACAAGGAAGAACAAAACGGTGCCGACGGTCATGGAGAGACTAAGCAGGCGATCGTCGCCGATTTCCGAACGCACGTCCGCCGGGACGTTTGCGTTGAGATACTTTCTGGTCAGGGGAAGCCGGAGGGCTACCAAAGCCATGAGCAGAATGTAGCTCGCGATCCACAGACCGCGGGACGTGGAAACCCATTCCTTGGCTGCAGTTGGCTCGGGCCGCAAACTTCCGACCTTCGCGACGCTGATGACGGTCTCGGACTCCCGGCCGTCTTCCGTGCTGGTCATGAAATCCTCCTCAGGTCTTTAGCTGAATCACGATGGCCTCAATGGCGGCACCGAGGACTATCAGGGCGATGGCAATGAGCAAAGTGCCGAGGGAACGGGCCATGTCGTCGATGAACGACCTCAGGGTTGGAGGCTCGTTCTTCATCAGCAGCCTGCGAGCCAGGCCGGCGGCGGGCTGGAATCCAGCGGTCGCCGCCATCACCAGGCCGAAGAATTCGAACGGGACATACCAAATGACGTCGGCAACCAGGCCGGCACCGCCGACGGAATGCACTCCGAGGGACACCGTCGCCCCGACATACAGCGCCAGGATTCCGGCTCCGATGAGCGTAGTGAGCCCAAGGGTCGCGACTCCGGAATACAGCACCAAGGCCGCGCCGACGTTCCGCCCGAGGATCTGGAGGAAATCTTTGCTGTAGAGGGGGCTCCCACCCATATCCCTCGCGTCCCGAATCCAGGACAAGTCCACGGCCGAGTAGCCGAAGACGGCTATGGCCGCCATGGCCAAGCCCGTGCTTGGGAGCAACCATCCAGGGATGCTCCCAAGCACGCGTGCTGTCTTAGCAAGCATCGAGTTAGGCGACCGCTTGCGCCCGGCCGATGCGGAAGAGGATGCTTCGAGCCGTTGCGATCAGGGCACCCGTGATTCCTGCCCCGAATATTGTGCCGATGACAACGAGAGCCCAGCCTCCGACCTCGATGGCGTGCATGATCTGGGACGCCGCCGCGGCAGAGATGCCAAGGGACCCCGCGATCCATGAAACGGCCAGGCTCGCACCGAAGATCCCAACCACAGCCAGCGCCGCGGCTGCCGCAGCCTGAAGCCCGGTCCTTTTCGTCATTGTTGATTCCACTACAACCCCATTTCTCGAGTAGAACGGCCAACGGGTATCGCTGGCCTTGAATAGTGGTGCCCCTCCAAAAGGAAGGCCATCCACGATTCAGATTCTCTCGGTGAAATTGGCGTCTACGTGTAAAAAACGGAAAAATCCGTGTGCAAAAGGCCGTTTCTCAGTGTGAACAAGCCGGATCTCCGTGTGCCCGGAGGCCCGTCTACGTGTTAACAGGGCGAAAACACTGAGATCCGCTAGTGGCCCTGGGAACGGTGAGGAACTTAGGCGTGGTCGGTCTGGTCGTGGACCGTCAATGTCCCGGCGAGGTCGAGGTCTGCGCCGGTGCCGTGTGCCCCAGCGTGTGCGAGAAGTGCGGCACCGAGTGCGGTGCTCCAGAATGTCTTGGCTTCGACGTCGATGGGTCGCCTGAGGCTCCAACCGCGGCTGTCGATGAGCTGGCTCATGAAGCGCTCCGATTGGCGGAACAGCAGTTGGAGGTGCTGGTCGACTACCGGGGCGAGCTCGGCTTTGGCGATTCCGGTCGCGAGTGCTCCCGCGACCGAAGGGAGCGAGGGCAGGGCGAGGACCGCGCGGGCGATGTTGCGCCGGAAGGTCGCCGCGTCGGGGGCCTGGCGGCCAATCCGCTCGATCCGCCGGGTGTCGTGGAGCAGACCCAGGAACGCGGCGTGCACGAGTAGTGAGTCCTTGGAACCGAAGTAGTAGGTGATCTGGTTGGGGAACACCCCTGCCGCGTCTGCGATCTCCGCGACGCTCAGCTGGGCTCCGTGGCGCTCCTTGCCGAGCCGGGCCGTGGTCTCGATGAGTCGCCTCCGGGTCGCGCGTCCGCGCTCTAGCGTCGAGGTCTGCGCCTCGGGTTCGGTTCGCTTCTGAATCACCTCTCGATTGTATGTGATACAAAAGTAGTGTTAGTTGTATGGCATACAAGAGAGGTGGTTGAAGGGCATGGGACGGAATGAGGTTGTCGTGACCGGACTCGGCGCGATCACGCCACTCGGAGGCGACGTCAGATCGACGTGGGAAGCCCTGCTGGCCGGTGAGTCCGGCATTAGGGGCAAGGTTCTACCCGGCCATGAGGACGGCGAACTGGCCGGCACCGTGGCCGGGACGATGGCGATCGACCCGGCCGAGCGCCTTTCCCCGGTGCAAGCCAGGCGTCTGGACCGCTCGCAGCAGGCAGCCCTCGTCGCGGCCGCCGAGGCTTGGGCTGACGCCGGTGCCCCTGAGGTCGACCCGGAGCGACTTGCCGCGGCGATCGGCACCGGAATCGGCGGCGTGCAGACCCTGTTGGGGGAAGACGACGTTCTTGAGCTGTCGGGTGCCCGCCGTGTGTCGCCACGAACCGTCCCGATGCTCATGCCCAACGCCGCCGCCGCGCTGATCAGCATCGCCTATGGTGCGCGCGCCGGGGTATACACACCAGTCTCGGCCTGCTCATCCGGTGCCGAGGCGATCGCGCTAGGGGCCAGGCTCATCCGCGCTGGCGAAGCAGACGTGGTCATTGCTGGCGGAACCGAGGCAGCGATTACCCCGATCACGGTCGCCGGTTTCAAGCAGACCCAGGCGCTGTCGCGTCACACGGCGGAGCCGGCCTCAGCGTCTCGACCGTTCGCCGCGGACCGCAGCGGATTCGTCCTGGCAGAAGGTGCCGCGGTCTTGGTGCTCGAGAGTGCCGAACACGCCGCTGCGCGTGGTGCACGGGTCCACGCAGTGCTCGCCGGAGCCGGCATCGCGGCCGACGCGCACCACATCACCGCCCCCGCTCCCGATGGCAGCGGTCAGATCTCGGCAATGCGGAAGGCTCTCGCGCAAGCTGGACTTTCTCCCGAGCAGATCGGGCACATCAATGCACACGCTACTGGGACGCCGGTGGGAGATGCTGCCGAGTCCCGTGCGATCAGGGAGGTTTTCGGGCACGCGACCGTGACGGCGCCCAAGGCGGCGCTCGGCCACCTCTTCGGGGCTGCGGGGGCGATCGAGGCTCTCATAGCGGTCCTCAGCGTGAAGCACGACGTCGTTCCGCCGACCCGCAACCTCACACCGACCGACGTGGATCCCGACATCAACCTCGACGTCGTCACCCAACGACGCAACCTCCCTCAGCACGCTGTGCTCAGCAACTCTTTCGGCTTCGGCGGGCAGAACGTCTCCCTCGTCGTCACCGCCGTCACGGCCTCATACAGCTAGGTGCGGCGGCCGCGGGCAAGCAACGCTAACGTCGGGTCGAGGGTGCCTTGGCCTGCGAACCGACAATGAACGGCCGTGTGTTGACCGGTTCGACGGGAAGGACAGCAGGCTTGACGTCAGCAATCGGCGCTGAAGGCTCAGACTGAGAGCCGGTTCCGAGCCCGCGAACCGTCCAGCCTTGCGCCTGCCATGCTCCAGCGTCCAGGACGTTCCGCGCGTCCAGCACCATCCGGCGTCGTACGAGAGAGCCTACGGCGGCGGGTGAGAGGGCGCGGTATTCGTCCCATTCGGTGAGCAGCAGCACCAACTCAGCGTCTTCGAGAGCGCGCGTTGTGGACGCTTCGAAGCGGAGCTGGGGGTAGCGCATCCACGCATTGTTGATGGCCTTGGGATCGGTCACGGTAACGTGGGCGCCGGCCGCCGCCAGTTGGAGTGCGACGTCCAGGGCGGGGGAGTCACGGATGTCGTCGGTGTCCGGTTTGAAGGCTGCGCCCAGCACGGTGACGGTGCGTCCGGACAGGAAGCCTTTGCACATTTCACGGGCGACGTCCACGGCGCGGGCTCGCTGGCCCAGGTTGATGGAGTCGACCACGCCCATCCACTCATCAAGGGAAGGCACGGACAGTGCTTGTGCCTGTGCGCGGAACGAGCGGATGTCCTTCGGCAAGCAGCCGCCGCCGAAACCCAGGCCGGCGTGTAGGTACCTGTTGCCGATGCGCGGATCCAGGCCCATCGCCTCACTGAGCTCAGTGACGTCGGCCCCTGAGGCATCGCAAAGTTCGGCTATCGCGTTGATGAAGCTGAGCTTCGTGGCGAGGTACGCATTGGAGGCGGACTTGATGAGCTCTGCGGTCGCGAAGTTGCAGACCAGCCGCGGGATCCCTGCGGAAATCAGCGGTTCGTAGACGGTGTCGAGCGCTGCCGTGATCGGGGCGCCGGCGGCAGAATCCTTGCCGCCCGGCACGCCGTACACCAAACGGTCCGGCACCAATGAATCCTTCACGGCCGTGCCTTGGCGCAGGAACTCGGGGTTCCAGCCGAGCAGGACATCCGGCCTGCGGGCAAGGATGCCGCGGAGCATGTCCACTGTTCCCACGGGCACGGTGGATTTGCCGACGACGGCGGCGCCCCTCGCCAGGTGCGGGAGGAGGCTCTTCGTGGCCGCGATCACGTAGGAGAGGTCCGCGGTATCCGACGTCTTGGACTGCGGGGTGCCCACGCAGAGGAAGTGCGTCTGGGCGTCGGCGGCATCCGCGAAATCAGTGGAGAATGTGAGCCGCTTCGTGGCGAATCCGTCCCGGAGAAGTTCATCCAGGCCGGGTTCGTGGAAGGGGGCGAAGCCCTTGTTCAGGTGGGCCACCTTCTGGGCGTCGACGTCGATGCCCACCACGGTGTGGCCCATCGATGCGAGCGTGGCGGCGTGCACCGCGCCAAGATAGCCGCAGCCTACAACGGAGATTTTCATGCTGGGAGTCCTTTGCTGGAAGTCACGGAAATGGTGGCGGGCTCAGCCGCCTGAAGTTCGGCTGCCTGAACCGTGTGGCTGGGTGCCGCGGCCGGCTCCACGAGTGCTTCGCCGGCGATCACTGCCTCGTAGTGCTCGACGAGTTGGGCACTCAGCACCGGCCACGTCCGTCCCTGGACGGAAGCGAGTGCCGCCGTTCCGAACGCACGGCGCTTGGCGTCGTCGCCCACCAGGTCCTGCACGTAGCCCCGCAACTGCGCAAGGTCTCCCGGCTCGTAAAGCCAGCCGGTACGCGAGTTTTCCACGAGATCGAGGGGCCCGCCCCGGCCGGTGGCCACGACGGGAACACCGGACGCCATGGCCTCCTGGATCGTCTGGCAAAACGTTTCGAACTCGCCAGGATGAACGAAGAGGTCAAACCCCGCCACGACTTGGGCCAATTCGTCGCCGCCGAGGAACCCGGTGAAGAAGGCGTTGGGCAATGCTGCTTCGAGGGCAGCGCGTTGTGGACCGTCGCCCACAATGACAAGCCTGGTTCCTGGCAGATCCGCAAGCACGGCGAGGTCCTCCAGTTGCTTCTCCACCGCGAGGCGGCCGACGTAGCCGATGATGCGCTCGCCGTGGGGTGCCACGGAGGTGCGCCACGCCGTCGAGCGCTTGGCGGGGGAGAACCGCGCGGTATCCACACCGCGCCGCCACATGCCCACCCTTAAGATCCCGCGGCCGCGCAACTGGTTGAGCGCGAACGTGGACGGGACCAGCGTCCGGTTAGCCCGAAGATGGATGTTGTCCACCCGGTTCCATGCCCAGTTCTCCAGCAAGGGGACGCCATACCGGGCCGCGTAACTGGGGACCTCGGTTTGGTAGATGGCAACCGTCGGGATGCCGAGCTGGTGCGCAGCCTGCACAGCCCGCCACCCGAGGACAAAAGGGGATGCGAGGTGGACGACGTCCGGTGCGTAGTCGGCAAGGATTCTCTTGACCCGGCTCACACCGCCCAACGCCACCCGCACGTTTGTGTACCCGGCCAGGGGCACGGAGGGGAGGCGGTGGACAAAAGCACCGTTCACGACGTCCGAGACAGCAGTGTCCGACGTCGACGGCGCAATCACCATCACTTCGTCGCCGCGATCTTGCAGATGCTCCAGCACCCGCAGGATGGAGTGGGTTACCCCGTTCATGAGCGGCAGGAATGATTCGGCAACGATAGCGATCCTCACCCCTCCACGGTGTGCGCGGAGGTTGGCGAAGCGGGGGAATGGGCGTGACGGTAGGGGGAAGGTTTGGTTAACAAATCGATGCTTATTCTCGAGTGGAAGATCCCGAGCGACGGAAAATGCGCCGATCTAAGTAATTACGGAACTGAAAAACGGGTACAACTTACTCTTATTCGTCACCATGCGCCCGACTTACGGTGACACCATAGTGAACCTCGTGGCCATGACTGGGGCTTGTCCCGGGCACCGGGGTATTTCGGCAAGAGGGCGTTGACTGGGCGGCGCGCCCTCACGCGCTGAACAGCGCAGGGTGTTTTCGCCCCGCGCCTGCCCCTATGTCAGGCCAGGCTGTTGCCAAGAATCGAGCCAGACCCTATGAAACTCTTCAACCGTACTGACCAGGTTGACCGGCACCGGGCGTTCAAAGGGATGATCCCCGGGAAATGGTTTACCTGGTTCTCCACCGTCGTGGTGGTACTCGCCTTTACTGGCGTCACCGCCGGCATCACCGCGCCGGCAGCCCAAGCTGCCAACCCCACCGTGGTAACCCTGACCTTTGACGACGCAAATGCCGATCAGCTCACCGCCGCGCAGACCATGCAGAGCCTCGGTTTGGTGGGTACCTTCTTCACTCCGTCCGGATTCATTAACAATCCCAATTACTTGACGACAAGCGACATGCAGGGCCTTGTGGCGAACGGCAATGAGATTGCCGGCCACACCGTCACCCACCCGGATCTGACCACCGTGACGGCGGATGAGGCAACTCGCCAGATTTGCAACGACAGGGTGAACCTCAGCAACCTTGGATTCACGATCACCGACTTCGCGTATCCCTTCGCTGCCGAGAACGCATCGATCGAAACCATTGTGAAGAACTGTGGTTTGAACAGCGCCCGTGGCCTTGGCGACATCAAGACGCGGTTCAGCTGCGCCGGCTGCCCGCTGGCCGAGACCATCCCTCCTGCGAACCCGTACAACACCGCGGCCCCGGATGAAGTGGACAACACCTGGACCCTGGCGGACCTGCAAAAGTCCGTCACCCAGGCGGAGCCGGCAGGCGGGTGGGTCCAGCTCACCTTCCACCACATTTCGGCTACCAGCACGGATCCGCTGAACGTCACGCCAACTCTGTTCAACCAGTTCGCCACGTGGCTCAAGTCCCGTCCTGCAACCACAAGCGTCAAGACAGTGCGCCAAGTCATCGGCGGAACCGTCAAGCCGGTCGTCTCGGGACCGCCGGCCCCGCCAGAAGGTACCGGCAACCTCATCAAGAACCCAAGCCTTGAAACCTTGGTCAGCGGAGCTCCCCAATGCTGGGCCGGAGCCGGTTACGGCACCAACACGGCGACCTTCTCCACCGTCAGGCAGGCACACACGGGGAAAGTCGCTGAACAGCTCGTGGTGAGCGGATATGTCGACGGCGACGCCAAGCTGTTGCCCACCCTTGACCTGGGAGGGTGCTCACCCACAGCCACACCCGGGAACGCCTATTCCATAGGTGCCTGGTATAAATCGACCACAAATACCCAGTTCGAGCTCTATTACCGGACAGGCCTTGGCACGTGGAAGTACTGGACATCAAGTCCCTGGTTCTCAGCGGCCACGACCTTTCAAAAGGCCACGTGGACAACGCCTCCACTGCCTACCGGTGCGAGCGGCATCAGCTTCGGACTCAACCTGTTCAGCAACGGCACCCTGACCACGGATGACTACGAGATGTTCGACGTCGGCACGCCGCCCCCGCCTCCGCCGCCACCACCAGCCGGCGGCAACCTGGTACAAAACCCCAGCCTTGAAACGGCCGGTACGGGCCCGTTCCCACAGTGCTGGCAGGCCGGTGGATACGGCACCAACACCGCCACGTTCAGCACGGTGGCTACCGCACACACCGGTACCAAAGCGGAGAAACTCACCATCACGGGTTACTCCAGCGGTGACGCGAAACTGCTTCCGACGCTGGACGCCAGTACCTGCCCACCTGCGGCGGTCGCAGGACACACCTACTCGGTGCGTGTTTGGTACACCTCCACAGCCGTCACACAGTTCGCCTTGTATTACCGTGACGCCTCAAACAACTGGGTGTATTGGACCTCCGGACCGTGGCTGGCCGCCGCCAGCACCTATACCCAGGCAAGCTTCACGACGCCGGCACTTCCTGCCGGGGCCACTGCGATCAGTTTCGGGTTGAGCTTGTTCAGCAACGGATCGGTCACGACGGACGACTATGCGATGTATGACACCGTGGGAGCCCCGCCGCTGGGGTGAGCAATCCATCAGCGACAAAAAGCTGAGGGCGGCTAACTAGCCGCCCTCAGTCGTTTTATCTGGCAGCTTTCAGAACGTCCGGCAGCTCATCAACGAACACAGTTCCGGGCGGTTCGTAGTAGATGACAAGCACCTCATCACCCACGTTGAAAACACTGCTTTTGTCGAAAGGATGCGCGTGGAAGGCGCTTGTGCCACCGTGGAACGGCAGCATCACTTCCCCCACGGTGCCTGGCCCAATACGGCCCGTGACCCTGCCGATTTTGCCCGTCAGGCTCCGATCAACCTCTTTGTGCATCGGTGTCCCTACGCATCAGGAGTTTTGCTCGGCCGCTTAGGCGCTTCCTTGCCGTTCTTGAGCGCAGCTGTGATCGATGGCAGGTAGTTGCCCACCTGGGACAGGATCCCACCCACCATGCTGTTGAGGCCCTCGCCGCCGTTCAGAACCGTCAGGTTACCCACGTGGGCAAAGGGTTCAGCCGCGGCTGCCACGATCGCAGGCATGTTCTCCGCGAGCTGCTGGGAGATAACGGCCTCTTGGTTGGTTCCGAGAGCCTCGGCACGGGCCTTGATGCCGTCCGCTTCCGCCAAGGATTTGGCCTTGATGGCCGAGGCTGCAGCGTCACCCCGCGCCTTGGTGGCTGCCGCTTCGGCTTCACCGGTGATCTTCGTTGCCCCCGCAATGGCGGCCGCCGCCGTGGCGTTGGCCTGCGCTTCGACTTCCACTTTGCGGGCGTTCGCCTGGGCCTCGAGTTCCGTTCGCCGTGCCCGCGCCTCGGACGCGCTGATGTCGGCAGCCTTTTGGGCTTCCGCCTCGGTGCGCTGGGCGTACGCCTTTGCATCGGCAGGCTTTCGGATGGACGTCTGGAGCTTCTGCTCCTCGCGGTCCGCCTCCAGTTTGGCCACCTCGGTTTCCTGGACCACCACTTGCTGGCGCGCCGTGGCATCGGCCAACGGTCCCGCCTGCGCGGCATTGGCCCGGGCGGTTTCGGCGTTGGCTTGGGCCGCTGATTGCTTGATCGCCGAGATGCTCTGGGCATCCGCGATCTGCGCAGCTGCCTCGGCTTCCCGTTCCGCGGCCTCGCGGTTCCGGGTGGCTTCAGCGATGCGGGCTTCCATTTTGACCTGCGCAATGTGCGGTTTGGCCAGGTTTTGGATATAGCCCGTGGGGTCTTGGAGATCCTTGATCTGCAGGGAATCAACCACTAGGCCAAGCTTTTCCATTTCTATGCCGCTGGCGCTGCGGACCAACGACGCAAGTTTGTCGCGCTCACGGATGATTTCTTCCATGGTCATGCTGCCAATGATCGAGCGCAAATGCCCCTCAAAAACGTTGTAGACCTGGCTTTGCATTTTGGGCTGCTGGCCGAGAAACCTCCTCGCGGCATTCGCAATGAAAGGAGCGGCGTCACCGATTTTGTAAATAACCACACCCTCCACGATCACCTGGATACCTTGCGAGGTCACGCAGTTGACCTGGAGTTCTGTTTCATTCAGCGTGAGGGACAAAGTCCTCACGGTTTGGAGCCCGGGAACCACCAAGGCGCCTTTCCCGGTGACGATTTTGAAATCCATTCCGTCCCTGGTGTCCAAACTTCCCCGAGTCAGGCCGGAAATGATCAATGCCTCGTTTGGTTCAGCCACCTTCCACATCAATTTAATGAGCAGCCGAATGACGGCAACGGCGACAACTACCCCCAATACGGTGACAAGAATCGGGAGATAAGCAACGAGGTCGAACATGACTGTCCTTTCAACGGCAAGCACCCAAGCGGCTCGTGTAGTCAGTCTGCTTCGGTCTGCTCCAGGAGTCCAGCAATTTGTTTACCTACAATTGACACAACGGATGCTCCTAGGCGTGCGTTCCCGCCAGCGACTCGGTTTTCACCTCGGCGGTACCGTCCGCCGGGACGCCGTCGCCATCTTGGCCGTACAGCCAGTCGTTGTACTGGAAGTCGCCATCCTTGCGGCTCTTGAACAGCAGGTTCCGTAAGACGCGTGCGACGCCGGACACGTGCCACGACTCTCCCCAGACACGCGCGGTGCGCTGGACCCGGGCCGTGCGCGCTGCGCGGGCTGAGTTGAAATCGCCGATGGCGCGGTCCCACGCACCGGTGTCCACGCCGTCGTCGTTGAACACGGAACCCACGGTGGAATCCTGGAGGACCGCGGCGTCTTCAAGCGCCTGGCAGGCTCCCTGGGCCAAGTACTGGAGCATGGGGTGCGCGGCGTCGCCCATCAAAACCAGGCGCCCGTCGATCCAGTTCTCGATGGGATCGCGATCGTACATGGGCCAGCGGATGCCGGTCGCAAGGTTCCGCAGTGCCAGCTGTACGGCCGGAACGCAGTCCTTGTAAGCGGCCTCGAGTTCGTCGACGCCGCCGTACTGCTCCTCGCCGCGCTCGAACGAGGGCGACTTGAAAACAGCCACCGTGTTGAGCAGTTCGCCTTTGCGCAGCGGGTATTGCACGAGGTGGCAGTCCGGCCCGAGGTAGACGACGACGTCCTCAAGGTCGGTCGCCGGGGTTTCAGGCGTGATGGGCACCGTTCCGCGATAGGCGACGTACGACGACGACACCGGCCCGTCCTGTGCGACGGCGGCGCGGAGCGTGGACTTGAGGCCGTCGGCGCCGATCACGACGTCGGCCTCGTAAACGTCCCCACTCGAGGTGTGCGCCAGGCCGCGTGCGTTCACGGTCTCGACCCTTTCGACGAAGACGTCGTTCACCAGCCGGACGCCGGCGTCCTGGCAGGCTTCCAAAAGGATCCGGTGCAAGTCGCTGCGGTGGATCACCACGTACGGAGCGCCGTAGCGCTCTTCGAACTCGCCTCCGAGGGTCTGACGGGTGAGTTCCTCGCCGGTCAGGGCGTCGCGGAACACCAAGTGCTTGGGCCGGACCCCGATCTCGAGCGCCTTCTCGAGGAGGCCCCAACGCTTCAGGACGCGGGAGGCGTTGGGTGCCATCTGCAGTCCCGCCCCAACCTCGCCGAACTCGGGGGCCCGCTCTACCAACGTCACCTCGGCGCCGTTCGCGCGGAGGGCCAGGGCGCCGGCAAGGCCGGCCATTCCTCCGCCGACAACGAGGACTTCAGTGGATGGTTTGCGGTCAGACATTGCTTGCTCCTACAGAGGTGGTGTTTTTGGATTGGATGTTGGCGGTGTTGATCTTCGCGGTCTTGATTTTCGTGCCGATGGCGCCGAGCAGGATGGCCGCGACGGCGGCGGCCCCGGCAAATGCCAGGAAGTTCGAGTTGACGCCCAGCCCGGCCGCGAGCAGCAGCCCGCCGACCTGGGGAGCGGCGACCGCACCAATGCGGCCGACGCCGAGTGCCCAGCCGAGCGCTGTGCCCCGCAAATGCGCCGGGTAATGGCTCGCCACTGCCGCGATGATGAGGCATTGGGTTCCGTGGGTGCCGACCCCGGCCAGCACCAACATGACATAGACAAGCCCCACGGGCCGACCCGCCACAAGTACGGCCAGCGCGACGGCGGCGACGGCGGCTGCCGCGATCGCCGTCGGGATGGGACCGAATCGGGTTCCCGCCCAAGCCGTGGCCACCGAGCCGACGACGGCACCGAGGTTGAGTGCCAGCGCGAAGGTCAGGGCTGACCCGAGGTTGTAGCCGGCCAGTTGCATCAGGTTCGGCAGCCAGGTGCCCAGGCCGTACCAGGCAAAGAGCGTGACGAGGGTGGAGATCGCGAACAGGAGACTCATGCCGAGGTACGGGGCACGGAGCAAGGACTTGAAACCCGCTGCTTGTTTCGCATCCTTTGCGGTGGGAGGTGTTCCCGGAAGCGTCTCCGGGAGGGTTTCCGGGAGGAAGCGCATGCCCAGCGGAACAACCACGAGCAGGGCCACAGCGGCCACCAGGAACATGACCGGCCAGCCGAAAGCGGGAATCAGCGGAATGCCTGCCAAAGCGGCGATCGAGCCGCCGATCGGCACTCCGGACATCATCAGCGTGGCGATGGTGGACCGCCATTTGGCGGGGACCAGTTCCGCGACCAAGGCGTTTGCCGAGGGAACAAGTCCGCCCAAGCCGATGCCCGCCAGCAAGCGCAGACCCCCGAAGACTGCTGCGTTTGGGGAGAACGCGCACAGGATAGTGAAGAGCGAAAACAGTGCGGCGCAGGCAATGATGGTCCGGCGGCGGCCCCAGCTGTCCGACATCCGGCCGGCGAAGATCGCTCCGATCATCATGCCCAGGAAAGCCATCGAGCCGACCGTTCCGGCTGTTGCCTTGGTGAGGCCCCAGCCGGTGTCGGTGATGAGGGAGCTCTGGACGGTGCCGTAGACGATGAGGTCGTAGCCGTCGAAAACCACCAGCAACCAGCAGACAAGGACAGCGGCGGCGGAACGCTTGGAGAACCGGGCAGAGGCCCCGGGGAAGTGGTGAACGCCGTCTTGGGTCCGCTCCGGCGCTGCAGCGGATGGTGTGTGATTCATCCCACCACTGTGTGGCCGCCGCTCGTTTGCACCAATAGAATTCTGTCGTGCAGAATCTTCCGGCCCGCAAGAAACCCGCCTATTCCATTGAGGCCGTGGACAACGCCCTGCAACTCCTTCAGCTCTTGCGCGACGGCGGCAGCCTGCGCCTCAAGGACGCCGCCGCGGAGTTGGGTGTTGCCCCCTCCACCGCCCACCGGCTGTTGGCCATGCTGGTCTACCGGGGGTTCGCGGTCCAGGACGAGACCCGCCGCTATGTGCCCGGGCCGGCCATGGGGGTTGGCCCAGCAGGACTCAGTTGGAGCCGTTTGCTGCGCACCGTGGCGCAGCCGCACATGGAACTCCTGAGTGGCCGGATCAACGAGACCGTCAACCTCATGGTCCGCGTGGGTACCAAGGTGAGGTTCCTGGCCACCGTGGAGGGGACCAACGCGCTGCGGGTGGGCGACAGGCAGGGAACCGTACTGCCCGCCAACAAGGCCTCGGGCGGCAAAGCGCTGTTGGCCGAACTAGAGCCCGCCATGATCGAGCAATTGTTCCGCAGCCACAATGCGGAGATCGGCGGCGACAACATTCCCGACTCCGAATATCCGGCTTTCCTCCGCGAGCTCGAGACAATCCGGGGCAATGGATTCGCCGCGAATTTCGAGGGCACCGAGGAAGGGATCAGCGCCTTGGGGGTGGCCCTCCACAACGGTCAGGGCGTTGCCGTGGGCGCGCTGAGCGTCGCGACTCCGGTGGCAAGGTTCCGCAGGCTCTTCGATGCTGGACTCGTGGGTATCATGCGGGAAACCCAGCGCCAATTGGAGATCGATATCGCAGCCAATCCGGCCGAGTCCCAGCCCTGACCTACCCAAGCCGTGACACACCCAACTGACTCGCATTTGTTGTCGTTTTGAGGCCCCATAACGACAACTACTGCGAGCTAGTTGGGGCCGCCTGCTGGTCAGTTGGGCCAGCGGATTCTGTCTAGCAGAATATGCTGGAGATCACTCGAGGGCTTCCCTAGGGTCTGGAGTACGCCAAAACTGTCCCGTACCCCCGAGGAGGCCCCTGTGTCCATCAGCGCCGATAGCACAACCCACAAATCAGTTGCCACTGATCATTCCGTTGGCACAGCGCACGCGGTTCCGGAGCCGACCCCCGAAGAAGCTGCCCAGCTGGAGCAGCTGTATCAGGATTTCGAGGCCGGGAACCTGATTCCGCTCTGGACCGAGATCGCGGACCTGATGCCGATGGTTCCTTCCCCGAAGGCTGTGCCGTATGTGTGGCGCTGGAACGATCTGTACCCTTTGGCAGCCCGCGCCGGTGACCTTGTGCCGGTGGGCCGGGGCGGGGAACGCCGGGCCATCGCGCTGGCCAACCCTGGCCTGGCCGGCACGCCGTATGCGACGCCGACGTTGTGGGCGGCGATCCAGTATCTGGGCGCGCACGAAACTGCCCCGGAGCACCGCCACTCGCAGAACGCCTTCCGTTTCGTCGTCGAGGGCGAAGGAGTCTGGACGGTCGTCAACGGGGATCCGGTGGCGATGCGCCGCGGGGACTTCCTGCTGACGCCGGGCTGGAACTTCCACGGCCACCACAACGACACCGATCAGCCGATGGCGTGGATCGACGGACTGGACATCCCGTTCGTGCACTACGCCGACGCCGGATTCTTCGAGTTCGGCACCGAGCGGGTCACGGATGAGGCCACTCCGGACGTTTCGCGATCTGAGCGGCTCTGGGCTCACCCGGGTCTCCGTCCACTGTCCGGGCTGGATGACACCACGAACTCGCCCATCGCGGCTTACCGTTGGGAGCACACCGACGCCGCCCTTCGCGAGCAGCTGCTCCTTGAGGATGAGGGCCACCCGGCCACGGTGTCCCAGGGCCACGCCGCTGTGCGCTACACCAACCCGACCACCGGCGGGGACGTGATGCCCACCATCCGCGCCGAATTCCACCGCCTGCGCGCAGGCGCTTCCACCAAGGCCGTGCGTGAAGTCGACTCGAGTGTCTGGCAGGTCTTTGAAGGACGCGGCACCGTGGTGCTGAACGGAGAGTCCAAGGTCCTCGAGAAAGGCGACCTCTTCGTGGTCCCGTCCTGGCAGGAATGGTCCATCGCGGCAGAGAGCGAGTTCGATCTCTTCCGCTTCAGCGACGCCCCCATTTTCGAACGACTGAATTTCAACCGCACGTACATCGAAGGACGCAACAAATGAGACTCCTCACCCTCCGCACCGCTGCAGGCACGGTGGCCGTACGCCAAGACGGCGACACCCTGACCGAGATCGACGGGTTCTCCGACGTCGGTGCCCTCCTGCAGGAACCCGCCTGGGCGGCCATCGCGGAGGCGGCCAGCGGCGCAACGCACGCGTACGACGGCGCCGACCTCGCCGCCGTCGTGCCCTCACCGGGCAAGATCATCTGCGTCGGGCACAACTACCGTAACCACATCAAGGAGATGGGCCGGGAAATCCCCGAGTACCCCACCTTGTTCGCGAAGTACCAGGAATCGCTGATTGGTCCCAACGACGATCTTGCGTTGCCGCAGGAATCGGACTCGGTTGACTGGGAGGCCGAGCTTGCCGTCGTGATCGGCAAGAAGGGGCGGCGCATCAGCGAAGCCGACGCGGCCGATCACATCGCCGGGTACTCGGTGCTGAACGACATCAGCATGCGCGACTATCAATTCCGCACCATCCAGTGGCTGCAAGGCAAGACCTGGGAAAAGTCCACGCCGTTCGGGCCCGCCTTGGTCACGAAGGACGAGTTCAGGGCCGGGCCGCTCATGACTTCCGCCGTCGACGGCGAGATCCAGCAAAGCACCCCCACCGGGGACCTCGTGTTCACGCCCGAATTCCTGGTCTCCTATATCTCCACCATCATCACGCTGAACCCGGGCGACGTCATCGCGACCGGAACGCCCGGCGGAGTGGGCCACGCCCAGAACCCCAAGCGGTACCTCCAGGAAGGCCAGCTCCTGGTCACCACCATCGAGGGGCTGGGCCAGCTGAACAATCGCGTGGTCAAGGAAGCCTGATGGTCGCCCGCCACGACCTCACCACCGATCCGGGCCTGCAGGAACAGCTCCTGCAGGCCCGGCGGGGGACCGCGTTCTTCGCCCGCAAGCTCAACGAACTCTCCGATGCCGAGCTCGACGGCGATTCGCTGCTTCCCGGCTGGAGCCGCCGCCACGTTGTAGCACACATCGGCTACAACGCCCGGGCCATCGCCCGCTTGGTGGAGTGGGCTTCGACCGGTGTGGAGACTCCGATGTATCCCTCTGTCTCGGTGCGGGATGAGGAGATCAACTTCGGTGCCACCCTGTCGCCCATTGCGTTGCGGAACCTCTTCGACCACTCCGCCGTGCACTTAAGCGTGGAATGGCGCGACCTTCCCGAGGACGCCTGGCACCACACCGTCCGGACCATCCAGGGCAGGGAAGTTCCGGCGTCGGAAACGGTCTGGATGCGCACCCGCGAAGTCTGGGTCCATGCCGTTGACCTCGACAATGGAGCATCGTTTGGTGACATCCCGCCGTCTGTGCTGGAACGGTTGCTACGCGATATCACCGGTTCGTGGGCCACCCGCGGCACCGACGCCGGGTTGTTGGTCCGGGTCACCGGCACGAACCTCACGTTCGGCGATCCGGACGCCGCCGTCGTGGTGGCCGGGCCTCTTGCCGGCGTCGTGCAATGGGCCACCGGGCGCGGAACCGACGGTGTGACCGCGGGCGCTGGGCAGGTGCCGGTGGCACCCAAGTGGATCTGACGGCGTCGGGCACAAAGAAGGTTGGCACAGCTCCCGGCTTCTTCACCGCAGGAACTGCACCAACCGCTTGTATGACTATTCAGATTTGGCTGTAGATCCTACCCATTGGCGGCTCCTATAATCCCGGGCTAACTCAATCCGGGCTTGTGAATAGGGCTACTTTGCGTCGTCAGCCAGATGCCGTGAAAACATCCAGCCCGCGGCGACCATCAGGATGCCCAAGACCATGAACGTCCAGTTGTCGAGCGTGTTCAGCGACAGGAAGTTGGCCGCCGAATCAACCCCGACACTTAGTCCGTACACACTGAACACGATGTACAAGGCACCGAAGCTCATCAGGATATTGCGTGCGCTATGGCCGCCCGAGCGGGACATCGCCCAGCTGGTTCCGCCGATGAGGAGCTGCACAATGTTGAGCAGCAGCGACACTTGGAACACACCCAGGAGCATTGCGTGCGAATTTGGCCCGAAGAACTGCAATTCCCCGTACCGCATGGTGATGCCCGGAATGAATCCGAGAAGGCCCACCAGCGCCATCAGAATACCTACACCCATGCCGATGTTCTGGATGTCCGTCCGTCCAAAGTGAACACCGTGTGCATGTGGGGTTGCGGTAGTCATTTATGCCCTCCATCCACCTATTGCGAACACTCCAATTTTACGTCTGACTTATGCAAAAAGCGCTGGGAGCGTGGGCGTCCCGGCGCCCCCCCGGCGGCCCCCGGCCTGCCCCGGTGCGGCCTGCGGCTTGCCCCGGTGCGGCCCCGACGCTCGCTCACCTATGTCGGGTTTCCTGCTCACGCGCGCTCACATATGTCGGGTTTCCTGCTGACGCGCGCTCACGTATGTCGGGTTTCCTGCTGATGCTCGCTCACATAAACGACGACGGCGGCGCGGCGGACATGCAGGAGCGTTTGGCTTTAGGGGGTTGTTGGTGAGCGAGGGTTGGTCGGGAGGGGGTTGTTGGTGAGCGAGGGTTGGTCGGGAGGGGGTTGTTGGTGAGCGAGGGTTGGTCGGGAGGGGGTTGTTGGTGAGCGACGGTTGGAGGATTGGCGGGCCGTGCGGGCGCCTGCCGGGGGAGCGGGGCACGCCGTGGCACGATAGGACACGATGAAACTGCGCGCTGATCAGACCGGTAACCGTGGCCTGCCCATGCCTTTGTGGCTGCAGGGTGCCCTTGAGTCGGCGCAGGCCGCCATCATCTCCGCGCTCGTGGTGGTCTTGCCGCTGGTCGGCGTCTGGGCAACTGACGGATTCCAGAACCACACCATCGATTTCCTGGCACGCCTGGCCGGCCAAACCTGGCTCTTGGTCCACGGTGTGCCGCTGCAGCTTGCCACCGTCAACCTGGGAACCGCGGGTCTACCCGGTTCCGGCATGCTGTCCCTTATCCCGCTCGGACTGACTCTGGTCCCGTTCCTCCTGGCGTGGCGCGCTGGCCGCCGGCTGGCCAGGGCTTCGTACACGGACCAGCTGTGGCAGGCCTTCTTCGGGGCGTTGCTTGTTTATGGGGCGTTCGGCGCGGCTACCGGATTCGTGTGCCGCACGCAGGACGTAGTGATCAACATCTGGTTTGCCGCATTACTTCCGCTTATCCCGTTCGGCCTCGGCATGGTGGTGGGCGCCCGGCGTGAGTCCGGCTCGTGGAGCAGGCTCATTGGCGTCGACGCCGTCGATTGGCTCGCGCGCACAAGCCAACATTCGCGTTGGGCCGGTTCCTACTTTGGCTCCGCCATCAAGGCGGGATTCGTGGCGATCATGGCGGCCATGACACTCTCAGCGACGCTGCTCGCCGTCGACCTCGTCATCCACTGGACGGACATCATCGCCGTCTACGAAGGCCTGAAAGCCGGGGCCCTCGGCGGTGGCGTCCTGACCATCGCCCAGCTCGGCTACCTGCCCAATCTGGCGGTATTCACCCTGGCCTGGTCCTCCGGCGCAGGGTTCTCCCTCGGTGTCGGCTCACACGCCGGGCCGCTGGGCACCGCCGTCGGGCCCCTGCCTGCGATTCCTGTCTTCGGCGCGCTTCCCACCGGCCAGCTCGAATTCGGAGCCGCGGCCCTCGCCCTTCCGGTGATCGCCGGTCTGCTGGCTGGCTGGTGGTTCCTGCGTGCGGGGGAGAACCATTTCGACGAATGGCTCTCCATCAAGATCAAGGCGCGCTGGTTCACGGCCCCTGTTTCCACGCTGTTCCTTGGCGCGCTCGTCGGTGCGGTGGCAGGGGCATTGGCCGGAGGCCTCGCGTGGCTGGCACGCGGTTCCGCCGGAATCGGTCGCCTCACCGAGATCGGACCGGACCCGCGGTGGACGGCAGTCTGGATCGCCGCGGAGGTGGGGATCGGCGTCGTGATCGGTTACTGGGTGGGGCCATGGCTCGAGAGGCGGCAGAAGCTCCGCGAAGCGGACCTCGACGATTCCGTGTACGACGGCGACCACCGCTAAGGTGCCCGCCTCGCCTTGGATTGCGCCCGGCTAGCGCAATCCGGAGGGAATGGAGTTCTGGAAATCCACCTGGCACGAGTTCTGGGCGTGGAGCGTCAGCGCGCCTCGTGCGCAGTCCTGCAAGGTGCGGATCTGCTGGAAGAAGACGACGGCGGTGAGCACCAGCAGGCACATGATGGCCGTGACAACCAGTCCGGAAATGGTGCCAAACAGTACGATGCGCGGCTGCTTGAACCTGATGGCCCGCACGAGGACCACCACTCCGAGCACCCCCGCGATGACGGTGAGGATCGCGCTGAGCCAGACGTAGCTGATGTTCAGGATGTAGACGAAGAGGGCGCCAAGCACCGTCAGCAGGAATGTCCTGAACAGTGTTTGGGTAACGGCAAGCGCTGATTTGGCAGCCTCGCTCTGTGGCTGATGCTGCGGAGTGGGTCCAACGCCGGAATTCATGTTTTCCAGCCTACGCGAGCCAGCCATAAGCTAGTGCAATGCGCATTGTTGTCCTCGTCTCCGGCACCGGTTCCAACCTCCAAGCAGTAATCGACGCCGTGAAGGCGGGCGAGCTGGATGTTGAGATCGCAGCCGTGGGAGCAGATCGGCCGGGTACCTACGGAGTGGAACGCTCCGCCGAAGCCGGACTGGACACCTTCGTGGTGGACTTCAAGGACTACGCGGACCGGGCCGATTGGAACGCCGCGCTTACCAAGGCCGTTGCCTCCTTCGATCCGGACGTAGTGGTTTCCTCCGGGTTCATGCGGATCGTCAGCCCGGAATTCATCGATGCCTTTGGCGGCAAGTATCTCAACACCCACCCCGCACTGCTGCCCGCTTTCCCGGGAGCCCACGGAGTCCGCGATGCCATGGCCTATGGCGTGAAAGTGACTGGATGCACGGTCCACTGGGCCGACGCCGGCGTGGACACCGGACCCATCATCGCCCAGGAGGCCGTCGACATCGCCCCGGACGACACCGAAGACACCCTGCACGAACGCATCAAGGTGGTGGAGCGCAAGCTTCTGGTCCGGACCCTCGCAGAGCTCGCGGCGGGAAAGCACGCCTAAGTCCAGGGCGCCCAACCCAACTGACTCGCATTTGTTGTCGTTATGACGGCTCAAAACGACAACTAATGCGAGCTAGTTGGGCAGGCGAGGGTGGCGGCGGGGACTAGTTGGGGGTGCGGAAAGGGGCAGGCTCAGTCGAGCTCGAGTTGCTTGGTCTCCGGCGCGAACAACGCCATCCACAGCACCGCCACCACGATCAGCCCGCCAGCCAAGGCGAAGGACGTGGCCAAGCCAAACTCGGGCCAGAAATACGAGGCGAACACGAGCGGCCCTATCCCTGCGCCAACCCGTGAGAAAGTGGACGCCCAGCCAAAGCCGGAGCCCCGAAGCTCGGTGGGGTAGAGCTCCGACACGTAGGCATAGAGCACCGGGATGGCCACCTGGATGACGAAGCCAAACGCCAGGAGCCAGAACACCGCCGCGTCGGGAATGTCCACCACCAACGAAACGATCACCAAGGTCAAAGCCGACAGCGGCCCGGTGATGGCCAGGATCCATTTGCGGCCCACGCGCTCCACCAGCACTGCCGCGACCGCCACGCCCAGGAGCCCGACGCCGGCCATCCCGGCTGTCGTCACGAAGGCCTTGTACTCCTCGAATCCGGCGCCGATCAGAATCCGCGGCATCCACGTCAAGCTCAAGTAGTAGACCAGGAGGATGCTGAAAAACAGGGCCCAGGCCGCCGTCGTGATCTTCCAATTGAACTGCCAAAGGCGGCGCAACTGTTGCCATGCGCTGCCGGCCGAGAGGCGCGGCGCGTCTTGCGGGGCGGGAAGGCTGTAAGCGCGCGGCTCGGCTCCGGTGGCCAAGACGAGGCTGTCGATGACCTCGGCGGCTTCTTGGCGGCGTCCCTTGCGGATGAGGAAGAGCGGGGATTCCGGTACGCTCCGCCTGACCCAGAACACCAGCAGGGCAGGCAAGACCATCACGAGCATCGTCAGGCGCCAGTCCGCGAAAGCCGCAACAAGTCCGGCCGAAATGAAGCCGCACAGGGCGGCGCCGACGGGCCACCAACCATCCATGGCGGTGAGCACTTTGCCGCGTTGCTTCCGCGGAGTGAATTCCCCCACCAGGGCATAGTCCACGGGAATGCAGCCGCCTAGCCCGAAACCGGCCATGAAGCGGAAGATGCAGAACCACACGATGTCCGGGGCGAAAGCTCCCAACACAGTAAAGACGGAGAAGATCAGGAGGGTAGCGGTGAATGCCTTCTTACGCCCGATCGTGTCCGCGATGGTGCCCCAAGCGAAGGCGCCCAAGGCCATGCCGATGAGGTTTGCGGTGCCGATCCATCCGGCGTCGGCGGGCTGGAGGGACCAATGCTTGGAAAGCAGCGGAATGAGGATGCCGTTGAGGGTGACGTCCCACGCGTCGAACATGAAGCCGAGGCCGCCAATCAGGAAAATCCTGCCCTGGACCTTCCACCTCCACGGCAGCTCCTGGAC
The DNA here is from genome assembly GCF_056397865.1 of Arthrobacter sp. 05L417. Lineage (NCBI taxonomy): Bacteria > Bacillati > Actinomycetota > Actinomycetes > Micrococcales > Micrococcaceae > Arthrobacter > Arthrobacter sp. 05L417. The sequence continues at coordinate 79,598 of NZ_JBFTOG010000003.1, forward strand.
AACCTGCTCGCCGCTCGGGACGGTTGTGTAAGTATTCATTTCCCCTCCTGGGGAAACTCTATCCGTGCTTCTGGATCGCCTTTCGCAGGAAGCCGCCAGCCTCATCCAAAGCGCTCTTCGCCTGGCCCGGATCGATGCCAGTCAACACCACCAGGATGGCCGCCTTGACCGAGCCGCCCACGGAATCCAGCGCTTGAATCGCCGTCTCCGCGTCCACGCCGGTGGCGTGTTGGATGGTCCGTTGGGACCTTGCGAGGAGTTTGTTGTTGGTGGCGCGCAGATCGACCATCAGGTTTCCGTAGGTCTTCCCGAGCTTGACCATGGCGAGCGTGCTGATCATGTTGAGGACGAGTTTCTGTGCGGTCCCCGCCTTCAGCCGCGTTGAACCGGCAACGAATTCGGGACCGACCACGACGTCGATCGCTACGTCCGCCAATTTGCTGATGGGCGAATCGTGGTTGCAGGCGAGCGACGCCGTGAAGGCGCCCCGGCTGCGGGCCTCCTCGAGCGCCCCGATCACGTATGGCGTTCGTCCCGAAGCCGAAATTCCGACGACGGCGTCCGCCTCGGTCACGCTGATGTCGTGCAGGTCCCGGGCTCCGGCCGTGGCGTTGTCCTCGGCGTACTCCACCGGTTTCTGGATGGCCTGGTTGCCGCCCGCGATGATCCCGACGACGAGACCCGGGGGAGTGCCGAAGGTTGGCGGGCATTCGCTCGCGTCCAATACCCCGAGCCGCCCGGCCGTTCCAGCTCCGACGTAGAGCAGCCGGCCGCCGCGGGCGAGGCGCTCCGCAACGGCATCGACCACTGCGGCGATCTCCCCGCTGGCTTGTTCGACGGCGGCCGGGACGCCGCGATTCTGCTCGTTCATGGCGGCGACGAGCTCGGCCGTACCCATGGTGTCCAACTCACTGAGCGCGGGCGATGCCGCTTCTGTTTGCAGGCCCGCGAGCTCGGAACGGAGTTCCGCGAGCCCATCAGGGGTACCGGGGGAAGATGGGTCAGGCTGTTCCGTCACGGTGAATGTACCTTTCCTGGAGGAGCCCGCGGCGGTTCGCTGCGAGGGCGGCCCCGTCCATGCCATCGCCGAGTGCCGCAACCACCTCAATCCCAGCCGAAGCGAGGGCGTTGTGCAAGAGCCCGCCGAAGAACTCCGATTTCACGACGCCGCCAAGGAGAGCCACCTGCTTCGTGTCGCCGGAAGCAAGGGCCACGGTGTCCACGAGGAGCCTGCACGCTTCGTCCACAATGCAGCGTGCGACGGCGTCTCCCGCCTCCGCGTCTTCGAGCACCACGGGGGCGAAACGCGCCATCGTCCGGGCCGGGTTGTCGGATTCGGCGAGCCACGCCGGAAGCTGCGCGGGCGAGCCGAGCAGCGCGGCGGCCGCGCCGAGCAACGACGTGGCCGCTCCGCCGTCGTGGGCTTGCAACGCGGCCTGAAGACCCTGCTGGCCGATCCAGCGGCCGCTCCCGCGATCGCCCAACAGCGGTCCCCAACCGTCGGCGCGGTGGAGGGTCCCGGCGTCGTCGAAGCGGAAGGCAACAGCCCCCGTGCCAACAATCAGCACCGTTCCGGGTGCGCCGTCCAGGGCGCCGAGCTGGGCCGCGGTGGCATCCGAGAGGACCGCGGCCGGGACCTTGAAGCGTTCGGAAAGCAGGGCGGCGAGTTCGTGTGAGTTCGCCGCCGAGGCCTCGACCCCGGCGACGGCGGCGCCGATTCCCCGCAACGAACCTTCCGGGAATGCTGCCGATAGCTCGCGCGGCAGCATGGCCGCGGTGTCCGCGAGCAGCTCGAAGGCGAGCCGGGCGCCGTTGTCCATGCCCAGGCCGGGGAAGCCCTGCTGGTCCGCCGAGCCCAACACCTCATCGCCTTGCCTGAGTTCAACCCTGCAGCGGCTCTTCCCGACATCGGCTACCAAAATCACATCAGCGGAATCCATGGCCCAACCATATGTTGCGTGCGCCGCCGCGTCTCGAAAAACGAAGACGACCCACAACACGATAAACTCGTCCGTATCCCCAGCAACCGCGGAATCCCGCGATATAAGACGGAGACTTTTGTGAGCTTGACGCAGCTTGACCGTGTTCCCATCCGCCGTGCACTGATCTCGGTTTACGACAAGACGGGGCTGGAGGAGCTCGCGAAGGGCCTGCATGCAGCAGGAGTCGCGATCGTCTCCACCGGTTCCACCGCGAAGAAGATCGCCGCAGCCGGTATTCCGGTCAAGGAAGTCGAAGAAGTCACCGGTTCCCCGGAGATGCTCGATGGCCGGGTCAAGACCCTGCACCCGCGTGTGCACGGCGGCATCCTGGCCGACCGCCGCGTTCCTGCCCACATGGAAACGCTGGCCAAGATGGAGATCGAGCCCTTCGACCTCGTAGTGGTCAACCTCTACCCGTTCGTGGAGACTGTCCGCTCCGGCGCGGCCCAGGACGACGTCGTCGAGCAGATCGACATCGGAGGCCCCGCCATGGTGCGTTCGGCCGCCAAGAACCATGCCGCCGTCGCGATCGTTGTTGACCCGAACTTCTACGGCGCTGTGGTGGAAGCCGCCGCCGCGGGTGGCTTCGACCTGAAGACCCGCCGCCGCTTGGCCGCCAAGGCTTTCGCCCACACCGCAACCTACGACACCGCCGTTGCCACCTGGACCGCCAGCCAGTTCCTCGACGAAGACGGCGACGGCGTCATCGACTGGCCCGCTTACGCCGGCCTCGCCCTTGAGCGCTCCGAGGTCCTGCGCTACGGCGAAAACCCGCACCAGCAGGCCGCCCTTTACGTGGACAAGGCAGCCCCCGCCGGCATCGCCCAGGCTGACCAGCTGCACGGCAAGGCCATGAGCTACAACAACTTCGTCGACGCCGACGCCGCCCTCCGTGCCGCATTCGACTTCTCCGAGCCGGCCGTCGCCATCATCAAGCACGCCAACCCCTGTGGCGTGGCCGTTGGTTCGGCCGATGCCGCCGACCCCATTGCCGACGCCCACGCCAAGGCCCACGCTTGCGATCCGGTGTCCGCTTTCGGCGGCGTCATCGCGGCCAACAGCATTGTCACAGCCGGTATGGCCAAGACCGTGGCAGGGATCTTCACAGAGGTTGTCATCGCCCCGGGCTTCGAGCCGGAAGCCGTTGAAATCCTGTCCAAGAAGAAGAACATCCGCCTCCTGGCACTGCCCGACGGTTATGGCCGCTACCCGACGGAGATCCGCCAGGTCTCGGGCGGCGTCCTCGTCCAGCAAGCCGACAAGGTGGACGCCGACGGCGACAACCCCGCCAACTGGACCCTCGCCGCCGGCGAAGCCGCCGACGACGCCACGCTGGCCGATCTCGCGTTCGCGTGGACCGCTTGCCGCGCCGCCAAGTCCAACGCGATCCTCCTCGCCAACAACGGGGCGGCAGTGGGCATCGGCATGGGCCAGGTCAACCGCCTGGACTCCTGCAAACTGGCCGTTGAGCGCGCCAACACCTTGGGCGTTCAGGTGGAGTCCGACGTCGATGGCGCCGGCGGTGCCTCAAACACCGATTCCAGCGGTGCGCCCGAGCGTGCCCGCGGTGCCGTGGCCGCTTCCGACGCGTTCTTCCCGTTCGCCGATGGCCTGCAGATCCTGATCGACGCCGGTGTACGCGCTGTCGTCCAGCCTGGCGGTTCAGTGCGCGACGAGGAAGTCATTGCCGCGGCTAACGCCGCCGGCATCACGATGTACTTCACGGGAGCACGGCACTTCTTCCACTAAGTCCGGGCTTCCACTGGCTCCGGGCGCTCCACCAAGTCCGGGCGCTCCACCAAGAAATGGACATGTCCTCCCTTCCCGGGGGCATGTCCATTTTTTGTGGTCAGGACTGGGCGTATTCGCAATATGTCCGGCCCTGGGAGCTAGCAGGGGGCATGTCCCTTGCTTCCGCGCTGGGCTTTCACGTGCCGGGCAGGTTACGGGGCCGTGGACGCGGTCTGGTAGGTGCCCTGGATGACCGTGCCCCAGTACGGGCCGTACATCTTGGTGGAGTTGCTGCCGTAGCCGTAGCTGTTCACCGAGTTCTGGTATCCGCTGGCGCTGGTTCCAATGAACCACGGACCACCGGAGGAGCCACCCGTCATGTTGCAGGGGATCCCTTGGGTGTTGTACTGGGGGTTGTAGGGATCGTTGGCGGCCGTGCCGGAACAACTCTTGAGCGACTCGCCGTTAAACGGGGGTGCCGCAGGATAGCCGAACGACTTGTATGCCAGTCCGCGGGCCGCATTGAACTGGACTCCGGAGGCACCCACCACGTCTGAAAGCTTCTGGCCATTGAGGGTGTTCATGACGGCGAATCCGGTGTCGTACTGCATGGCTCCGCTCGAGGACCACTGGCTGGTGGTGTAGAGCGCCTTGGCCGTCCACTTGCCGTAGGGCGCAGCCCCGTTCAGGTAGGCAGGAACGAACGTGAAGTTGCTCGCGAATGCCCCGGGGCCTTCGTTGAGGCAGTGGCCGGCGGTGGACACCGTGCTCTGGTTGGCCGAGGTGACGGAGTTGCCGGAGCAGACATAGTTCACCCCGCCGAGGGTGAAGAACACCTTCCCGATGTGCGAAACGGGAGACTCGCCGGCATTGGCTTTACGGTCCAGGGCGGGGGACGGCGCCGCGGTGCTGCTGGCCTGCTGGCCTTCGACGGTCAGGGTGTGGCCAAGTTCGGGAAAAACCTGCTCGGGAGAAATTGGTACCTCCGAAAGGCCAACCGCAGCCCGTGCCCGGCTAAGTGCCTTGCTCGCCAGAACGTCGCCAGAGACGGCGTTCTTCATCCGCTCAGGAGTCCAATAGTCAGCGGTGTTGCCGTCCGACGCCGAATTGCTGCTGACGGTCGACGCATCGGTGCCGTTGCCCATCGACGGAGCCGCAGTGGCCCCGCCGCCGGAGCCTAGCGCAAGTAAGGCGGCCGCAGTCAGGCTGAACAGGCTTGTGGCCAGGGTTTTGGTTCTCGTCACAGTTGTCCTAGATATCGGGGGAAGGCGGCCGGTTTGTGGTGGCCGCCGATTGACGGAACCGAAACTACCCAAGCCGTGACAAGTATGTAAAGAGTTTTGTGAGATTTGACTTTCGTTTTGACAAGAAGCGAATTCTGCCCTATTTCCGAGTGGCCGAAAGACCTAGGAAGTGGACGCCATATCGTAGGCATCCCGGATGACGGAGCCCCAATAAGGCCCGTAGATCACAGCCGGGCCGCCGGGGTAGCCGTAGCTCGTAATGGAGTTTTGGTAGGAATCCCGGCCGGAGTCGACCATCCAGGGCCCGCCCGATGATCCACCGGTCATATCGCAGGGAATGCCCTGCGCCTTGAACTGTGGATTGATGGGATCCTTGGTGGCGTCACCCGAACAGCTCTTCAGCGATTGTCCGTCGAACGGCGGGGCGGCAGGGTAACCAAAGGCTTGGTAGCTGAGCCCCCGGTCCTGGTTGAACTCTACGCCGGACGCGCCAACGACGTCGGCCAAGTGCTTGCCTTTCACCGTTGCAGTGACAGCGAAGCCGGTGTCATAGCGGATGTCGCCCGCCGTGCGCCACTGGGGTGTGGTGTAGAGGGCTTTAGCAGGCCAGATGCCGTAGGGGGCCGTGCCGTTGAGATAGGCCGGAACGAATACGAAGTTCTGGACAAACGCTCCGGGACCCTCGTTGACGCAGTGGCCCGCGGTCGCCACAGTGCTGTCGTTATCCGACACGACGACGTTGCCGGAGCAGACGTAGGCGAAAGCACCCATGGTGAAGAAGACCTTGCCGACGTGGTCAATGGGGTCTTCGTCTTGATGCAGGCTCCCGCTGCCACCCTTGGCGCCGGCGATCTTCACGGGCGGGCCGGTTTCGACCGTGCCGCCGGCGACGCCGCCTCGAGTGAGGGCTTTGCTTGCTAGGACATCTCCAGGGATTGCTGCTTGCATCCGTTCGGGAGTCCAGTACCCCGTTGGGTCGGTGTTTGTTGTCGCCATGCTGACGAGCTGCTGCGTCCCAGGCGCTGCGAAGCTCGAAACCGCACTGGAAGGCGTTGCGGCTGCCGCCCCTCCAGCGGCACAGAGGGTCAAAACGGCGGAGGTAAGGAGGCTCAGGAGACCAGTGATGGGGAGTGATTTCTTTGTCATGATTGTCCTGCCAATCGTTTGGCGGCCACGTGTCGTCGGCCACAGTTTGACCCAATGAACCTACTCCGATTTGCCGCCGAGGTACATAAGGTTCGATGGGGTATGACGTTGAATAGCTCGCTTGGGGCCGTCCCAGTACGCGCCAATCCGGCCCCCTCAGGTAAGTTAGAGATGTTGAAATCTGCAGACTTTCAGGGAGATGCCCCGCCAATGGCAAAGATTATCTATACCCACACTGACGAAGCGCCGATGCTGGCGACGTACTCGTTCCTGCCGATTGTGGAAGCTTTCGCCTCGACGGCCGGCGTGGAGGTCGAGACCCGCGACATTTCGCTGGCTGGCCGAATCATCGCAGTCTTCGGTGACTACCTGACTGAAGAGCAGCGGATCAGTGACGCACTGGCCGAACTGGGCGAACTGGCAAAGAAGCCCGAAGCGAACATCATCAAGCTCCCCAACATCAGTGCATCCGTTCCTCAGCTGAAGGCAGCCATTGCCGAGCTGCAGGGGCAGGGCTACGCACTTCCGGACTACCCGGACAACCCCTCCTCTGACGAAGAGACGGACATCCGCTCGCGTTACGACAAGATCAAGGGCTCGGCCGTGAACCCGGTCCTGCGTGAAGGCAACTCGGACCGCCGCGCGCCCCTGTCGGTGAAGAACTACGCCCGCCAGAATCCGCACTCCATGGGTGCCTGGAGTGCTGACTCCAAGACCAATGTTGCGCACATGACCGCGAACGACTTCCGTTCCAACGAGAAGTCCGTTGTGATCCCCGCCGATGACACCATCAAGATCCAGATTGTCCGCGAAGACGGCACCGTCAAGGTCCTCAAGCCGGCCTTCCCCGTTCTCGCCGGTGAAGTAGTGGACGGCACCGTGCTGCGCGCCGCCGCCCTGGACGAGTTCCTGGCTGCCCAGGTGGTCCGCGCGAAGGAAGAAGGCGTGCTGTTCTCTGCGCACCTGAAGGCCACCATGATGAAGGTCTCCGACCCCATCATCTTCGGCCACGTCGTCAAGGCGTACTTCTCCGAGCTTTTCGACACCTACGGCAAGCAGATCGCTGCTGCCGGCCTGAGCGCCAACAACGGCCTCGCGTCCATCCTCAACGGCCTCGATGAACTCCCGGAGGACGTCCGCGAAGGCATCAAGGCGGCCATCAAGAAGGGCCTGGAAGACGGCCCGGCGCTGGCCATGGTCGATTCCGACAAGGGCATCACCAACCTGCACGTACCGAGCGACATCATTGTTGACGCTTCGATGCCGGCAATGATCCGCAGCTCCGGCCACATGTGGGGACCGGACGGCAAGGAATCCGATACCCTCGCGGTCATCCCGGACAGCTGCTATGCGGATGTCTACCAAGTGGTCATCGATGACTGCCGTGCCCACGGCGCCTTCGATCCCACCACCATGGGTACGGTTCCGAACGTCGGCCTGATGGCACAAGCGGCTGAAGAATACGGCAGCCACAACAAGACCTTCGAGGTTGAGTACGCGGGAACCATGCAGGTTGTGGATTCCTCCGGAACCGTGCTGATCGAACACCAGGTCTCCCCGGGCGACATCTGGCGCGCCTGCCAGACCAAGGACGTGCCGATCCGCGACTGGGTCAAGCTGGCCGTGACCCGTGCGCGCGCTTCCAAGATGCCGGCTGTCTTCTGGCTCGACGAAACCCGCGCCCACGACGCCCAGCTGATCGCCAAGGTCAAGGAATACCTGAAGGACCACGACACCGAGGGCCTGCAGATCGAAATCATGTCCCCGGAGAAGGCCACCGCGTTCACCCTGGAACGGATCCGCAAGGGCGAAGACACCATCTCGGTGACCGGCAACGTGTTGCGTGACTACCTCACCGACCTGTTCCCGATCCTCGAACTTGGCACCAGCGCCAAGATGCTCTCCGTGGTCCCGCTGATCAATGGCGGTGGACTCTTCGAGACCGGTGCCGGCGGCTCGGCTCCGAAGCACGTCCAGCAGCTCCTGCAGGAAAACCACCTCCGCTGGGACAGCCTGGGCGAATTCCTCGCCCTGGCCGTCAGCTTCGAGCACCTTGCCACCACCACCGGCAACGCACGGGCACAGGTCCTCGCTGACACGCTCGACCGCGCCACCGGCACGTTCCTGCTGGACAACAAGTCCCCGAAGCGCCGGGTGGGCGAACTCGACAACCGGGGCAGCCACTACTACCTCGCGAAGTACTGGGCACAGGAACTGGCCCAGCAGACCGACGACGCCGAGCTCGCCGCGGCGTTCTCCGCCGTCGCCGGGGCCTTGACGTCCAATGAGGAAACCATCATTGCCGAGATGCTCGGAGTCCAGGGTTCGCCTGCCGACATCGGCGGCTACTACCGCCCCGACGCCGCGAAGGCAGAGGCCGTGATGCGTCCGTCCGCAAAGCTCAACGAGGTTGTCGCGACGCTGAACTAAGCGCCCCGCTCCACCCAACTAACTCGCAGTTGTTGTCGTTTTGAGCGCTCAGAACGACAACAACTGCGAGCTAGTTGCATTTAAGCGCGGCGGAAGCGGCGCGGCGCGTCAATCCCGTCGACAAGATCGGCAAGTACGCGGCCAATAGCCGGCGTGAACTTGAATCCGTGCCCGGAGAACCCGGCCCCGACAACGAGCGGTCCAAAACGGTCGAGCACGAAGTCTTCGTTGGCCGTGCTCGTGTAGGTGCAGCTGATGGGCACCGCCGATCCGGCGTCGACCCCAGGCAGCCATTCACGGGCGTAGCGGCGGAGGGCCTCCAGTTGGACCGGCTCGGCTTCGAACGTGCGGGCATCGGGATCGGTGACCGGTCCTACGCCATGCCACCCCGCTTTGACCCCCTCGCCCGGCGTGAGCATGCCATAGACAGGGCTGTACCAATAGTCGTCACGGGGATCGCCGGGGTCCGGCGCGTGGTTGAAGCTCGGCCAGGGCTGGGAATCATCGACGGGCGTGAAATGGGCAGGTTGCTCCTGGGTGACCACCAAACGGGGGAGTGGCACCTGCGCCCCGACAAGCTTGCTGGTCCAGGCGCCCGCCGTGATGACTACCCGGCGCGCGGTGATCTCCAGCGAATCAGTCACGACGACGGCGCGATCGTCACCGAGGATGCGGATGTCGCGAACCGGGGTGGAATAAGTGAAGCGAGCGCCGTGCGCCTCGGCCGATGAGCGGAGCGCCCTGAGAGCCTCGGCCGCCCGGACCCTGCCCGATTCCGGAACGAAGAGCACATCGCTTCGGAACACCATGCCTGGCCAGCGCTCTGACGCTTCCTTTGCGGAGATGAAATGGCTTGAGATGCCCCGCTCCGCGTGCGCGGTGCGGACTTCCCGGAGCCGGGCAATATTTCCGTGGTTTGCCAAACCCACAAGATCCAACAATTGCGTTTCGGTCTCCTCCGCGAGCCCGTCCCACAAGTTCCTCGCTTCGCTGACCAGGGCGAGATAGTCGTCCTCCGCGTATGCCGTGTTGAAGTTGCGCGTCGCTCCGTGGGAGGCGCCCACATGGTGCCCTTCCTCAAACTGCTCAAGGAGGACCACCGATCGCCCTCTGAGTGCGAGCTGCCACGCTGCAGCCGATCCCATAGCGCCTCCGCCGACTACGACGACGTCAACATCCATCCCGGATTCACCTATCCTGTTCCGCGGGCCTCCCAGCGAGGCCTACTGCGGTTTCCATTCTGCCGTCCGCCGGGTGATCCCCGAGGTCAGGAGGCGAACTCCTCTCGGTAGCGGCTTGGTGTGTTACCGAAAGCAGAACGGAAATGTTGCCGGAAGGCGGCCGAAGAGCCGAACCCGCAGGAGCCGGCAATTTCTTCGATTCCAGCATTGCTTGATTCCAACATGGTTCGTGCTTGGTCCAGCCGCTGCTGGGTGAGCCAATCAAGGACGGTTGTTCCCGTCCGGCTGCGAAAGTGCCTTGTGAAGGTCCTGCGGCTCATCGAAGCAGCTGCCGCCAGCTCGTCGAGGCCGATTGGCTGGCCGAGGTTTTCGCGGGCTAGCGTCATGGCGCGTTCGATTCCGTCGTGGCCCGCGCCGCGGGGGAGCCTTGCCGGAATGAATTGCGCCTGAGTGGCGCTGCGGTGAGGTGCCATGACCAGCCCGCGCGCCACGCGATCGGCTGCGTCCGAGCCGTAGTCTTTTCGAAGCAGATGGATGCAGCAGTCGAGTCCGGCCGCAACGCCCGCAGAGGACACGACGTCGTCGTGGTCGGCCCACAGCGCATTCTCCACTACCCGCAGGGCGGGATAACGCTGCTGCAATTTCCCGGAGTATCCCCAATGGGTCACTGCTTCGCGGCCATCCAGTAGCCCCGTAGCAGCCAGCAGGAATGCGCCGAGGCACAGTGAGACAACCCGGCTACCACTCCCATGAGCCATCCGGATTGCATCCACGAGTTCACTCGAAACCTCGACCACTGGATCCCAGCTCGGGAGGACCACAGTGTCTGCCCACGCCATGGTTTCCAACCCGGGTTCAACCACCATGTCGGGGCCGTGGCCCATCCGGACGCGGCCCGGATGGGGCGTGAAAACCCGCACCGTGTAGCGCGGGGTAGCCCCGGACGGGTCGGGATCTTCGAAAACCATCTGGGGTACTGCAAGGTGGAACGGGCTCATGCCTGGCATCGCAAGCACTGCAACCTTGTGGGATCGGTGAACCATCATGGCCCGATCCTAGCGATAATTGTCTTCCGGGCCACTTTTTCAGCACAAGCTGGACGGGCAGAGTTGCCTCATGAACATTGCACAAGACTTCAAGCGGCCCGTATTGACGCATGTTGGCGGACCGACCATCCTGATCCGCTATGCAGGACTGAACCTCCTCACGGATCCCACTTTCGATGCTCCAGGCCAGTATCCGGTAGGCGCGGGCCGGACCCTGGACAAACTGACCGGTCCGGCTGTGGCGGCAGAAGACCTGGGCCGAATCGACGTCGTCCTCCTTTCGCATGATCAGCATGCCGACAATCTGGACAACAGCGGGAGGGTGGTACTGAAGGACGCCGAAATGGTCCTGAGTACGGGTGAAGCTGCGAGCCGGATGCCCCTGGTCCGCGGACTCCGGCCCTGGGAGCCGGTGACGGTAGCGGGGGACGCGCCCGTGGTGATCACCGCCGTGCCGGCGCTGCACGGACCTAGTGGCGCCGAACTTGTCACGGGTGAAGTCACCGGGTTCGTGCTCGAGGCGGATGGCTGGCCGACGATGTACGTCTCCGGGGACAACGCATCGCTGGAACTGGTTGCCGAAATCTCCCTGCGGTTTCCGGCCACCGCCGTTGCCGTGGCTTTCGCAGGGGCCGCACGAACCCCGCTTTTCGGGGGCGCACCGTTGACGCTCACTTCGCAAGGCGTTGTGGAACTGGCCCGACTTTTCCCGCTTGCCACTGTGGTCCCGGTGCACACAGAAGGTTGGCGGCACTTCTCGGAAGGGCCCGACGTCGTGAAGCAGCTCATGGGGGACGCCGGCCTGGCCGCGCGGCTCGCCGTTCTTCCGCTCGGCGAGCCGAAACAGGCCTGACTGTCCGTGCCCTGGATAGCCGGCTCGTGGAGGACTAAGACGGCGGCAAGCGCGACCGCCGTCGCGATCCATCGGAGGGCTGCTTCGGAGCGGCCGTTTTGAGCTGCGCCGTCGGCATGGAAGATTGGACCGGGTGAAATTCCTCCTTCCTTCGCAGACATCGTCCTCGCGCGGCACAGCGTTTCTGAGGATAGTGTTCGGTGGCCTTTTGCTGCTGCATGGAGTCCAGAAACTGCTCGCAGGGCAGCCTGCGTTTGAGGCAACCATCGCCGCGATGGGTGTTCAAAAAGCCGAGCTGATGTCCTGGCTGGTCATCTGGGGCGAAACCGGGCTGGGCGCACTTTTGGTGCTCGGCGCCCTGACCAGGGTGGCCGGCTTCCTGGCAGCCCTCATGTACGCGGGGATCTGGTTCGTCACCGAATCAGGCAAGCCGCTGCTGAGCGATAGTCCCGGAATCAACGCTGAGCTGCTCATCCTGTACATCGCGTTGGCGTTGGCGTTTGCCTTCATCGGTTCAGGGGCGTTTTCGCTGGACCGGAAACTGTTTTCCGGGAAGCCTGCCCGCAAGTCACGGCGCTAGGCGCCCTACCGCCGACCGGCCTGGAGACCCGCGCGGGCCATTGCGTCCGCGTAGGAGCGTCCCATTTCTATCAACCATTCGGTCTGGCGTTCCTTGGAACCGGCGAACGCGCGCCCGTGCAGCGAACGTGCCTTGTAGACCTTCAGGCCGCGGCGCCAGATCAGCTGGTTGTCAGTCTTGAGGAGCATCTGCGCCAGGCGGTTGGCTTCCGTTCCGTGGGCAACGATCGCCGAAGCGCGCGGAACGAGTTTGAGGAAGGCGATGAGCGGCTTGAGGCCGGCGCTTACCTGCTCAGGAGTCAGCTTTCCGTTCGCCTCGCCGGGAGTGAACCACGGGTGGGTGTTCCACGGCATCATCCATTCCGGGCGCAGGCCGAGCTGGAACTGCAGGCCCAGCAGCCGGGTGGCGGCGGCGTCGTCGCCAGCCCAGACAACGCCCCGCGGGGAGGCCTCGCTGGTGTTGGAGAACAGGGTGACAATCCGGCAATCCTCCACTGAGTGCATCGGGTCCACATAGGGGACCTCGAAGCCCGGGCGGAGCTTGCGGAGGAACTCCACGTGCTGGTTGACCGGGGCGATGTGCGGTGCGAAGAAGGGGCTGTCCGGAACCGCGGGAGCCTCGGCTTCTTCGACGGCGGCAGGTTCGACGGCGGTCGGTTCGACGGCTGGAGCGGGAGCTACGGACGGCTCTCCCGCAATGGGAACCTCGACAAGGCCACCTTCGGCGGGGTCGGCACGCGGTGCCTCAATCGCGGGAGCCGCCACAGGTACCACTCTGCGGGTAATGACAGGGCTGGCCTCGGGCATCGATTTTGAGGAAGCCTTCTTCGGCGTCGCCGTCTTTACCGCAGCGGCCTTCGGAGCGACTTTCCTGGCCGGAGCCTTCTTTTCGGCCTTGGCCGGGGCGTCGAAGTCATCATCGTCGTCGAACAAACCATCGAAGAGTTTGTCGAGCTCGTCGTAACCGCTGCCGTAGTCGTCGTCGAGCTCGGGGCCGTGCCCGAAACCTTCTTCGTACCGCGAGTCCAGTTCGCTGCGGTAATCCTCGTCGTGGACCTCGAAATAGTCTGGTTCGGCCAATGCGGTCATGAGAGCAGGGATCTCCTGGGGTCGGGCAGGGGCCGGTGCCGGCGCGTGGGGACGCGTCCGTTTCCGGGCCATTTGATGGGGAGGCTCTCCGGGGGACCGGTTGAGCCTTTAGATCTTAGCAAGCCACAGATGGTCTGGTGTCCTTCGGTCGTTCATCTGACTCGGTATGTCGCGCCGCCTCGGGGCATGAAGGAATCGCGGTGCGTCGAATATCACCTGAATGCGCCGACGAGGGGGCGCGCAGAGACGCGAGAGGGCGGTGGAATGGACGACTAGTCCATTCCACCGCCCTTGTCCGGCGTCAGTTGTCCGGCGTCAGCGCTCAGACATGGATGACGAATTGCGCAAGCGCTGCGGCCGCTACGAAACTCGCGGAGAACGTGATTGTCGCCATAATCACCGTGCGCCAGTTCAGGCTCTTCAGCGCGTTGACGTCGCGTCCCACGTTCATGCCGAGCAGGGCGATCGATCCAAGGCCCACGTAGAGGGGGTCAAGGTTGTGGGTGAAGGAGACGATCATGCCACTGAAAGGAAGGATCGGAGCCGTTGCCAAGGTGGCGAGGGCAAGGACCCATACGCTCGACGGCACAGCCGGCACACACTTGGCGAGCACGAACGCCAGGGCGGTAAGGAGGCCCAGGATCACCACGCCGACCACATCGTTGACACTGAAGGACTTGGTACCCAAGGCGTTGAGGACCACGCCCGCCGCGATGCTTGCAACGAAGGCGATGATCCACGTGGAAGGCTTCATGCGCACCTCCGGGTCCTGGAGCACGGCTGAAACGTCCACCTTGTTTCGGGCCTGTGGCCGGCGCAGCTTCGCCGCGACGGCGTTCCCGTTGCGATCAAGGCGCTTGCCCTCGTCATCGCGGCGGAAGAGTCGCGACCAGAACTTGTAGAGCCGCAGGGACATCGGCAACGAAAGGAAGGCCCCTGCGTAGAAGCCGACAAGGTTCGTCACCAGGTTCGACAGGGCCGCCAACGCCATGATCTCGGGTGCCTGCCCCGGATGGAGGATGGACAGGGCTGCCACGCCGCCGAGCATCATGGATCCCGAGCCGAGACCCAGGCCCAGCGCGAGTGCAAGCGGGTCGAAGATCCCCATCCCGCCGAGGAGTCCGGCCAGCAGGGAGATGAACACTGCTCCGAAGACGCTGCCCAACAGCCACACGGAGAACACGCCACGGTAGACCGGGGACTTCACCCCGAAACGCTGTAATGCGTAGGCCAGGTAGGATTCACGGTCGATTGCCCACGTGGCACCGATAGCCGTGCGGCCCATGCCCAGTGCGACGCCGACCGGCAGCGCGATGATGACCGTTCCGAAAATGTGGCCTACTTCCTGGAGCAGGATGGCTGGGCCGAGGGAGGTCAGTTTGGCGAAGGAGGGCCCCACCTGGGTGCCCAAGGCCCCCAGGAACATCACGATGCTGACGTTTAGCAGCACCGAGGCCACGGCGCGGCTTTGGCCGGACATGGGGCGTACCTTCTGCACGCCGATGACGGCGCCGATCAGCACGGCCCACAAGACCGGCATAAGTACGATTGCGGCGTTGCCCAGGGGAATCTTGTGCGTTCCGGCCAGGATGGCGACGGCGCAGACGGCTGTCGACAACAGGATCATCGATGCCCATTGCCGCGCGGTCGGGGTGAAGAGGCGGGCCGGGCCGTCGTCGACGTTGACTACGGGCGTATCCACCTCCGGAGTGGTTGTGGATTGGTTCTTCATTGTTGTGCACCCTTCGTGTGCTGCTAAGCGAAGGACGGATGTGTCCCACACCATTTGGTATACCAAAAATGGTAAGGTGGATCACATCGCAATGCAAGACATGTCACAAAAGCTGCAAAAAGTCCCGAAACTGAGAGCTTCCATGCGCTCAGTCGACTTCGAGCTTGATCTGCGGCTATTTGACCTGGGATACCAAACTTGGAGGGTTTTTATGATCACTCAGCTTTCTGCCCGGTACGTCCTTGGCTATGACGGGACCAGTCATGTGATGCACACGGACGGGCACGTCGTGATGCGGGATGACAAGATCATCTACGTCGGGACCGACTACGCAGGTCCAGTGGACGAACGCCGGGACTTTGGACAGAGCCTGATCGCACCTGGCCTCATCGATCTCGATGCCTTGACGGACATTGATCACATGATCTTCGACTCCTGGCCCACGGAGGAGACGGCTCCGGGATTGCAATGGTCCGAGGACTACTTCCGCAACCGCCGCCGCGACGTTTTCACCGCGGCGCAGCGCCAGATCGTGCGTAAGTTCGCACTGGCGCAGCTGGCCTTGCACGGCGTGACCACCTACATGCCGATCGCCTCGGAGATCCACAGCTCATGGGCTGAAACCTTCGAAGAACTCAAAGGAATGGCGCAGTCCAGCGTCGGGCTCGGCCTGCGCGGGTTCCTTGGCCCTGCGTACCGCTCAGGGATCAATGTCACCGACGACGATGGTCAACGCGTGATCCTCTTCGACGAGGAGGAGGGGCGCAGAGGACTTGCCGACGCCGAACGGTTCCTCGACTACACCGACGAACTCGCACACCCGTTGCTAACCGGCGTCCTGCTGCCGTGCCGGATCGAGACTCTCTCGGACGAACTGATGCGCCAGACAGCCGAGCTGGCCACCGAACGCAACGCACTAGTCCGCCTGCATTGCCTCCAGGGGACCAATGAAGACGGGTTCCTCATCAAGCTCAGCGGGCGCACCGTCCTGGAACAACTTGCGGATTCAGGCCTGCTGGACACTCGGCTCCTCATTCCGCATGGGGTTGTCATTGACGGCACCGACCCGTCCTCCAGCGCAGAGGGCGGGCCGTTGGACGTGCTCGCCTGGCATGACGTCAGCATCATCCACTGCCCCCTGACGTCGTTCCATTACTCAGGCATGCTCAAGTCCTTTGACGCCTTCGCATCCGCGGGGGTCAACATGTGCCTGGGAACCGATTCGTTCCCGCCGGATCTGATCAAGGGCATCGACATCGGCACCCACCTGGCCCGCATTGCAGAGGGCCGCCGGGACGCAGGCAGGGTGTCGGCGTTTTTCGACGCTGCCACCCTGGGTGGTGCCAGGGCATTGGGGCGCGACGACCTGGGACGCCTGTGTCCGGGCGCCCAAGCGGACATCATGGTCGCGTCACTGGGGGACTTCCGTGACGGGGTCGTGGAAGATCCACTGCGCACGCTGATCCTCAACGGCTCGGCACGCAACGTCACGGACACGTACGTCGCGGGCCGCCCCGTGGTTGTTGGCGGCTCACTCCCCGGCATCGACCTGGATGAACTGCGCGCTGAGGGTCAACAACTTTTTGGGCAGATGGTGGAAGCCTACGGCGAACGCGACTACCGGCGTCGCGATGCCTCCGAGCTGTTTCCACCGGTCTATGCCCCGGCGGCTGCCCAGATCCAAGTCACTGCGATTTAGCGAGCCATAGGGTCGCAATTCCGCGATACCACGCATGAGCTCCTCCGCGGGGCTGTTGCCCTGCGGAGGAGCCGGGAACCGGGCTACATCCAGTGCGGTGGAGGAGCCCGAGCCGGTGATTATGCGGGAATGGTTGCCCGGATCTTCCGGCTGGCCACCATCACGATGAGTCCGAGGAGCACCAGAGCGGCCGCGAACAGCAACCACAGGCCATTGAAGCCAGTGCTTGCGAGAACGGCTGCTCCAGTTCCGCCAGCAACCGCTGCAGGAACTGAAGCGGCGCCGGTTTGCACCGCAGTTCCGGTTGACGGAACGGCGGCAGGGCCAACGAAGCCTTGAGCATCGCTCGGTGCGTTCACCACCGGCGGGGTGACAATCCCCGGAGTGACGGTTGGCGGATTGACCACGGACGGGGTGACTACCGACGGGTTTACGACGCCGGAAGGCAGGCCCAAGCCAATCGAGACGGTGCCGGCCGTCAGCGGGACATTCAAGGGTGCGGTGAGCCCCCCACCCAAGAGCGAACCGGTGACTATCGGTGTGCTGCCGAGCAGGTTGACGGAGGTGTCGCCGACGGTGACAGGAGCCGTTACCGGTGCCGTGACGCCAGTGCCTCCGGTGGTGCCGCTTGCGGGGGCGGTGCTGAGGACGTTGACAGAGGTGTCGCCGACGGTGACAGGGGCCGTTACCGGTGCCGTGACGCTGGTGCCTGTAGGCGTGGTGCTGAGGACGTTGACGGAGGTGTCACCGACGGTGACAGGGGCCGTTACCGGTGCCGTGACGCTGGTGCCTGTAGGCGTGGTGCTGAGGACGTTGACGGAGGTGTCACCGACCGTCGCTAGTCCGGTTACCGGTGCCGCTACGCCAGTGCCTGCCGGTGTGCCGCCACCGGTGGTGCCGGCCGGCGTCGTACTAAGCACGTTGACGGCGGTGTCGCCGACGGTGACAGGAGCCGTTACCGGTGCCGTGACGCCGGTGCCTCCGCCGCTGGTGCCTGTAGGCGTGGTGCTGAGGACGTTGACGGAGGTGTCGCCGACCGTCGCTAGCCCGGTTACCGGTGCCGTGACGCCTGTGCCTCCGCTGGTGCCTGCCGGCGTCGTACTAAGCACGTTGACGGCGGTGTCGCCGACGGTGACCGGCGCGCTGACGGGAGCCGTCGCCTGGGTGCCGGAGGCTATTCCAGGGGCCGAATTGCTCAGAACTGCCAGTGAGGTGGCTCCGATATTAACAGGGACCGATATCGGAGCCACCACCTGGGTTCCGGACGGGACGGCTGCTCCGCCGGAATTGGTCGCCGGGGCCGGAGCCGGGGCGAGTGCAGGGGTGGTGGTCGTGGCGCCCGAATTTCCAAGTATTGAGAGCGACGTCGACCCGAGGTTCACCGGAATGGACACCGGTGCAACGACTTGAGTGCCCGAGGCATTGCCTTGTGCACTTATAGTGGCGTCTGCCGCGTTCGCGGCAGTTGCGCCGAGGGCTATCAACCCACCGGCAAAGAGGGTGCCAAGCAGCCCCTTGCGAATCATGCTGTGCATTTTGTTTTTCTCCTGAACGAGTAGTTCCCAAAGGCGCATCGGTCCGCAGCAAACTGCGGGAGCGCCCGGATCGGCCGTTTGCCGCGGCCCGAAACGGTCTTTCGGGGAGGCGGCAGGGCTCGGAACTAGTCAGGGGAAGAACCCGGGTCAAACGACACCGGAGCCGGAACTCTGCCGGCAGCAGCCGTGGACACGAGGGTCCCGGCCAAGGGGTAAAACAGGTTCGTGCCTTGGAGCCAGGCAGCAGCAGCCCCCGAAGGATTGCTGGAAAGGACTGCAGAGCCGCCCACGGTGTCGCTGCCGCCCGGGGTGCCGGGCGGGAACGTCCCGTCGGACGGAGGCGCGGAAGGATCCCCGGTACGGCTAGCCCAGACTGTCGCCTTCGAAGATGTCCCATTCAGGCCCGGCGGGCCACTGGCGCCAGCCAGGCCGAGCAACTGGGCCGCGACATCCCGAGCCGGCGTTGTGAGGACCCCGCCAGCGGTGCCAAGAACAGGGGGTCCCTCGGAAAGAGCTTCGGCAATTCCGACGTCATCGGGGAACTGGATGGCAGGGACCGTTATGGCTATTTCGGGGATGATGACTGGAAGGCTGCCACCCGGAAGCGTCTCCACGGTGGATCCGACTACTCCCAGTGCACGGGTAACGGCGCGGCCAACCACGGAGCCAACGCTTGACCCAACCCCATCGACCGCGCTGGCTGCTGGCGATACAACGGGTGTTGTCACGCCACTAACGGTTCCCTCAGGAAGGACTGCGCTGACCACGGGAGCGCTGGCCACCAGTTGGTCGACGTTTCTAGCCAGCTGCGGAAGGTCCGCCGGCCCCTGGACCGCCGGCAGATGGACCGAGGGCAGATGGACCGCCGGGACTGGAACGGACGTCACAGCCGGGGCAGGTACGGACGCGACACCTGCCGGATCGGCGTTGCCGAGGGTCCCGGATAGGTCCCTGGCAGCGTTGTGCACGACGTTTGACACTGAGGAACCCGCGCCGCCCAGAAGGGTGTGGTTGTTGGTGCTTCCGGAATCGGCGTTGGCTGCCGCGGAGGAGAGGGCCATCCAAACAACGGCGCCGGCACCAGCGAGCATGACGGAGCGGAGAATATGAAGAACGCGCGGCTTATTTCGCTTGACTTCCATCTCGACACCCCCCAGCGTCAGCTTGGATCGACGATCGCTCCCATCCTAGGCCTCCCTAGTTAACTAGTCCAGACGTTGGACGACGGATTCGTCATTGAGCTCAGCGGGCGTCGTTGGCGTATCGGACTCCGAGCTGGGATCGCACCCCGTCGAAGAGACGCATGGTGTTCAGCGAATCGTCCAAGGGCATCACGGGACTTTCGGTCAGTCCTTGCTGGACACAGCGGGTCACCTCACGCAGCTCGTAGGTGTAGCCGATCCCTACCGCGTCAAAGCGTTCGATCCGGGGTTCGTCCCAGCCGGTTCGAATCAGAAGCTCGCGCGGATTGTTGATGGACCCTTGCGTCTGGAGGAAGCCCTTGGAGCCGGCAACGGATGCCGATCGTGGCCCATGGGCCAGCAGAGAAGAGGTCAGCTGGGCGATAGCACCGCCGTCGTAAGCCAGCGTGAGCGCATTCTGGGAGTCGACGCCGTCGTCCGTCAAAGTGCCGATTGCGCTGACCGACTGCGGGAAACCGAGGGTGCCCAAGGGCCACAGCAGGGCATACACCGTGAGGTCCAAAAGGGCTCCGCCGCCGTCCGCCGGGGCCCAGATGCGGGCGGAAGGATCGTAAGGGGCGGGGAAACCAAGGTCGGCGCTGACCCACTTGATGTCGCCCAGTTCGCCGGACGCTGCAATGGCGAAGGCCCTCTGCATGCTGGGCAGGAAGCGACTCCACACGGCTTCCATGAGGAACAATTTCCGTTCCCGGGCCAAAGCGACGAGCTCTGCCGCTTCACGGCCGTTGATGGTCAGGGATTTCTCGCACAGGACGTGCTTGCCCGCGTTGAGGGCATCCCTGACAATCTCGAAGTGCTGGGCGTGCGGGGTGGCCACGTAGACGACGTCGACGGCGTCATCGGCGAGCAGCCGCTGGTAGCCGGGCACATCGCCGTCGTCCCCGTAGGACTTCGTGACCCCATGCCCGGCAGCAAAGGCGTCCGCCGATTCCTGGCGCCGAGAACTCACGGCGTAAAGGTTTGCGTCCTCGAGCTGCGCGAGGTCGCCGGCCACGGTCTTGGCGATCCCTCCGGTTGCGACAATTCCCCAGTTCAGGGCCTTGCCGGTGGCTGCGCGGGGATCCTGGTTCGGCTGGCTGAACAACCACGGCTTGGCGATATGCAGACTCATGCGGCCTATCTTCTCATTCCGCCGCAGGCGTCATGCAGCACACGCTCAAGTCACGAGCCATCTGAACTTCGTCGGAGCCATCGCCTAAGCTGATGGTCATCATCCCTCGCGGAGAGGTTCTGTGGGGAGTTACCGAATGGAGTAGGGATGGGTGTTTTTCGACGCGTCATTTTGCCTGTGGCATGGCTGCTGGTTTTTGCAGTGATCGCTGTGGCCTTGGTGAAGATCGCCTTCGTGGACGGGCTAAAGCCGGCGGGTGCCGAACCGGCCCCGATGGCCAGGGTGGAGACGCCCGTTGTGCCCGCCGCGCGCGCAACGGTCACCAATACTGTGCAGATCAAAGCCACCGTTCAGAGCGACGCCGTTGTCGGTGTCCGGAGCACGGCGGCGGGAACGGTTGTGCATATCCACGTGGAGCCGGGCGTGACAGTGGCCAAGGGGGACAAGCTCTTCCAGGTCAAATCCGAGCGGGTCAAGCCTGCCGGCGCTGCCACAACGCCGGGAGAGAAGACCGCGTCCGAACCCGTCTACGTATACACGGACGTGCTCGCTCCCGCCGCCGGAAAGCTCGATGAACTGACTGCCCTCCTTGACCAGCAGTTAAGCGTGGGCCAGGCTGTGGGCAAGGTCGATCCTGGGACATTCACGGTTTCCGGCCCGGTCAACGCCGCCCAACAGTATCGGCTTCTTGCCAAGCCGGGCTCAGCCCAGATCTCCCTGGTGGGTGGTCCGGCTCCGTTCACCTGCCCTGCGGTGACGCTGAAGAACAACGCCAACGACGCCGGAGCTACTGTCGGCGGGAGCGGAACCGGCGGCGCGGGAATGGCCGCGGCGGCCGGCGCGCTGCCGTTGGCCGCGGCTGGACCTGGTGGTGCAACGCAAAGTGACAGCGTGAGCACGGGGACGCTTGGTTGTCCTGTGCCGGCCGGAACGGAAGTCTTCGCCGGCTTGGGAGCAACCATGACAGTGAGCGCGGGCGAAGCCAAGGACGTGGTGACCGTTCCCCTGACCTCGGTGAAGGGCAGTGTCAAAGAAGGTATTGTCTGGGTGGCCGCTGCAGCAGCCGAGGGTAAAGCACCCGAACAACGGCCTGTAAAGCTGGGCCTCAACGACGGCGACAAGGTGGAGGTGCTCTCCGGCCTTGCCGAAGGGGAGCGGGTGCTTGAATTCGTCCCCGGCGCCCCGGCCGCTCCTTCCCAGCAAGGTTACGGGCCGGGCCCGGCGTACCGTCCGGCGGGGGGCTAGGCATGGAAAGCCTCGTGAGCCTGCGCGGCGTCACGCGTACCGTGGTGCTGCCTGATGATCAGAAGCTTCATATCCTCCGTGGGATCGACCTTGAGGTTTCCGCAGGCGACCACACCGCGATCATTGGCCGCTCCGGTTGCGGGAAGTCAACACTGCTGAACCTCCTGGGTCTGCTGGACGTACCCACGGACGGCGAAATCCAGTTTCTTGGCACACCTGTGCTACAAATCGGTGGCAACGCACGTGCCCGGTTGCGCGGCTCCACGGTGGGGTTCGTGTTCCAGCAATTCAACCTGCTCCCCGGACGTAGCGCACTGGACAATGTCATCACGCCGCTTCTTTACGCACGCGGCCGCGATTTCTTGCGGCGACGTGAACTGGCCATGGACATGTTGGACCGTGTGGGACTTGCTGGCCGTGCCCGGACCATGCCGAACATGCTCTCAGGTGGTGAGCAGCAGAGGGTGGCCATCGCGCGGGCCCTCGTCCGGCGGCCCCGTTTGATCCTTGCCGACGAACCCACAGGCGCGCTCGACGTAGAGACCGGGCAATCGGTCATGGCACTCCTGGACCAAGTGGCCGCGGAGTCAGCCGCGGCACTCGTGACCATCACACACGACAGCAATGTGGCGGCACTGGCACGGTCCAGCTTCCGTCTGGACTCGGGCGTTCTCCATCCCCTTGACGGCCAGGGGACTCCGGGGATCGCTTTGTCGGGACCGGCCTTGTCGGCACTGGTTTCCTCGGGACCGGCTCCGTTGGGACCCACATCGTCGGAGGTCCGTCGATGATCGGTTTCATGTCAGCCATGGTGGAAGCCTGGCAAGAATTGCGGATCAATAAAGTCCGGATCCTGCTGGCTTTGCTGGGCGTAGCGTTGTCCGTCGCGGCACTCACTTCCGTGGTGGGCGTCGGCAACCTCGCCCGCGAGGGATTCAAAGCCTCGTCCGAGCGCACCGGCGGACGCTCAGCCACGCTCGCACTCGGGGTCAACGGTCCAACCCAGCCGGATCCCGCGCGCCTGGATGTGGCTTATCAGTCCATCGTTGACCGTTACGGTATTGCCTTCTCCTCCCACGAGGGCCACGCCGAACAGCCGTTCCAGTTCCCCCGCGGCGTCCAGTCCGTCCAAATGGTTGTGGTGGACCCCGGATACGGCGTCATCCACCGTCTGGAGTTACAGCAAGGGTCTTGGTTTGCCAGCGACGACGAACAGCGGCTGGCGCCCGCCGTTGTCGTCTCTGAAGCGTTTTACAACGCGGCAGGCAGGCCCGATCTTGCATTGCAACCCGGTGTCAAGACGGCAGGCGAGCAGGAATCGAATACGGTGATCATCGGCGTCGTGCCGAACACCTGGCCGGACGCGCCTCCGACGGCGTACATCCTGTCCGGCGCCGCCAAGCAGATGGGAGTCAACCAGCTTGGTGGGCAGTTCAGTGTATGGGTACAGGACGGGCAAGCAGAAATGCTCTCAGCAGCCATCCAAGCCGATTTGGCGCAACAGTTCCCCGAAATGAACATCACGGCGCAGCGGATGGACTTTGCCGCCCACGGAGATCCGCTCGCCCCGGTGCAGCTGGTGGTGGGCGGTATCGCAGGCCTGGTCCTCTTATTGGGCGCCGTAGGGATGTTGAACATCTCGATGGTCACAGTCCGCTACCGGGTGCGGGAAATCGGTATCAGAAGGAGCTTCGGAGCTACCTCGGGGCGGATCTTCCTGGGGGTGATGATGGAGTCCGTCGTTGCCACCGCAGTGGCCGGGCTCGCCGGTGTCATGGTGGCCGTGGCGGTGGTCAAGCACCCCTGGATCCAATCAAAGGTTGCCCCGGCCCTGAGCCAGTACCCGCCGTTCCCCATCGAAGCGGCCATGCTCGGTTTCGGAGCTGCCGTACTGGTGGGCGCGTTGGCCGGCGCCATCCCGGCCCTTGTGGCCGTGCGCGTCAAGGTTATTGACGCGATTCGCTTCTGAGGGCTGCCCGGGGCTCGCAGCCCGGCGTCGCCCGGGCGCCCTCGGCAGCCACCAGCAGGCCAGACGGAAGGGCCGGAAACCATTCGATTCCCGGCCCTTCTGTCCCTCAATGATTTGTCAGAGATAGCATCAGGCCCCGGCAACCACCCGTGGACGCACAGTTTCCTCGCTCAGTTTGCCCTGTTGAAGCCTGAAGCGGCGCTCGGTCTTCTGAGCCAGGCTCCGGTCGTGCGTCACCACCAGAATGGTGGTGTTGTGGTTCCGGCTCAAGGAACTGAGCAGTTCGATGATGTGCTCGCCGGTCTGCTCATCCAGGTTGCCGGTGGGTTCGTCTGCCAGGATGAGCTTCGGCTCGTTGGCCAGCGCCCGGGCAATGGCAACCCGCTGCTGCTCGCCGCCCGAGAGCTTGTTGATGCGCCGGGACTGTTTGTCAGGATCCAGCTGGACCTGCTCCAGGAGGGACCGCGCACGCTCCAGGCGGGCAGCCTTCCGCATTCCGGCGAACTCCATGGGCAGCATCACGTTGTCCACAGCGGAGAGGTTGGGGATGAGGTTGAACTGCTGGAAAACGAAGCCGATGTCCCGGCGTCGGTATTCGGTGAGTTTGCCGGCGGGCAGACCGGCCAGGCTGACCCCATCCACTACGACATCCCCGCTGGTGGGCTTGTCGAGGGCGCCGAGCAAGGAGAGCAGGGTGCTCTTGCCGCTGCCGCTCTTACCCACGATCGAGGCGAGGGTGCCCTTTTCGAGCTCGAAGCTCACGCCATTGACGGGCTTGATGGTGCGGTCGCCGGACTTGAACTGGCGGACCAGGTCTTTGACTTCAATCATGGCTATTCTCCTCGGAGGACTTCGATGGGACGGATGCGGGCTGTGAGCAGCGCTGGTACCAGGGCGCCCACGACGGCGACGCCGAAAACTGCGGCAACGCCGGCCGCAATGACGCCGGGGGAGGCGATCGCCGTGACCGAGGTCAGTAGCTGGGAGGCTCCGCCGAAGGGGCCGCCCCCGCCGGGAAGACCAGCGCCGCCGAAGCCTCCGCCGCCGGGGCCGCGCTGGCTCGCGGCCGACGTCGAGGTGTTGGAACTGATCAATGCCGATGCGATGCCGCCGCTGGCGAAGGAGGCAATGGCTGCGCCGACGACGCTGCCGAGCGCGACGAGGACGAGGGCTTCGAGCACGAACTGCAGGCCAATGGTCCGGTTGCGGGCTCCGATGGCCTTCAGGACTCCGATCTCACGGCGGCGCTCGCGGACCAGCATGACCATGATGAGCAGGATGATCAGGCCGGCGGTGCCGAGGGCTGCGATGAAGGCGACGAGTGAGATGTTCTTGACGCTGTCCAGGGAACTGACGGCGGTTTCGAGGTTCCGCTGGCCCTGTGTGACGTCGGCCTTGCTGGAGCCGAGTGCAGTTTGAAGCGCCGTCTTGGCAGCGTCCACGTTTTCCATGCTGTTGACGGTGACCACCATGCTGGAGAGCTCGCCCGGAGTCGCGGCGAGGGCCTGGGCCTCGGCGAGTGTCGTGTACACGGCGTTGTTGCCGAAGGTGGTGCCGGCGTCGAAGATGCCTGCGACCGTGAACGTCTTGCCGGCGATGGTGAAGGTTGAGCCGGCCTTGAGGTTGTTCTTTGTCGCGAGCGTGGTTCCGACGAGGGCCTTGGTGCTGGCCACGGTGTAGTCGCCCAAGCCCGTGCCGCTCGTGATGTTCAGTGCCTTGCCGGAAGTGTCCACTTCGGCGCCGACGCCGGTAGCCGTGATGGGCAGCGAGAACGCCGGCGCGGTTCCGGTGCTACCCGAGCCGGTGCCCGTATTTCCCGAGCCGGTGCTGCCGCTGGTGTTGTTGCGATTGCCGAGCGTTCCGGCGTCGATCGCTGCTTGAAGGTTTGTGGTGACGCTCGTGCCGCCGCCGGGACCGCCACCTGGTCCGGCCTGCTGCGTCGTCGTGCCGGTGGTTGAGGTCGTGGAGGCCGCCGTTGCGGTCTCGAGCCGCAGCGCCTTGGTGCCCACCACGGAAACGACGTTTGGTACCGCAGCCGCCGTCGCGGTCTGGGCCGTGGTGAGCGGCTCGCCGCCGCCGTCGAAGCCCTGAGCACCGGCGGGGTTTACGGTTAAAACCGTGCCCACGGAGGCGTTGAGCTCCTGGACTTTGCCGCCAACGGCTTGGTTGGCCACGAGCATGGCCAGCGCCAGCCCGATCGCGACGGCCAGGACTGCCACTACAGCCGCAGTTCTTATCTTGTTGCGGAAGGCATTGCCTACACTCCGGGCGAGGACGCTCACGATTCTCCTTAGGGACCTGGCCCGCCCCAGCGGCGCGCCTGCTCACCTAACAGTGCTCACCGGGGCTGTGCGGCTGCGCAGTTGAAGCTATGCGGGGCCTGTGAAGCGTTGCGCCACCGCGGTTTGAACCGGACACGACGACGGCGGCCACCCCCTCGAGTGGGGATGGCCGCCGTCGCTGGTGCCTAGATGAGAACTACTACTTGGTGATCGGGCCGAGGACCGGATCGTCCACGTAGGCCGTCTTCACGTTGGCTAGAGTCACGATGACCGGGGGCAGCAGGTAGGCCGGCACGGTTTTGACGCCATTGTTGTAGGACTTGGTGTCGTTGATCTCCGGGGTCTTGCCGGACTGGACGTCCTGGACCATGGTGATGGCGTGCTCAACGAGCTTGCGGGTGTCCTTGTTGATGGTGGAGTACTGCTCACCTGCAAGGATGGACTTGACCGACTCAACTTCGGAGTCCTGGCCGGTCACGACCGGAAGCGGCTTGCCGGCCGCCTTAACCGAGGTCAGGATGGCGCGGGCCAGGGTGTCGTTCGGGGACAGCACACCGTCCAGCGAAGCGCTGGTGTAGGTACCTGCGAGCAGGGTATCCATGCGCTTCTGGGCGTTCTCTGCCTTCCAGCCCTGGGTGACGGCCTGCTCGAACGACTTCTGGCCGGAAACCACCTTGAGGGTTCCGTCATCGATCTTCGGCTGCAGGATGCTCATGGCGCCGTCGAAGAAGACCTTCGCGTTGGCGTCATCGGGGGAACCTGCAAACAGCTCGATGTTGTACGGGCCGTTTGGCTTCTTGGCCTTGAGTCCGTCCAGTAGGGCCTGGCCCTGCAGTACGCCGACTTTGAAGTTGTCGTAGGCCACGTAGTAGTCCACGTTGGAGGTGTTCAGGAGCAGGCGGTCGTATGCAATGACCGTTGCGCCGGCGTCCTTGGCCTGCTTGAGCTGCGTGCCCAGCTGGGCGCCGTCAATGGCGCCGACGATGATGAGCTTGTCGCCCTTGGTGATCATCGCGCTGATCTGGTTCTGCTGCTCCGAAACGCCACCGTTGGCGAACTGCACATCCGGCTTGAAACCTGCGCTCGTGAGCCCGTCGTTGAAGAGCTTCTCCGCCAGGACCCAGTTCTCACTGGTCTTCTGGGGGAGTGCGACGCCGATCGAGGATCCCTTGGGGAATGCCTCGCTGCCGCTGGATGAACCACCGGAGCTGCCGCTGTCCGTACGGCCGCAGGCCGTCAGCGCCAGTGCCGCGATCGCAGCTACTGCTGCTGCCTTTCCTGCTTTACCAAACATTCGCATATCTTGGTTCGCTTTCTTTGTTGTGGATGGAACAAGTCGTCTTGAAGCCGATCAGGCTTCCTTGGAGATGACTTCCTTGGTTGAGGTTGTCTCGTCCGGGGCGTTTTCGCTGCTCCGGCCGAAGTTCTTCATCATCATTCCGATGATCGATTTCTTGCCCTGCGTCTTGTTGTAGACGTCGAAGGCAACTGCTGCCAGCAGAACGAGGCCCTTGATGATCTGGGTGAGGTCCGCGCCGACGCCGAGCAGTTGGAGGCCGTTGTTGAGGACAGCCATAACGAGGCCACCAACGATGGAGCCGATCACGGTGCCCACGCCGCCGGTGACCGCTGCGCCACCGATGAATACTGCAGCGATCGCATCCAGTTCCCAGCCGACGCCGTCGAACGGACCCGAAGCGGTGGAGCGGCCCACGAAGATCATGCCGGCGAGGCCGGCAAGGATGGACATGTTCATCATGACCATGAAGTTGACCTTCTTGGACTGAACTCCGGAGAGCTCGGCCGCGTGGCGGTTGCCGCCGACTGCATAGATGTGGCGGCCAATGACAGTCTTGGCGGAAATGAAACCGTAGATCAGGACCAGCACGGCCAGGATGAGGCCTGGGATGGGGAACGAGGTGCCGGGGCGGCCAGTCGCGAACAGGTACGTGGCGTAGAGGATGGCTGCGTTCACCAGCACGAGCTTGGTGACCATGACCCAGCCTTCTTGTACTTCGGCGCCCAGTGCCTGGGCGGTGCGGCGGGAACGGATCGCACTGATAATCACGAAGGCGACGGCGATAAGGCCCAGCAGGATTGTCAGGTTGTTATACCCCGTCTTCGGCCCTATCTCGGGCAGGTACCCGGAGCCCAGGTACTGGAAGTCTTCGGGGACCGGAACGGTGTTGGACTTGCCGACGAACTGGTTGAAACCGCGGAACAGCAGCATGCCCGCAAGGGTCACGATGAATGCCGGAATGCCGACGTATGCCGTCCAGAATCCTTGCCAGGCTCCGATCAGGGCTCCGAGCAGGAGCCCGAACAGGACTGCTGCGTACCAGGGCAGGTGCCAGTCCCTGATGGCCAGGGCCACCGAGATGCCGACGAAGGCCGCTACCGAACCTACGGAAAGGTCGATGTGGCCGGCGATGATGACCAGGACCATGCCGATGGCCAGGATCAGGATGTAGGAGTTGCCGTTGAAGAGGTTGATGACGTTGCCCGGGGTGAGAGTGCGGCCCGAGGTGAAGATCTGGAAGAAGATGACGAGTGCAACCAGGGCGAAGATCATGCCGAATTGGCGGGTGTTGCCACCGAATAGCTTCTTGAGCGCGTTCATTGTTTTGGGTCCTTGTGTCCGTGTGGTTCTGGAGATGACCGGGGTCAGGCAGCTTTGCGGCTGGATGTCATGAGCTTCATGAGGCTTTCCTGGCTGGCTTCGTCCTTGTTGAGTACGCCAGTGATGGAGCCCTCGAAGATGGTGTAGATACGGTCGGAGAGGCCCAGCAGCTCGGGAAGTTCGGACGAAATCACAATGACGCCCTTCCCTTGGTTGGCCAGCTGCTGGATGATTCCGTAGATCTCGTACTTGGCCCCAACGTCGATTCCGCGGGTGGGTTCATCCAGGATGAGAAGGTCCGGATCCGTGAACATCCATTTCGCGAGCACCACCTTCTGCTGGTTTCCGCCGGAGAGCTTCGATACGCCTTCCTCCACCGAGGGGGTCTTGGTGCGCAGTGACTTCCGGTATTGCTCGGCCACCATGAATTCCTTGTTGGTGTCCACAACGATTCCCCGGCTGATCTTCTTCAAGTTGGCAGACACCGTGGTGGTCTTGATGTCGTCCAGGAGGTTCAGTCCCAGGCTCTTGCGGTCTTCCGTGACGTAGCCGAGACCCGCGTCGATCGCCTGGCGGACACTGCGCATGGTGATCGGCTTGCCGTCCTTGTACACCTGTCCCGAGATGAACCGGCCGTAGGAGTGGCCGAAGACGGAGCGGGCGAGCTCGGTGCGTCCGGCGCCCATCAGGCCCGCAAAGCCGACGATTTCACCGCGGCGCACATGGAAGCTGGAGTTCTTGCAGACCAAGCGGTCCTGGATCTGGGGATGCCCGACGGTCCAATCCTTGACCTCGAAGAACACCTCGCCGATCTTCGGCGTGTGGTCGGGGAAGCGGGACTCGAGCGTCCGCCCGACCATGCCCTTGATGATCCGGTCCTCGTCGACGCCGTCTTCCACCACGTTGAGCGTCTCGATGGACTTGCCGTCGCGGATGATGGTGATCTCGTCCGCGATCTGCTCGATCTCATTGAGCTTGTGGGAAATGATGATGGACGTGATGCCCCGGCCCTTGAGGCCAAGGATCAGGTCCAGCAAGTGCTGGGAGTCCGATTCGTTGAGGGCGGCAGTGGGCTCGTCCAGGATGAGCAGCTTGACGGACTTGTTCAGGGCCTTGGCGATTTCCACCAATTGCTGCTTGCCGACGCCGATTTCCTTGATGGGGGTATCCGGGTCCTCGCGCAAACCAACCCGTGCGAGCAGTTCGATTGACCGCTTGCGTGCTTCGGCCCAGTCGATGATGCCGCGACGGACGGGTTCGTTGCCGAGGAAGATGTTTTCCATGATGGACAGCTCGGGGATCAGCGCCAGTTCCTGGTGGATGATCACGATTCCCGCGTGTTCGCTGGCCCGGATGTCCTTGAACTGCTGGACCTCCGCCTGGTACACGATGTCGCCGTCGTAGCTGCCGTAGGGGTAAACCCCGGAGAGCACCTTCATCAATGTGGACTTGCCTGCACCGTTTTCGCCGCAGATCGCGTGGATTTCGCCCACCTTGACCCGGAGGCTAACGTCCGAGAGCGCCTTGACTCCGGGGAATTCCTTGGTGATGGACCGCATCTCGAGGAGAACCGGATCCTGGTGCGTTATGGGGGTCGACATACCCTCGCGCCTCCAATGTTTGACGTCGTTGTCGGCTCGGGGATGGCGAGCCTATCTGATGAGAAAGTAAACTGGATCACACCGCTTGTCGTCAAGACTTTAACGCAAGACGGCGATAACAGCGTGGTAACGAAATGTTCAGGACTGCTTGATACCGGCGTGCTGGAACACCAAAGCGGCCGCCCCAAGGGCCTCCGCCCGGGCGCCGAGCGAAGACATCGCCAAGTGCGTTGTCTCGCCGATTACGGGCACTGCGTGGCGGACGAGGCCGCGTCGGATCGGGTCCAGGAGGATGTCGCCGAGGCCGGCCAAGGGGCCGCCCACCACGATGACTTCCGGGTTGATGAGATTCGCCACATTGCCCAGTGCTCGCCCCACAGCGAGCCCCGCGTCGTCCACCACGCGAAGGGTTGCAGGGTCCCTCGCCAGGGCGTTCCGGACAATGTCCTCGGGCTCGAGGTGCAGTCCCGATCCCTTTCCGAGCAGCTCGATCATGGTGGTGGTGGAAGCCATCGTTTCCAGGCAGCCCCGGTTGCCGCAGCGGCAGATGGCGCCGTATTCGTGGATGGTCGCATGGCCGATTTCTCCTGTGATTCCCACCGCCCCGTAGTAGGGCGCCCCGTTGATGATGAGGCCCGCTCCGATGCCGGAACCGATCTTGAGGAACATGAGGTTATTGATCCCGCTGTGGGGCCCCCATGTGACCTCGGAGAGGGCGCCCAGATTGGCGTCGTTGTCAACGTATACGGGGAGATCGAGGGCTTCCTCCAGTCGTTCGAGAATCTGGATCCCCACCCATTCGGGGAGGATGGCTCCCTGTGCCACAGTGCCGGAACGGCGGTCGATCGGGCCCGCTATGCCGGCGCCCGCGCCGACTACCGCGCTTCGGTCAACCCCGCTTTCGAGCAAGAGTTTGTTGAGGAGTGCGACGGCGGCGCTGATGCCTTGTTCGGCGTGGTGGCCAAGGGGCAGCGTCACCGTTTCCTCGACGATGATGTGATAACCCAGTGAGGCCAGGACCACCCGCAGGTGGCGACGGCCAAAATCGATCCCGACGGCGACCGCGCCGTTGCTGTTGAGCCTGACGTTCAGCGCCCTGCGTCCGGAGCTCGTGATCGGTTCCGTGGAGACGAGTCCCGCGTCCTGCATGATCTTGACGATGTTGGACACCGTTGCCGTGGAAAGACCCGTCTGCCTGGCGAGTTCGGCCTGGGTGGATGGGCCGCTCAGCAGGCATTCGATGAGCCGCTGCTGGTTCAGGTGGCGCAGCGCTGATTGCGAGCCGGGGTTCTTGCGGTGGCTCTTCGTCGAGCTGGATGTTGCAGGCATGACATGAAGCGTGCCTCAAATCACAGTTGCAGTCAAGAAGTTAACGCAACGGCGTGAAGTTGCATCTTCGTCATGGACTGTGCCGCCAATTTGTACGATCCATCCCCCGCGGGCCGTCCGCAGGTCCATTTGTCCTGTGGGAGCGGACGGCGGCTGGCTAGGCTGGAACCACGAGTAATCCCGGGCGTGTCTCCCAAGAACGCCCGACGGGGGACGCAAGGTTCTATCGAGGTGGTAATGATGCTGCTGTCCGTTCTGCAGGCCAACGCTGTTGTCCTGGACATCGACGCCAATCTAAAGACGGTCGATGCGGCGGCGCAACGCGCTGCCGCGGCCGGCGCTGCCTTGCTGTTGACCCCCGAGCTCTTCCCTGTGGGGTACGCGCCGCTGAGGCTCCACGCGGAGTTGGATTTCGCAACGCTTCCGAGCATCCGGCGTCGCCTGGCGGACATCGCCCGCACGCACGGCATCGGACTCGTGTCCAGCCTTCCCGCACAGGCTGCCGATGGGGGCTGGCATATCTCGGCCACTCTTTTGGACGCGTACGGAACCGTGCTCCTGGACTACCGCAAAGTGCACCTCTTCGGCGAGGAGGAGCGAAAGGCGTTCTCCGCCGCCCGAGCAGCTCCCGGCGTTGTGGACTTCAACGGGATCAAAACGTCGCTGCTGATTTGCTACGACGTCGAGTTTCCCGAAAGCGTCCGCGCTGCGGCCATGCGGGGCGCTGAGCTTCTGCTGGTTCCCACAGCCCTGTCCGCGGGCTTCGACACGGTACCGCAAGTCCTGATCCGGGCCCGGGCGCTGGAGAGCCAGCTCAACGTGGCCTACGCGAACCACAGCGGCCATGAGGAGGGCTGTGACTTCCTTGGCGGAAGCGTGGTCGCCGGTCCGGACGGCTCATTGCTCACTGCCGCGGGGGATGGCGCGGCATTGCTGTTCGCCGAGATTTCCACGGAAAGCGTCAAAGCAGCACGGGAACAGGTGCCCTACCTGCGCGAACGCCGCCCCGAGCTGTACCGCGAGTGGGAAGCTTCTGCTCCAGAAGGTTGAGGTCCGAATGGATGGGTGGATGAGTAGCTCAGCGGTTGATTACGGGCACGCGTAATTCAATCGGGCGCGCCCACTTGCGGAATCCGAGAATGAGGCTGCGTCCATCGCCAAAGAATGGCAGAAGGAAGACTGCATGCAACAGGAACCAGTACTGCAGGAATGAACCGGGTGCCAGTAGTGCAACAAGCGCCCCCACCAAGCATGAAGCACCCGGACCGAGTATCGCCACGATTGCGATCTGCCACCCGTAGAGATGCCCGACGGGAATGACGGAGAAGCAAAGGATGCCGGAAGATACTACGACGTCGGAAATCCCGTGAAACAGCCTCATGCCCGCAACGTGAGACCACTCATGCACCAGAAAACCGCACAGCAGGCAAAGCACATGCACAAGAAGCCACAGGCCAGCCTGGAAAAGTATCGGGTCAGTGGTCATGGCGGCCAGGAAGGTGCACGCTGTGAAGCCGAGAGCCGCGGCGGCAAAAGGCAATCTACATGACCATATGAGTTGCTTGGCTATCAGCCCGGCAGTCACATCCCGGAGGGCGAACTTTCGAACGGTCAATCCGGGTCCGCTTGCAGGAGTCGCTTCTTGTGGAGCTTTAGGCGTTCCAGGACGGATGCAACGGCAACATAAAAGACCAGCGATGCCGCGAAGACAAAAGCGATGGGCGTGCCGTTCGACACCCCGATTTCCAATGCGGTCGCCCCGTCGGGCTTTGCATGGGGCTCGAAGAAGAGTGCGCCGAACAGGCCAAATTTCCTGACTCCTAATTCCGACGCCGAGAACATCGTGGTGATGAAACTTGCGACGACGACGATCATGGTGACAACAAAAGAGACTGTCAGCCCGACGATGAATCTAAGCAACCACTTCATGGCGTGCAATCCTTTCCATTCTTCGCATACCCAGGATGCTGTAAAAGACGACGAGCATGTTAAGCGCGGTGAAAATTCCCGCACTGATTATTGGATCAAAGTTAAAGACGTTCAAGCCAAGCGCCACAATCATGACGACTATCACCGTGAGCAGGACGCCGACGATGACGGTGAATGGGTTTCCCTTCTCGGGAGGGAAAGCGATGCCAACCAAGGTTGATATGAGAACGTTGCTCAAGCAGAATCCCGCCACGGGCAGGCACGCTTCGATGGCAACTCCCTGTGCCAAGGAAATTGCGATGGCTGGAATGCCGACAACCAGCAGGAGGATGCCTTGCGAGCCTATGAGCCGTAAGTAGTTCGCGACGGTGCTGCCTGGATAGGTGACCATGCGTCGCAGGGGCTCCGAGTTTGAAAATGCATAAACTCCCTGAAACGTTATGAGGGCAAGTGCGTAGGGCGGCAACACCAAATGCTCGAGCCAGGCGAATACTGAATAGATGGTGACAAAAGAGGCGGCCACCATTGTTTCGAAACTTCGAAACAAGACGAGAATGTAAACGCCGAACTTGCGATCTGCCAAGCGTGAAGGCAGGAAGACGAAGAAGCGACGCATCGGAACGTAGTTCCTGGGTGCGATGGCGACGATTGCCGGAATTAGTGCTGCTGATGTCGCAAGCAGAACTAAAGTGGAAAACAAGAGCCCGACGTCTTCCTGCAGCTTTGCGTATAGTAAAGCAGGCGCGAAGTAGTCCCGCCCGTTGAGGTAGCTTTCGGTGATCTGATTGCCCTGCTCGTTGGTTTGCGGAAAGGCGACCGCCAGCCCGAAAGCAAGCACCATCGGGACTATCAGGCCGCGAAGTCGAGCTATCCTGAGGGCCTGTAGAGCACGTTCAAGCAGGTAGTAGCCGAGGCTCAGAAGCAGGTACGTTGAAATAGCGGGGAACCAGATGGACGCCAGAACCCTCGGAATGTAATCCGTCCCCTCGATCAGCACGGTTGAAATGGAGAAAGCACCGAAAATGAACACAGTCACGAGGAGGACGAGGGACGACTCAAAGAGCGCAAATGCCATGGTCCTTTCCCTGTTGGTCACCGGCAGATTGAAGGAGAGTTTTAGAAGCTCGTCGGCCTTCATAAACAGCACCCGGATTAGTGTGTACGCAATAAGTACCCAGAATCCGACGGATGCGTTGGCTACTTGAAGAACAGGATCAAGTAGGCCGGTTCCACTGAGATACTGGCGGATGACCACATAGCTCAACGCGTTGAATCCGGCGAACGCGACAACGAGTAGGAAAATGGCAGAAAGCCGAGCAGCCGGGCTGGCCAGCAGTCCTCGTCCCAGGACGCGTCTCACGATGAAGAGCCAGAACAGTCGAAACAGCAGGACAACGCTCTTGAGGCGCATTTATGATGGTTCCATTGCCTGGATGAATTCGTTGGCAAGGTCAGCTATCGTGCCATGATCTTGGATAATTTTCCGGACCGGAGCCTGAACCACCAGGGCCCCTTGGATTAGAAGCGCCAGCTCGTCAGCGACGTGTTCCAACATGGCGAAGTCATGACTGCACAGTAGAACTGACCGGCCTTCTGTGGCAAGTTTCCGGATGTCCCGTTCGAAGAGGTTGATGGCATCGATGTCGACGCCATTGAGGGTTTCATCGATGACGGTAAACCTTCGTCGGAGCATGAACGCGGCGATGAGTTGCAATTTCTTCCTCATGCCGTGCGAGTAGTCTTCGATCAAATCGCGGTGCCTGTCGCGCATGGAGTACCTGACGAATTGAGTCCTCAGTGCCGCGTGATCCATGGGTTCTCGGTAGAGGCCGTGCATAAAGCGCAGGTATTCCTCGCCTGTGAGGAACTCAGGGAGGTAATCATTGCTGGACAGGTAGATCGAAGACATCTTGGCGCTGCGGCTCTGACTGCTTTCAGACCCGATGCGGATGCGGCCGCTTTGAAGTTGGAGCAGATCCAGGATGACCTTTATCAGGGTGGACTTCCCGGACCCGTTGGGACCAATGAGGCCCATGATCTGGTCCTCTGCGATCGTGAACGAAACATCATTGAGCACTTGGCTTCTGGAGTTGTAGGCGTAGTTGACGTTGGCAACGCTGAGAGTCATGAGGCGAATTCCGATGCTCTGGTCCTGGTGGCAGCTTGTCAGTGCCACCACGACGGTTGGCTTGCAGCTGGTTACCTGCATTCAACGAACACTGAGACGCCCCATTGGCTCCAACTCCAGTTGCCAGTGAACCGGCCTCGTCCCTGCGTCAAGCACCAGATGGCCATCGCTGCGAGCAATACAAAAGCAAGCGCCATCAGGACGGCGAGAAACACGAGAAACCAGCCATCGTAACGAACAATCATTTCGTCAATCTTGGTTCGTGCCGCTGCCATCGTGCTGCTTGCATTCAATGCGGTCGTAGTGAGCATTTCGTTCCTCCACTTCGATTTGAGCTACTGGCGGACGCCGTGTAGCCGGCAGTCGAATGCTAGGCCCGGAAAACCCCGTCTCAGTGGTCAAACGGCGAAATTAAGTGGTGGAACCGGGCAAAATACGTGCAAAATTCGCGTTTCTCAGTGTGCCTGCGGCCCCGTCTACGTGTTTTAAGCAGCACAACACGTAGACAGACCCCGGCCAGGAAGTGCCGAAGACTAAGCGCCCCCTCCGCCCACCAACCCGTCCGTGTACTGGAGCGCGATCCAAAGTTCCGCGCGCACTTGGGCCTGGTTCAAGTCGGTGTCGAGCAGTTCGGCGAGCAGGCCGATCTGGCGGCGCACGCTGTTGCGGTGCAACCCCAGCAGCTTTGCGGAGGCATCCCAGCTGCCGTTTTCGCTCAGCCAGCCCCGGAGCACTGCCAAGAGGGGATCGCGCCGATCAGCTTCCAGGGCAAGCACCGGTTCAAGAAGCCTCGCCGCCAGCATGGACCCGGCCTCGCGGCCCAGGAGTCCGGTGACGGACCAGGTCACCTCGTCGACACGGGCGCTCCGTCCGCTGGACTGGACGCGTGAACGGAGCGACGTCACCCGCTGATGCGCTGCGGCGAGCCCGGTCAGTTCCGTCGGGTCTCCAATGACGAGCCGCCAACCTAGCTTTTCGACGTCCGCCAGGAGCGCGTCGTCCACCTTCAAACGAGTGATCGCAGCGAATCCGTAATCGGTGATTTCCACCAGTTTGGTGTCGAAGAGGCGCCGCCATTGCAATAGCTCTCGCACCGGGCTGTCGCCGGCGGGCCATTCGGGAGAGTCCACCTTGATGCCTTGGACTACGCGCAGGGGAGCGGATCGCGTGGAGGACAGGCTCTGCGCCAGGAGGTCCTTGAGTCCGTTGACGTGCCGGGTGCCACCGGTCGCAAGGCTTTCCGGGTGCAGCAGCAACGCCGTCGCCAATTGGCTTGGCGCGAGGGAGCCGCTGGTCCGTTGGCGGACGAGTAACTCCAGCAACCCCACGACGGACTGCACCACGCTGTTCTGGGCAGGAGTCAGCGCAGCGTCTGAGCCCAGTATCAGGGCGCCCAGATTGGCGTCCTTGGTGCTCCGCAGCGGGTGGCCGAAAACCATCTCGGAGCCAGGCTGCCCAAAGCCGTCCACCTCAACCCGCGGCCCGCTGCCCGAAAGGAGTCGCTCCAGCATGGGCTCCAGCAGTGAATGCTCGACGCCGGTGCTGCCGCCGGCAGCGTGGGCGCGTGCACGTACCCGCCCGTCCGCGCCGACCAGAAGCGCCCACACGGGAACCTTCTGTACCAAAGCGGCGAGCAGTTCGTGTTCAGGCCGGGGGGAGAGGACGGCCCGCATGAGTTGCCGGTTGGTGTCCGCGAGCTGGCGGAAGACCTTCGCGTTGTCCGATTCCAGGAGCTGGGAGAACTCAAGCCCGATCGCGGCGAACGGTATGGATTCCGGAATCTCGATCAAGGTGAGCTTGTGCCGCCTGCAGGCCTTGAGCAGCTCGGCCGGGACTGCGTCGAAATACGGCCTGATCCCGAAGCCCAGCGCCGCCACCTTGGCCCCCACCAGCCGCTTCACGTAAGCATCCACGCTCTCCCTGGACCCGCCATCACCCAGGAAAGGGAGCCCCGCGGTCAGCAGGAACTCCCCTTCCGGCAGGTAGGGCGTGGGGTCGTCCAGTTCGCTGGGTTCAACCCAGCGCAGCAGTTCCCCGCCGCTGCCGCCGTCGTGGAGTATCTCCAACTCGGGCGGCAGCTGCTTCAGGAACTGCTCAAGCGTGACGAAACTCAGGCGGCCGGCGGCGGGCTCAGGCGACATCGCTCGCTGCCTCCTGGTAATCGGGGCACTCGTAGGCGCCGGATTCGTAGACTCGGGGCAGTCGCGGTGCGATCCGGTTGATGATCTCGTCGCCGTGGCTTCCGATGGCGGCGCCCCAATCGTCGGCGCTCGCGGCCCCTCCGGCCGGATCGCCGAACAGGACCGCGGTGTGTCCGACCTCGATTCCAGTCCCATCCGGGCCGAGGTCCACCATGAACTGGTCCATGCACACCTTGCCGATCACCGGGACCTTCCGTCCAGCGATCTGGACCAGGGTTCGGCCGCTGATGCCCTTGGGGATGCCGTCGGCGTAACCCAGGGGGATGAGGCCGAGGTAGCGCGGCTCATGCGTGATGGCTTGGTGCTCGTAACTGACACCGGTTCCCGCGGGTACCTTCTTGACCATGACGAGTGGTGCCGTGACGCTCAAGGCGGGGCGCAGTCCGAAGTCGGCGGGATCCAGGTGGTCAGCGGGTGCCAATCCATAGATGGCCAGTCCGGCGCGGACCATATCGAAGTGGAATTCGGGCCGGTCCAGGATGTTTGCCGAGCTCGACACGTGCCGCAATTGCGGGTCCAGG
Organism: Arthrobacter sp. 05L417; assembly: GCF_056397865.1. NCBI lineage: Bacteria > Bacillati > Actinomycetota > Actinomycetes > Micrococcales > Micrococcaceae > Arthrobacter > Arthrobacter sp. 05L417. The sequence continues at coordinate 117,983 of NZ_JBFTOG010000003.1, forward strand.
CCGGCAGCTTGGGCTTCGCGAACGGCTTCTTCGAACTCCGCCACGGCGGCGGCGTTGCCGGGGTGGGCGGGAACGTCGGCCCACGCCAAGTGGGTCCAGATGCCGCGGACCAGAACCGTGCCGTCCTGCTCCGCCTTGCGCGCCTGAGCCACCAGCTCGGGCCAGTCTTCCTTGCGCGCACCGCCGCGGCTGAGGCCGCTGTCCAGCTCGAGGTGCACGACGGCGGGGCGACCCAATTGCCTCGCGATCCCGGCTAGGACTTCAAGTTGACCGACGCTCCCAAGCGAAACGTCGACGTCGTACTCGAGTGCCTCGCGAATGGTCGCGCTGGTCTGGGATGCCAGATATAACCACGACAGGACCGGCACGGTGATGCCCGCCTGGCGCAATGCGATGGCTTCGTTCAATTGGGCCGTTCCCAGCCAATCGGCTCCTGCCGCCACGGCCGTGCGGGCAACATCCACGAGGCCGTGGCCGTAGCCGTTCCCCTTGATGACGGCCATGAAATGTGGCGCGGCGGTGCGCTGCTTGAGAGCTTTGATGTTGTCTGAAATCGCAGACAGATCGACGCTGACCTGCCCGGAAAGTGCCGCTTCCGGCGTAGTTTCTGATTGTGCAATACGTCTCATGGTTGATCACTATAGGTCATTTTGCACCGCCGTGAGAGCTGGCTCACAGGCTTACGGTTGTCAGGGGAAACCGCCAACTACTCTGAAGGGACGTCAACGGTGACTGTGCCTACCTCCACCCAGACCAAGCCAACGCACGCCGCGAATACGGATGCCGGCAACACCGCCCGCCGCCCGGGGCTCGGTTCGCAGCTGCTCCGCCGCAAGCCGATCGGGCAGATGGTCAGCGAAGCCGGAAGCAGCGAAAGCGGTACGCCGCTGGTCCGCAGCTTCGGTGTGCTCCAACTGACGATGATCAGTGTCGGCGCGACACTTGGCACCGGCATCCTGGTGATCCTGGGTGAATCCGTGCCGCTGGCCGGACCCGCGGTCTGGATTTCCTTTGTGGTGGCGGGTCTCGCTGCCCTGTTCTCCGCGGTGTCCTACGCGGAAATGGCGGGCCTCGTACCCGTAGCCGGCTCGAGCTACTCCTACTCCTACGCCACCATGGGCGAGGGCATGGCCTGGATCTGTGGTTGGTGCCTCGTCCTCGAATACGCCGTCTCAGTAGCTGCCGTGGCCGTCGGCGCAGGGCAATACGTAAACGAAACCCTGGCAGCGTTCGGGCAGTTCCTCCCCGACGCGATGTCCCAGCCACCGGGCAGCGGTGGCGTGGTCAACATCCCCGCCATGGCGATTGTTGTCCTCGCGATGATCCTGCTGGTGCGGGGCGCCAAGGAGAGCGCGTGGATCAACACCGCGATCGTGACCATCAAGATTGTCATTCTGCTGTTCTTCTGCGCCGTTGCCTTCACCGCGTTCAACGCCGGCAACTTCGAACCCCTCATGCCGATGGGTGCCGCAGGTGTTTCGGCCGCTGCATCCCGCGTCTTCTTCTCCTACATCGGCTTCGACGCCGCCTCCACTGCCGGAGAGGAAGCCCGCAACCCCAAGCGCGACCTGCCCCGGGCCATCCTGCTCTCCATGGTGATCGTGACCAGCATTTACGTCCTGGTCGCCGTGGCGGCCATCGGCGCGCGGCCCTGGGAATGGTTCGGCGGCACCGAGGCAGCCCTGGTCCAGATCCTCGAGGAAACCACCCAGCAGCCCTGGATCGCGCTCGTCTTCTCCATCGGAGCCGTGCTCGCCATCGCCAGCATCGTCCTGACCGTGCTCTACGGCCAGACCCGGATCCTGCTCTCCATGTCCCGCGACGGACTGGTCCCCGAGGTCTTCGGCCGTATTTCCCCGCGCACCGGCACCCCGGTGGCCGGAACGCTCATCGTGGGCACCGCCGTCGCACTCACCGCAGGGCTTGTCCCGCTCGGCGCGCTGGCTGACGCCACCAGCATCGGCACCCTCTTCGCGTTCGCGCTGGTGAACGTTGCCGTCATCTACCTGCGGCGCAACCGCCCGGAACTCAAGCGCAGCTTCCGCGTGCCGCTTTACCCGATCACCCCCGTTCTCGGCACCCTGATGTGCGCCTACCTCATGGCCAACCTGGGCGCAGACACCTGGGTGGTGTTCGGTGGCTGGATGCTCGTGGGGATCGCCCTTTACTTCGGCTATGGACGCCGGAATTCCAAGGTAGCGGCCCTGACCGAACAGGATTACCGTGAACTATCCGCAAGGGTCCCCGACCCGGAAACTGTGAAGGCAGAACTTTCATGACCATCGCCACCGAATTGCCCACGGAACCCACACCCCGCGCGGGGGACGCGGGGAATTCCAAGGCAACGCCGGCCGACGCTCCCATCACCATGCTGAACCCCGACTTCCCGTTCAGCTACGACCACTACCTCGCCCACCCCGACGGTCTGGCGGTTGTTCCGCCGGAACTGTACGGCACGGAGGTCGCAGTGATCGGCGCCGGCCTCTCGGGACTCGTCACGGCCTACGAGCTCATGAAACTCGGACTGCGGCCCGTGGTCTACGAGGCTGACCAGATCGGCGGGCGGCTCCGCACCGCGGGCTTCCCCTCGGCTCCTGGAGTGGTGGCAGATCTTGGCGGCATGCGGTTCCCGGTGTCCGGCAAGGCGTTCTACCACTATGTGGACCTGCTCGGCCTGGACACCCAGGAATTCCCCAACCCGCTCGCGCCCGCAACATCGAGCACGGTGATCGAGTTGGCCGGGCAGAAACACTATGCGGCCACGTCGGCTGACCTCCCGGAGTTCTTCCACGAAGTTGCCGCAGCCTGGAAGGCCGCCGTCAATGACGGCGCGGCGTTCCAGGAAATGCAGGAAGCCATCCGGGCCCGGGACACCACCCGCATCAAGGAACTCTGGAACGAACTGCTCCCGCTCCTGGATGAGCAGACCTTCTACGGCTTCATCGCCGCAAGCAAGTCCTTCAAAGAGGCCGGATTCGCGCATCGCGAGGCCTTCGGGCAGGTAGGTTTCGGTACCGGCGGCTGGGACACCGACTTCCCCAACTCCATCCTCGAGATCCTGCGCGTCGTCTACACAGACGCCGATGACCAGCACCGGCTCATCACTGGGGGCGCGCAGCGGCTCCCCGAGGCACTGTGGCACCACGCGCCGTCGGGCATGGCCCACTGGCCCGAGGGCACCTCGCTCGCATCGTTGCATTCCGGTTCCCCGCGCGGAGCCGTGGACCGCATCGAGCGTGGAGAGAACGGCGACCTTATGGTGCGCGAACGGTGGGGCCGCGAAACCGGGTACCCCGCCGTCGTGACCACATGCCAGTCCTGGCTGTTGTCCACGCGGATCCACACCCAGGAATCGTTGTTCCCGTCGGAACTGTGGACCGCGATCGAGCGCTCGCACTACATGCAGTCGTCCAAGACCTTCGTGATGGTGGACCGGCCGTTCTGGAAGGACATCGACCCCGAAACGGGCCGCGAAGTGTTGTCCATGACCCTGACCGACCGGCTCAACCGCGCAACGTACCTGCTCGACGACGGTCCGGACAAGCCTGCAGTCATCCTGCTTTCCTACACGTGGAACGACGACGCCCTGAAGTGGCTCTCGCTCAGCGCCGAGGAACGCGTCAAGCTCATGTTGCACTCGCTTGAGCAGATCTATCCGGGCGTGGACATTGCGAGCCACATCGTTGGCCAGCCCATCACCGTTTCCTGGGAGGCCGACCCCAACTTCATGGGTGCCTTCAAGGCCAACCTGCCCGGCCACTACCGCTACCAGCAGCGCTTGTTCACGCACTTCAAACAGGACAAGCTGCCGGAGAGCCAACGGGGCATCTTCCTGGCGGGCGACGACGTCTCGTTCACCGCAGGCTGGGCCGAAGGCGCCGTCACCACAGGGCTGAACGCTGTGTGGAGCGTCGTGAACCATCTTGGCGGTTCATCCGTGGCAGGCAACCCCGGTCCCGGTGACCTGTTGGACGAACTGGGGCCGATCAGCCTGGACTAGGCCTGCGCGTGCATGTCGCGGTGCGCTGCCGCCAGTTCCCTGTAGTGCGCCGCGTTGCGCTTCACGCCGTCGAGCTCTTCCTCGCTCAGTTCGCGGCGCACTTTGGCGGGCACCCCGGCAACCAGGGACCGCGGCGGGATGACAGTTCCCTCAAGCACGACGGCGCCGGCGGCCACAAGCGAACCGGTACCGATGACGGCGCCGTTCAGGATAGTGGCGCTCATGCCGATGAGGCAGTCGTCCTCCACGGTGCACCCGTGGACGACGGCGCTGTGACCGACGCTGACCCGCGCGCCGACGGTGCAGGGGAAGCCGGGGTCGGCATGCAGGACCACATTGTCCTGGAGGTTCGAGCCCGTGCCGACGCTGATGGCGGCGGTGTCGGCACGGACTGACACACCATAGAAGGCGCTCGAGTCCTGGCCGAGGGTTGCCTTGCCGATGATGGAAGCCGTGGGTGCCACGAAGGCGGTGTCATGGATGGCCGGGGTATCCCCGGCGAAGGTGTAAATGGGAGCCATGGGGCAAGCCTAGATGACGGCGCCTCCCTAACCTCGCTTCGCTCGGCCAGGTCACCCTGGCGGCGTGGGCCCAAACGAAGGAGTCCGGAGGACCAGGAACTGGTAATGCTGCGTCCAGTTCCCGGCGCCGGGTCCCGACTCGACTCCTGTGCCCTCGGGCCAGGTCTCAAAGCGCTCCACTTCGCCGTGCGCGCCAAAGATGCGGCGCAGAGTGTCATCGCTCCGCCGGCTGAAGAACCGCCGCGGCTCGTCCTGGTCCTCGGGGTTGAGGACTTCCTCATCGTCACCGGACCAGAGCCCGACGGCGATTGGCGCGCCAGCCGCGCTGACCCGCACGAGTTCACTGACGACGTCGTGGATTACCACGTTGGGCACGTGCAGGAGGGTGCTCATAGTCCACACGGCCGGGAAAGTAGCATCGGCGAACGGCAGGGACCGGCCGCTGGCAACGCTGGCGTCGAGCCCTTTGGCACGGGCAACGTGGATGCTCTCCTCGGACAGGTCGACGCCGGTGTAGTGCAATCCGGCCCGCACGAATTCCAAGCCTTCGACGCCTGTGCCGCAGCCTAGTTCGAACAGCGAGTGCCTGTGTTCTTCCTTGAGCAGGCGGATAAACCAGTCGCGGCATTCCGTCCGAGGTGGTGTCATGGCGCGGGTGTTCTGGATGCCGGCCTGCCGGTCGTAGTAAACCGCCAGGTTCGCCTCGTGATTGTCGGTTTCGTCGCTGAAGGCCCTCGGGGTCCCGTCCATGGACCCAGCGTAGAACACCCAACTAGCTAGCAGTAGATGCCGTTATGAGGCGTCAAAACGGCATTAAATGCGAGCTAGTTGGGTGGGGGAGCCCGCAGCGTTAGTTGAACACCACCGTGCGGGTGCCGTCGAGCAGAACGCGGTGTTCGGCGTGCCACTGCACAGCTTGGGCGAGCGTGCGGCCTTCGACGTCGCGGCCCATCTGCACGAATTGCTCGGCGGTGCGGGCGTGGTCCACCCGGATGACTTCCTGCTCGATGATCGGGCCCTCGTCGAGGTCCGCCGTGACGTAGTGGGCAGTGGCCCCGATGATCTTCACGCCCCGGGCATGCGCCTGGTGGTAGGGCTTGGCGCCCTTGAAGGACGGCAGGAAGGAGTGGTGGATGTTGATGGCCTTGCCGTTGAGCTCGGTGCAGAGCTCGTTGGAGAGGACCTGCATGTAGCGCGCCAGGACCGTCAGCTCGATGCCGTGCTCATGGATGAGTGCGAGCAGCTTCGCCTCGGCCTGGGGCTTGGTGTCCGGAGTGACCGGGATGTGGTGGAAGGGGATCCCGTAGAACTCCGCCAGGCCTTCGAGGTCCCGGTGGTTGGATACGATGGCGGGCACCTCGATGGGGAGGGTTCCGGAGCGTTGCTGGAAGAGCAGATCGTTGAGGCAGTGCGCGTCCTTTGAACCCAGGATCAGGGTACGGACCTTCTGGCCCACCGGGTTGATTTGCCACTTCATGCCGAATTCTTCGGCCACCGGGGCCAGCTCCGAACTCAGTTCAGCCTGGGTCGAGGACGTTGTGGCTTCCACCCGCATGAAGAAGTTTCCCGTGCTGGGGCTGCCGTATTGCTGGGAATCGGCGATGTTGCAGCCAGCCTCCAACAAAGCGCCAGCAACGGCGTGCACAATTCCGGGCCGGTCCGGGCAGGACAGGGTTACAACAAAAGACGTAGGCAGGGTGGAATCAGTCACACGTAAAGCCTACCGTTGCGCACCTGTTGTACTGTTTAAGTCGTCGCGACTGGCGTTGGGTGGTGTACCACCAGGGAGCGGCATTGTTGAAGACCACGGATCGTACGCCTGGGCCGAGGGTCACGTTTTACTGTCGCTGTGCCACGCCCCGTAATCAAAGGCATGGAAAAAACCCAGCCGGTAGCCTGACCTGTAGAAATACCCGTTGCCTATCCAGGAGATCTTCGTGACCACCTCCACCATCACCTCCGCGACCATCAGCAACCAGCCGCTTTCCGAGCTCGACCCCGAGATCGCCGCGGTTCTGGAACAGGAACTCGGCCGCCAGCGCGGCACCCTGGAAATGATCGCTTCCGAGAACTTTGCGCCCCGCGCCGTCATGGAGGCCCAGGGCTCCGTCCTGACCAACAAGTACGCCGAAGGCTACCCGGGCCGCCGCTACTACGGTGGCTGCGAATACGTCGACATTGCCGAGCAGCTGGCCATCGACCGGGTGAAGGAGCTCTTCGGCGCTGAGTACGCCAACGTGCAGCCGCACTCGGGTGCGCAGGCCAATGCCGCAGCCCTGTCCGCCATGATCACTCCCGGTGACAAGATCCTCGGCCTTTCCCTGGCCCACGGCGGCCACTTGACCCACGGCATGAAGCTCAACTTCTCCGGAAAGCTCTACAACGTAGCTGCCTACCAGGTCGAAGAAGACACCTTCCGCGTGGACATGGACAAGCTCCGCGAACAGGCCATTGCCGAGAAGCCGCAGGTCATCATCGCCGGCTGGTCCGCTTACCCGCGCCACCTCGACTTTGCAGCCTTCCGTTCCATCGCCGACGAGGTTGGCGCGCTCCTCTGGACGGACATGGCCCACTTTGCCGGCCTCGTCGCAGCAGGCCTGCACCCGAGCCCGGTGCCGCACTCCGACGTCGTGACCTCCACGGTGCACAAGACGCTGGCCGGACCCCGTTCCGGCGTGATCCTCGCCAAGCAGGAATGGGCTAAGAAGCTCAACTCAAACGTATTCCCGGGCCAGCAGGGCGGCCCGCTCATGCACGTGATCGCCGCCAAGGCTGTTGCGTTCAAGATCGCAGCCGGCGAGGAATTCAAGGAGCGCCAGGAGCGCGTCCTCGAAGGCGCCAAGATCATCGCAGATCGCCTCAACCAGGCCGACGTCGCTGAAGCCGGTGTTTCCGTGCTCACCGGCGGCACCGACGTCCACCTGGTCCTCGTGGACCTGCGCAACTCGCAGCTGGACGGCCAGCAGGCCGAAGACCTCCTGCACTCCGTGGGCATCACCGTCAACCGCAACGCCGTTCCGTTCGACCCCCGCCCGCCGATGGTCACCTCCGGCCTGCGCATCGGTACGCCGGCCCTGGCTACCCGCGGCTTCGGTGCCACTGAATTCACCGAGGTTGCCGAGATCATCGCTTCGGCGCTGAAGGCCGGGTCCGCTGCCGACGTTGAAGCCTTGCAGGCCCGCGTCGACAAGCTCGCCGCCGATTTCCCGCTGTACCCGCAGCACGAGCAGTGGTGACCCCGTCCATGGCGCAGACCGCGAAGATCCTTGACGGCAAGGCCGCCGCCGCCGCCATCAAATCTGAGCTGACTGAGCGAGTCGCTGCCCTGAAGGCCCGCGGCGTAACTCCGGGCATTGCCACTGTGCTCGTAGGTGCGGACCCCGCCTCGCAGCTTTACGTGTCCATGAAGCACAAGCAGTCTGTGGAGATCGGGATGAACTCGATCCAGCGTGAGCTTCCGGCGGATGCCACCCAGGCGCAGGTTGAGGCCCTCATCGACGAACTCAATGCGGACCCCGCCTGCCACGGTTACATCGTGCAACTGCCGCTGCCCAAGCACCTGGACACCGATGCCATCCTCGAGCGAATCGACCCCGCCAAGGATGCCGATGGCCTGCACCCGACCAACCTGGGCCGGCTGGTGCTCAACGTCAACGGAGAGATCACCTCGCCGCTGCCGTGCACACCCCGCGGCGTCATCGAGCTCCTGGAGCGCAACGGCTACAGCCTGGCCGGCAAGCACGTTGTGGTGGTCGGCCGCGGCGTTACGATCGGCCGCTCGATCGGCCTGCTGCTCACCCGGCGGGCCGTGAACGCCACCGTGACGCTGACGCACACCGGCACCAAGAACCTCTCGGAGCTGCTGCGGCAGGCGGACGTGATTGTAGGCGCGGCGGGTGCCAAGCACATCGTCAAGCCTGCGGACGTGAAGCCGGGCGCGGCCGTGCTCGACGTCGGTGTCACCCGTGAAACCGACCCCGAGACGGGCAAGAGCAAGGTCCACGGCGACATCGATCCCGCCGTTGCCGATGTAGCCGGCTGGATTTCGCCGAACCCCGGCGGCGTGGGTCCCATGACCGTGGCGCTGCTCATGACCAACGTGGTCGAAGCCGCGGAACGCCAAGTGGCAGCGGGAAGCGTCTCCGGCGTCGCCTGATTTTGCTCCCCACCGCCATGTAGGGCGCCTACTCCCTCGGGAGTAGGCCTGCGTCCCTTGGACCCGCTCGCCTTCATCCTGTTGTTGGCGGGCCCCGCGGCCTTGGCTTTCCGGATCCGCCGGCCCGCCGTCATGCTGCCGATCACCCTCGCGGCCACGTCCATCTATTTGCTCCTCGGTTACGCCTGGGGCCCGATTGTGCTGTCCCTGGCTCTCTCGATCATCCTGACCGCAGCCGCGGGACTGCGCTGGCAGGCCTGGCTCGGGGCTGGGATTTCCGCCGCCGCCGTCGTGCTGATGGCCGTCCTCGCCGGAGATGAGACGGGGCTTGTCCGGGCCTCTGCCGGTGTTGCCTGGGCTGCGATCCTTGTCCTGATCGGTGAAGGCTTCCGACGGCGGGGCGAACGGATGGCCGAATACCGGCGACGGCGGGAGGCTGCGAAACAGGCCGAACGGGACGAATACCGCCTCACGCTCGCCCGCGATATCCACGATGTTGTGGCGCACTCGCTGTCGATGATCAACGTCCAGGCCTCGGTGGCGCTCCACCTAGGCACGAACGATCCTGAGAAGCTCCGCCCGGCGCTGGAGGCCATCAAAGCCGCGAGCAAGGAGTCGTTGGCCGAGGTCCGTCAGCTCCTCGGTGTACTGCGCGACGACGCCCCGCTGAGTCCCGCGGCGCCGCTAAGTCTGGTGCGGATCCCGGAACTCGTGGACGACGCGCGGCGAGGCGGCCTGGAGGTGCGGTTCGAAAATTCCGTGGGCCCTGGTCTAATTGGTACAACACAGCAGGAAGCCGCCTACCGGATCGTCCAGGAAGGTCTGAGCAACGTCCGCCGGCACTCCGGCGCGGCGTCCGCCGTCATACTTCTGGAATTGGCGGGGAACGCGCTGCGGGTGAGTATCGACGACGACGGCGGAGGCCTCCGGGGAGCGCCCGCCGGGAACGGGCTGAGGGGCATGCGGGAGCGCGTCGAGGCCCTCGGCGGCACCCTTGGGCTGACGGCGCTGGAACCCGGACTGCGCGTGGAAGCGAACCTCCCGCTGAACCCACGCGAGGGAGGACTCCAACCATGATCCGCTTGCTGCTCGCGGACGACCAGAACCTCATCAGGGCGGGCTTCCGGGCCCTCTTGGACGCCGAACCGGACATGGAAGTGGTGGCGGAAGCCGGTACTGGGCGGGATGCCGTCAGGCTGGCCGAGCGTGAGGCTCCCGACGTCGTCCTCATGGACATACGTATGCCGGATGGCGACGGGCTGGCCGCGACCCGGGAAATCCTGGCCAACCCGCGCCTCGCGCACACCCGAATCATCATCCTCACCACGTTCGAGCTGGGCGAATACATCGCCGAAGCCGTGCGCGCGGGTGCCGCCGGTTTCCTCGTCAAGGACACCGAACCGGAGGAACTGATCCGCGCCGTGCGGGTAGTGCACGACGGCGACGCCCTCCTTTCGCCGTCCGTGACGCGCCGCATCATGGCCCAGCTCGCCCTGCACAGCAAGGCTGCGTCGAAGATAGTGCCCTTGGAGCAAATCACCGAGCGAGAACGGGAAGTCCTGGCGCTTGTAGGCGAAGGACTGAACAACGCAGAGATCGCCGAGCGGCTGTTCATCACCCCGCTGACAGCGAAGACGCACGTTTCACGGATCATGACCAAACTTCTGGTCCGGGATCGTGCGCAACTGGTGGTGTTGGCCTACGAATCCGGCTTGGTGCGGCCGGGCTGGAGCAGCTAGCCCTGCCCTGCAGTCTCCCGGGGGAGTAGGCGGCGAACCGTAAGTGACTCCCGGTGGCCGACGTCTTTCGATGGGCCAAAAACCAGACTGGAACCAGAGCCGAGATACGGCCTGTTGAGAGTTTGGACTGGACATGTTGACATCATTGAGCACCGCCATCGGCGCCGCGGCCGCCCAGCTGCCCGCCGACGTCGTTCACGGACCCGGGGACGGATTCGTCTTCTGGCCGTTTTTCCTCTTGATCCCGCTGTTTTGGATCCTCGTGATCGGATTCTTCATCTTTTTCGGCCGCCGGATGTGGCGCCGGAACCACTACTGGGCAGCAACACAGGGTGCTGAAAGCGTGCTGAGGGAGCGCTACGCACGGGGCGAAATCGACGAGACCGAGTACCGCCAACGCCTGGAAGTGCTGCGGGCACATCCCACAAAGTGACGAACCGGCGGATCCTGCTGGATCACTCGTCTGGATAAACCATCAGGCCTTGGAATCACGCGGTTCCAGGGCCTGAGGTTTGGAGTGATCCAGCAGAATGTCCCGCTGTGGTTCCGGGGTTACTCCAGAAAATTGCGGAATACCTCTTTCACGTATTCCTTGGCTCTACTAGTCTGCTGGGGTGCACAATGAAGCCACCCGCTCTTTCTCCATGTCAGCCAGCTTCCAGATGAACCCACCCGCAGTCATCACAGCCGAAAACCTCACCAAGAGCTACGGCGAGCTTGTCGCCGTCGACGGTATCTCCTTCGAGGTGCCGGCGGGGGAGTCCTTCGGCCTGCTTGGCCCCAACGGCGCCGGCAAATCGACCACCATGAAAATGATCGGCGGAGTCTCCCAGCGCACGTCCGGGAAGCTGAGCATCATGGGCCTGGACCCGGAAACGCATGGGCCGGAAGTCCGTGCGCACCTCGGAGTTGTGCCACAGCAGGACAACCTCGACGAGGAACTGAAGGTCCGCGAAAACCTGATTGTCTACGGCCGCTACTTCGGCCTGCCCTTGAGCTACTTGCGTCCCAAGGCCGATGAGCTGCTCGAGTTCGCCCAGCTGACGGACAAGGCCAAGTCCAGGGTTGATGCCCTCTCCGGCGGCATGAAACGGCGTCTCACGATTGCGCGCTCGCTCATCAACGAGCCCAAGATCCTGCTCCTGGACGAGCCCACCACGGGGCTGGACCCGCAGGCCCGCCACATCCTCTGGGACCGGCTGTTCAGGCTCAAGGAGCAAGGCGTCACCCTGATCCTCACCACGCACTACATGGACGAGGCCGAACAGCTTTGCGACCGGCTGATTGTGGTGGACAAGGGCCGGATCATGGCCGAAGGCTCGCCGGCCAGCCTGATCCGCGAATATTCCACGCGGGAGGTCCTGGAACTCCGCTTCGGTTCGGAACGCAACGCCACCATCGGCGTCGAACTCGCGGGCGTCGGCGAACGCGTCGAGACGCTTCCGGACCGGGTGCTCATCTATGCGGACGACGGCGAATCGGCGCTGGAGCAGGTCTCCGCACGCCGGCTCCGTCCCCTGACCTCGCTGGTGCGGCGTTCTTCGCTGGAGGACGTCTTCCTCCGGCTCACCGGACGGAGCCTCGTTGATTAGCGCACACTCGCCTGCCGTTTCAGCCAGCCGGGCGAAGCGCTGGGGATCTTTCTTCTACGCCGAGCAGGTCCTGCGTGTGATGCGTGGCTACGGCTGGTCCGTGTTCCTGTACAGCGTGGGGCAGCCGGTGGCGTATCTGTTCGCGATGGGCATCGGGTTGGCGAGCCTGGTGGATGCGAACAGCGCGGCAGTGTTTGGCGGAGTGAACTATTTGACCTTCATCGCGCCGGCGCTGCTGGTTTCATCCGCGGTCATGACAGCGTCGGGGGACTTTTCCTACCCGATCATGGACGGCTTCAAATGGCGTCGCGTGTTCTATGGCCCGCACGCCTCCCCGCTGGTGCCGCAGCAGATCGCTGCGGGCCACATCATGGCAAGTGCCTTGAAGTTCCTCGTGCAATCGCTGGTCTACTTCGCCATCGTGGCCATGTTCGGTGCCTCGCCGAGTCCGTGGGGCTGGGTGTCGGCGATTGTTGCCACGGTGGCCGGGCTCTCCTTCGGGCTGCCACTCATGGCCTACGCCTCGACCATCACCAAAGACTCCGGCCAGTTCGCGTTGGTGCAGCGATTCATCGTGGTACCGCTGTTCCTGTTTTCGGGCACGTTCTTCCCACTGGATTCGCTGCCGCTCGCAGTGCGCTGGATCGGTTGGATCTCCCCGGTGTGGCACGGAACGCAACTGGGCCGCGTCTTCACCTATGGACTCGAGGAGAATCCCTTGTTGACCCTGACCCACGTCCTGTTCCTCGTGGGCGCCGCCGCTGCAGGTTGGACGCTCACGCGGCGCCAGTTCGCCCGGAGGATGGGGGCATGAGCGCCCTGGCCGAAGGCCAGACAGGACCGCACAGCGCCACCGACGCCGCCCGTGAACGTACCTTCGGCCCGCTGTACTCCCGCAACGCGCTTGCTGTGGTGTCGCGGGGCCTCATGGCAGCGAAAAGCAGCACGTGGTTGATCCTGGTTTCCGGGTTCTTCGAGCCGGTGCTTTACCTGATTTCGATGGGCGTGGGACTCGGCCCGATTGTGGGTACCGTGGCGGGACCGGGCGGCCAGGAAATCAGTTATGCGGCCTACATCGCGCCCGCGCTCCTAGCCGTGTCCGCCATGAACGGCGCCGTCTATGACTCCACGTGGAATGTCTTCTTCAAGATGAACTTCGCCAAGCTGTACCAGGGAATGCTCTACACCTCGCTCGGACCATTGGACGTAGCCATCGGGGAGATCTTCCTGGCCCTGTTGCGCGGACTCCTGTACGCCACGGGGTTCACGGCCGTCATGGCCGTCATGGGACTCATCACCACGCCATGGGCGGTCCTGGTCATCCCCGCCTCAGTGCTGATCGCTTTTGGCTTCGCGAGTTTCGGCATGGGCATCACCAGCTTCATGAAGACTTTCCAACAGATGGACTGGATCAACTTCTTCATGCTGCCCATGTTTCTTTTCAGCGCTACCTTCTACCCGTTGAGCGTCTATCCGCAATACATCCAGTGGCTCATCCAAGCGATGCCGCTCTGGCATGGCGTGGAACTCCTGCGGCAGATCAGCATTGGTTCCTTCAGCCCGGCCACGGCAGTCCATATCGCCTACTACCTCGTGATGATCGCCCTCGGCATCACGCTCACTACCGGAAGGTTGCGCAAGCTCTTCCTGAAATAGCGGCACGGGCTGTTCGCCGGGGGTGGAAGCGGGCAGTTCGCCGTGCGGAGTTTGCGACAATGGGTGCATGCGATCCCTCGGCGACTCCCCGTCATCTGTTCCCTCGTCCGCTTCCGCCAGGAGCCCTTTCAAAGGCTTCCGCATCGGTGGACTGGGCATGACGGTGGTGCTCATCGCTTTCCTGGTGGCCGTGATCTTCGCCGCCAACCATAACGACGTCGTCGGTTGGATCGTTGCCGTTGTCTCCTTCGGCTGGCTCGCGCTCGCCGCTTTCGTGGTCTTCAGCATCCAGAAGGCCGCCAAGCGGGCCGGTGAAAAACTCACCGAAGCGCAGAACGCGTTCAACGCGGCAACCGGCCGGGCGCCGTCGTCGTCGAGCGCCGACCACGGTGGCACCCGGGTGGTCTCGGAACGGAGCGAAGCTGACGAAATGCGGGACCTCAAACTGGACCACTCTTTCAAGATTGTCCAGGTGCAAGTACGCGTGGTGGAGGACGAGCGCGCCAAGGGCGACGCCGCCGACCAGGACACCATCAACCGCGCCTTGGAAACCATCGCCATCACATCAAGCAATGCCCGGGACATGATCAAGTCCTCCGGCGGCGACGAGCCCGTCTCGGGCACCATCATCGACTAGAGTAGGCGGGGTGAGCTCGGCATTGAAGAAGGACTTCCTTCGCATCGCAACGGTCAACGTCAACGGCATTCGTGCCGCCTACAAGAAGGGCATGGCGGAGTGGCTGGAACCGCGCGACGTCGACATCCTGTGTCTGCAGGAAGTCCGCGCGCCCGATGAGGTGGTCCACCAGCTCATCGGCGAAGGCTGGCACATCCTCCACGCCGAAGCCGAGGCAAAGGGCCGCGCCGGCGTCGCGATTGCCTCCCGGCAGGAACCCGTGGCCACCCGCGTGGGTATCGGCGACGACTATTTCGCCACCACTGGTCGCTGGGTCGAGGCGGACTACGTTGTTCGGGACGGCGGCGGCAAGGACACTACCCTGACGGTCGTCAGCGCCTATGTGCACTCGGGCGAAGCGGACACACCCAAGCAGGTGGACAAGTACCGCTTCCTGGACGTCATGACCACAAGGCTTCCTGAACTTGCCAAGCACAGCGAGCACGCCCTGGTGGTCGGCGACCTCAACGTGGGCCACACCGAGCTCGACATCAAGAATTGGAAGGGCAACACCAAGCGTGCCGGGTTCCTTCCTGAGGAGCGCGCGTACTTCGACCGCTTCTTCGGCGACGAGATCGGATGGAGGGATGTCCACAGGGGCCTGGCAGGAAATGTCGATGGCCCCTACACCTGGTGGTCCCAGCGCGGTAAGGCCTTTGACACTGACACAGGCTGGCGCATCGACTACCACATGGCCACTCCTGGACTCGCGGCAGCCGCACTTTCGGCCGTCGTTGACCGGGCGCCGTCGTGGGACACCCGTTTTTCCGACCACGCACCGCTGGTAGTCGACTACCAGCTCTAGGCTTTCGAAAGTTTCCTCATGACCAGTTCCACCACGACTGAACCCGCTGCAGCCGCAGCCAAGGCAACATCCACCAAACTGGCCGCCGGGGCCAAGCACCGTGTGCTCTCCGGCATGCAGCCCTCCGCTGACTCCCTCCACCTGGGCAACTACCTTGGTGCCCTGGTCAACTGGGTCCGCATGCAGGACGAGTACGACGCCATCTTCTTCATCCCGGACCTGCATGCCATTACGGTGCCGCAGGATCCCGCTGAGCTGGCCCGCCGGACGCGCGTCACCGCTGCGCAATACATCGCAGGCGGCGTAGACGTCAACAAGTGCACGCTGTTCGTCCAGTCCCAGGTTCCTGAACACGCCCAGCTGGCGTGGGTCCTCGGCTGCATCACGGGCTTCGGCGAGGCCTCGCGCATGATCCAGTTCAAGGACAAGTCCCTGCAACACGGTTCGGACCACGCGAGCGTCGGGCTCTTCACGTACCCGATCCTGCAGGCAGCCGACATTCTGCTGTATCAGCCACACGGGGTGCCCGTAGGTGAAGACCAGCGGCAGCACATTGAACTCAGCCGCGACCTCGCCCAGCGTTTCAACAGCCGCTACGGCGAGACGTTCCAGGTACCGCAGGCCTTCATTCAGAAGGAAACGGCCAAGATCTACGATCTCCAGAACCCCACGGCAAAGATGTCCAAGTCCGCGGAGTCGCCGGCCGGCCTGATCAACCTGCTCGATGACCCGAAGATCACGGCCAAACGCATCAAGTCGGCAGTCACGGACACCGAGACGGAAATCCGCTTCGACCGCGAAGCCAAGCCCGGGGTGTCCAACCTGCTGAGCATCTACTCGTCCATCAGCGGCCAGCCGGTGGAGAAGATCGTCGCGGACTACGAAGGCAAGATGTACGGCCACCTAAAGGTCGATCTCGCTGAACTCGTTGCAGCCCACCTCGGTCCAATCCGGGACCGCGCCAACGAGTTGCTGGCCGATCCGGCCGAACTCGACCGGCTCCTGGCCCACGGGGCGGACAAAGCCCGCGAGATCGCCTCGGCCACGCTCGCCGACGTCTACGCCAAGGTGGGCTTCCTGCCTTACGGCGGAGCACAAGGAATCCGCTAAAGCCATGTGCGCAGCTGGCAAGCTCAGCGTCCAGGCCGGCTCCCTTTCAAGGGGAGCCGGCCAGGCCACTGATGCCCGCCTGGACACGGCTGCACGCCAGCCTGCCAGTGCGTGCGGGGAGAGCCTGTGCGTGGGGGTCATCCTGGGGTTCCCCCAGGATGTCGCCCGGGAACTGCAGCAATGGCGTGCTTCCTTCGGTGATCCCATGGCGGAAGTGATCCCGGCCCACATCACCCTCGTGACCACCACGCCTGCCCAGGACTGGGAAGCCACTCGCGAGCATGTTCGCGACGTCGCACGTCGCCAGGCACCATTCAAGATCACGATTTCCGGCACGGGCTCCTTCCGTCCGGTATCCCCGGTGGTGTTCCTGAAGGTAGAAGACGGTTTCGAGGAGTGCGTGGGCCTGCACGAACAACTGCAGACCGGCCCGCTGGAACGCGATCTTCCTTTCCCCTACCACCCGCACGTGACAGTTGCCCACGACGTCGCCCCCGAAAGCCTGGACGAGGCCGAAACGGTGCTCAAGAACTACACCGCCACCTTCCCTGTGGTTAGCATGGGACTCTACGAGCACGACGACAACGGCATCTGGCAGCTACGGGAAGAGCTCGACTTTGGCGGCGACGCAGACCAATCACGGGAAAGCACAGCACAACGATCGGCAACAGGCGGAGAGGCCCCCGCTACCGACTGAAGGAGCGCAGCTGAGGCTGCAGCTCATTCACCGGCAAGTCGAATGGGGTAAAGCCCGGCGCTCGGGCAATAGAGGCGCCACAATACCGGCCTTCATCAACCTGGCCCTCGCCCGGCTCAGCAACTTCCGGCCCATGCGCGCGTTTAACCTCTACAACCTGCGCCATGGTCCGTTGTTGAGCGCCGGCATAGGCTTCACGATGTTCTTCTCCATAACAGGCTTGCTGGCAACGGGATTCGCCGTGACCGGCCTGGTCCTCAACGGACAGCCCCAACTGGTTGATTCAATTGTCTCGAGCGTCGCCACGGCGGCCCCTGGACTCCTGAAAACGAACGGAGGCAACGGCCTGGTAGATCCGCATGATCTCCTGAATCCCACAGGCCTTGGCTGGACGGCTGCCATAGCCGCCGTCGTCACGGTGTTTACCGCGCTCGGCTGGATCGCCGGGATTCGGGAGGGACTTCGCGGGGTTATCGGACTGGACCCCGTCCAAGAGAACCCGCTCCTGATGAAGGCCCGCGACGCCGGTACCCTCCTGCTGCTCGGCGCGGCCCTGGTGGTCAGCGCCGGTGTTTCGCTCGTATTCGGGACGGCCGCCGGATGGATCATCGAACGGCTCGGCTTGGCTGACGCGGTGGCCGGCCCTGTTACCTGGCTCGTCCGCACGGCTGTTCCACTGGTCCTCAACTGGGCGACGGCGGTGATCATGTTCCGCTTCGCGGGCCGCCTGAAGCTTCGCCGCCGAGCGTTCCTGGAAGGAACGGTGCTCGCCGGTATCGGGACCACCATCCTCCAGATCTTCAGCACCGAGCTGCTGGCGAATGCCGGACGGAATCCCATTCTGGCCTCATTCGCCATCATCATCGGGCTTCTCATTTGGTTCAACCTGGTCAGCCAGGTCTATTTGGTATCCGGCGCGTGGGCGGCCATCAGGGAAGCGGACACGGGCGCACAAGGGCACCCCAAACCGGCCCTCGGATCACGACACCCTTCGCCGCGCACGTTCCACGCAAAAGGCTCCTGAGGCGCAGCGAGAGCCCCAACTGACTCGCAGTTGTTGTCGTTATGCGCCGTCTTAACGACAACAACTGCGAGTCAGTTGGGCTGAGTCTCGTGCTAGTCGCCGAGGTACTGGTCTGCCCACGCAGAGATGATTTTCGCCACCCGAGCGGCCTGTCCCTTGCCGGTCAGGAGATGGTCGCTGCCTTCGAGGGATACGAAGCTACGTGGGTGCCGCGCCGTCTGGAAAATGGTGCTGGCGTTGTCGATCCCTACCGTGTTGTCGGTGGGGGAGTGAAGAACCATGAGCGGCTTGTGCAGCGTCCGGATGCAATCGCTGAGGTCCGCGTTCTGGAGGTCCTCCACGAAGTGGCGGCGGATCTCGACGCGCTTGCCGCCCAGGTCCACCTCGGCGCTTCCTTCGCTGAGGATCTTGTCCATCGCCGAATCGAAGACGTGCTCCACGTGCTTGGGCGAGAACGGCGCGCCGACCGTCGCCACTGCGCGGAGATCCGGGATATCGCGTGCCGCCGCGAGGACCGCAGCACCGCCGAAGGAATGTCCCACGAGCAGGGAGATCGTCTTGCCTTCGGACCGCATGAATTCGGCGGCTCGTACGGTGTCGGCCACCTTGTGCGTGAATGATCCCTGCGACCATTCTCCGCCCGAGCCGCCCAGCCCGAGATTGTCGAAGCGGAGCATGCCTACGCCGGCCGCTGCCAGGCCCTTGCAGATGCGCGCAGCGGCAGGACTGTCCTTCCCCAGGGTGAAACCGTGGGAGAACACACCCCAGCCGCGCACCGGGCCGTCAGGCAGGTCCAGCAACCCCGAAAGCATGTCCCCGGTGGTGCCCTCGAAGGTGACTTTAACGGACGTTGTCATGTGTTGCCTTCCACTTTAAACGACGACGGCGCCGAATCCCCCAACACTCCCTACCCTCGCAAGTCCACACCGGCTCCCGGCCTTCGCAAGCTCAGGCTGGGACCCTCGCCGGGGTGGCTCCACGGGCAGGGAACCTTGCGTTGGTGGGCCCTGTTAAGGGGCGGCGCCGTCGTCGTACTTTAGGTTCAGAAACTAGATCTTGCGTGCCAGGATGGCCTGCTTGACTTCGGCGATGGCCTGGGTCACCTGGATGCCACGCGGGCAAGCCTCCGAGCAGTTGAAGGTGGTGCGGCAGCGCCACACGCCTTCCTTGTCGTTGAGGATCTCCAAGCGCATGTCGCCGGCATCGTCGCGGGAATCGAAGATGAAGCGGTGCGCGTTGACGATGGCTGCGGGGCCGAAGTACTGGCCGTCCGTCCAGAACACGGGGCAGGACGACGTGCAGGCGGCACACAGGATGCACTTGGTGGTGTCGTCGAAGCGCTCACGGTCCTCAACCGACTGCAGGCGCTCCTTGGTGGGCTCGTGGCCCTTGTTGATCAGGAACGGCATGACCTCGCGGAAGGACTGGAAGAACGGCTCCATGTCCACGATCAGGTCCTTCTCCACAGGAAGGCCCTTGATCGGCTCAACAGTGATGGGCTTGGACGTGTCCAGGTCCTTCAGCAAGGTCTTGCAGGCGAGGCGGTTGCGGCCGTTGATGCGCATGGCATCGGAGCCGCAAATGCCGTGGGCACAGGAGCGGCGGAAGGACAGCGAACCGTCGATCTCCCACTTGACCTTGTGCAGGGCGTCCAGCACGCGGTCGGTGCCGTACATCGTCAGCTGGTGGTCCTGCCATACGGGCTCTTCCGAGACCTCAGGGTTGTAGCGGCGCACGCGCAGCGTGATGTTGAAGGTGGGGATCTCCCCGCCTCCACCGATACCTGCGGGAAGCTCGATCTTGGAGGCCGGCTCAGCCATTTCGGTCGTCATTAGTACTTACGCTCCATTGGCTCGTAACGGGTAAAGACAACGGGCTTGGTCTCGAGACGGATGCCCGCTACGGATTCGGCTGACGATTCGGTGGTGACCGAGATGTCCTTGTAAGCCATGGAGTGCTTCATGAATTTCTCGTCGTCGCGGTCCGGGAAGTCCTCGCGGTAGTGGCCGCCGCGGGACTCTTCACGGTGCAGCGCACCGACCGTCATGACCTTCGCCATGTCGAGGAGGAAGCCGAGTTCAACGGCCTCCAGCAGATCCAGGTTGAAGCGCTTGCCCTTGTCCTGGACAACCACGTTCTTGTAGCGCTCCTCGAACCCGGCGATGTCGCTGAGGACCTGGTCCAGGGATTCCTTGGTGCGGAACACCTGCATGTTGGTGTCCATGGTTTCCTGCAGTTCCTTGCGGATCTGCGCCACACGCTCGGTCCCGTTGCCGTCCAGCAGCCCGGACAGCATAGTGCGGGTGTGTGCCTCGGGATCTTCCGGGAGTTCGACGAAGTCCGCAGTCTTGGAGTATTCCGCAGCAGCCACGCCGGCGCGCTTTCCGAAGACGTTGATGTCGAGGAGCGAGTTGGTGCCGAGGCGGTTGGAGCCGTGCACCGAAACGCAGGCGACCTCGCCGGCGGCGTACAGGCCGGGAACGATCGTGTCGTTGTCCTGCAGCACCTCCGTGGTGATGTTCGTGGGGATGCCGCCCATGGCGTAGTGCGCCGTCGGGAACACCGGAACCGGCTCCGTGAACGGTTCCACACCCAAGTAGGTGCGGGCGAACTCGGTGATGTCCGGCAGCTTGGCCTCGATGTGCGCGGGCTCGAGGTGGGTCAGGTCCAGGAGGACGTAGTCCTTGTTCGGACCACAACCACGGCCCTCACGGACTTCGTTGGCCATGGCGCGGGCCACGATGTCACGGGGCGCGAGGTCCTTGATGGTGGGGGCGTAGCGCTCCATGAAGCGTTCACCCTCCGAGTTACGGAGGATAGCGCCCTCTCCGCGTGCACCTTCGGTGAGGAGGATGCCCAGGCCTGCAAGGCCGGTCGGGTGGAACTGGAAGAACTCCATGTCTTCCAGCGGGATACCGCGGCGGAATGCGATGCCCATGCCGTCACCGGTCAGGGTGTGGGCGTTGGAGGTGGTCTTGAAGACCTTGCCCGCGCCGCCGGAGGCGAAGACCACGGACTTGGCCTGGAAGACGTGCAGTTCGCCGGAAGCGAGGTCGTAGGAGACCACGCCGGCAACGCGCTTCTGCTTGTACGGCGTGCCGTCCTCGCGCACTGCGTCTTCTTCGACGAGCAGCAGGTCCAGGACGTAGTACTCGTTGTAGAACTCAACGTTGTGCTTGACGCAATTTTGGTACAGCGTCTGCAGGATCATGTGGCCCGTGCGGTCTGCTGCGTAGCAGGCGCGGCGGACCGGAGCCTTGCCGTGGTCACGGGTGTGGCCACCGAATCGGCGCTGGTCAATGCGGCCTTCGGGCGTGCGGTTGAACGGCAAGCCCATCTTTTCCAGGTCCAGCACGGCGTCGATGGCTTCCTTCGCCATGACCTCGGCCGCGTCCTGGTCAACCAGGTAGTCGCCACCCTTGATGGTGTCGAACGTGTGCCACTCCCAGTTGTCCTCTTCGACGTTGGCCAGGGCTGCGCACATGCCGCCCTGGGCTGCGCCAGTGTGGGAACGGGTGGGGTAGAGCTTGGTCAGTACTGCGGTGCGTGCGCGCTGGCCGGATTCGATCGCGGCGCGCATGCCGGCGCCGCCGGCACCGACAATAACGACGTCGTACTTATGGACCTGCATACCAGATGCTCTTTCTCTCTAAGTCAGATGGTCGGCGGAGCCTGCTCCGCGAATTGTGCACAGCCGGCAAGCCGGTGGTGCAGCGGAGCCGCTACGGCGCCGGGCAGAACCCGCCCGGCAGCTGAACGCCGTTGGCGACAGGGCACGGGTTGAAAGTGAAAATCACCAGTGTGCCCAGGACGACGATGACGACTGTAGCCGCGTAAAGGACCACCTTGAGCCAGAAGCGGGTGGCGTCCTTCTCGGCGTAGTCGTTGATGATGGTGCGGACACCGTTGGTGCCGTGCAGCATGGCGAGCCACAGCATGGCAAGGTCCCAGAACTGCCAGAACGGGTCGGCCCACTTGCCGGCCACGAAGCCGAAGTCGATGCCGTGGATGCCTTCGCCCACCAAGAGGTTCACGAAGAGGTGGCCGAAGATCAGAACCACAAGCACGACGCCGGAGAGCCGCATGAACAGCCATGCGAACATCTCGAAGTTCCCCTTGGAACCGGTGCCGCGACGGTACTGCGGAGCAATCTTCCCGCTACTGTTTTTTCCACTGCGTGGGGTCTGAATATCAGTACTCATGGCTTAGTGGCCTCCCAGTGCGAGGGACAGGTGGCGGATGGCGAAGGCCCCGAAAACGACCAGCCACAATACCAGAACGGTCCACAACATCTGGCGCTGGTATTTTGCGCCCTTCTTCCAGAAGTCAATGGCGATCACGCGCAGGCCATTGAAGGCGTGGAAAACGATCGCTGCGACGAGGCCCGTCTCGCCCAGGGCCATGAGGGGGTTCTTGTAGGCGCCGATAACGGCCGTGTAGGCCTCCGGGGACACACGCACCAATGAGGTGTCCAGCACATGGACCAACAAGAAGAAAAAGATCACAACACCGGTAATGCGGTGTCCAACCCAGGACCACATGCCTTCACGGCCGCGGTACAAGGTGCCAGCTGGTTTTGTCGGCACTGAATAAACCTTCCTGCAACACAGCGGCGCTGGCACGGGATCCATGCGGGGGAAACGCCAGCTGCGAGAGCACTCGTAGCTCAGCCTAAATCTAGGCTTCGCTCACAGCTTATTCAATTTAGGCGCCCCTTCTTGTAACGAGAGTGCGGGTGTTCGCCTGAATTCCGGCCTTTTCGCCACAAGGGTGAGACGAAGACCACAAAGCGGGACTTGCGCGCATGTTCGATATGGTGTTGCGGTGAGTATAGAAAACGCTGCAAGCCTCGAATCGCCATTGCGCCACTTCCACGCGGTTATTCCGGCCGGCGGAGTGGGCACGCGCCTGTGGCCGCTTTCGCGTGCTGCTGCGCCCAAATTCCTGCACGACCTCACGGGTTCGGGAAGCACCCTCCTGCGGGCAACGTACGACCGCCTCGAGCCGCTTGCGGGCAACCGCGTGCTGGTGGTTACGGGTGTGGCGCACCGCACCGCAGTCTGCCGCCAGCTTCCCGAAGTGGGCGACGACGAGCTGGTCCTCGAAAGCGAACCCAAGGACTCAGGCGCGGCGATCGGCCTCGCCGCCGCCATCCTGCACCGCCGCGACCCTGACACCATCATGGGTTCCTTCGCCGCGGACCATGTCATCAGCCCGGACAACCTCTTCCAGGAAACGGTCCGCGAGGCCATCCACACTGCGGCTGCCGGAAAAATCGTCACTATCGGCATCAAGCCCACGCATCCCTCAACCGGGTTCGGTTACATCCGCACCGGCGACCTGCTCAATATCGACAACGCGCCGAACGCGCATGCCGTGGTCGAATTCGTCGAGAAGCCGAGTGAAGACATCGCCAAGAAGTACCTTGAGACCGGCGACTACGTCTGGAATGCCGGTATGTTCGTCGCCCCGGTTGCGCTCATGCTCAAGCACCTGGAGGCAAACCAGCCGGTCTTGTTTGCCGGGCTGCAGGAAATCGCCGACGCCTGGGACACTCCGGAACGCGATGAAGTGACCGCCCGGGTGTGGCCCACGCTGCCGAAGATTGCCATCGACTATGCCGTGGCGGAACCCGCCGCAGCGGCGGGGGATGTCGCCGTCGTACCCGGTACTTTCCGCTGGGACGACGTCGGAGACTTCGCCGCGATCGGTCGCCTCAACAACGCCGGCGACGTCGACGAGGTGACCGTCCTCGGTGAAGGCGCCCGCGTGTTCACTGAGAACGCCAGCGGCGTGGTGGTCTCCGACACCAAGCGCGTGATTGCGCTTATCGGAATCAAGGACGTCGTGATCGTCGATACGCCGGACGCGCTGCTTGTCACCACGAAGGAGCACGCCCAGCGGGTCAAGGGTGCGGTGGACGCGCTCAAGGCCAGCGGGGACACCGACGTTCTCTAGCTCCCGTGCCGCGCTGTCCGGTGGCGCCGTTCGTAACCAAGAGACCCCTTTCGCTATTCGGAGGGTGCGGATGGCTAGAGTTGTGAGGTGCGCAATTTCACTACCGAAACCGAGCCGACCCCTGTGGTGAAGCCATGGCTTGACGATCTCTTGCCGGAACTCATTGAATTCCGGAGGGACCTGCATGCGCACCCCGAACTTTCCTTCAAGGAATTTCGCACCACGGACAAGTTGGTTGAACGGCTCGAGGCGGCCGGCCTTGAACCCCGTCGGCTGGAAGGATCGGGGCTGACGGTCGACGTCGGCGAGGGGCCCATCGCCACCGCCCTGCGCGGAGACATCGACGCCCTCCCCATCATCGAGGAGACGGGCCTTCCGTTCGCGTCGAAGAACCACGGTGTCACCCACGCGTGCGGGCATGACGTCCACACCACCAGCATGCTCGGCATTGCCTTGGTACTGCATGCCATGCACCAGGAATCCCCCTTGGGCGGCACGGTGCGCATCATCTTCCAGCCAGCGGAGGAAACCATGCCGGGCGGTGCGCTGTCCTGCATCGAGCAGGGTGTGCTCCAGGGTGTCCCGCGGATTCTTGCGCTGCACTGTGATCCGCGGATCAACGTCGGCAAGATCGGCACCCGCATCGGCGCCATCACCTCGGCGTCGGACACCATCAAAATCGAATTGACCGGACGTGGCGGCCACACTTCCCGTCCGCATTTGACCGAGGACCTGGTCTTCGCGCTGGCCCAGATCGCCGTCAACGTGCCGGCCGTCCTGTCCCGTCGCGTGGATGTGCGCAGCGGGGTCTCGGTGGTGTGGGGCCAGATTGCGGCAGGTTCCGCGCCCAACGCCATCCCCGCCAATGGCTACATGGCCGGCACTATGCGTTGCCTGGACCGGGACGCGTGGCATAGCGCAGGGGAGTTGCTCGACGACGTGGTCCAGCAAGTTGCCGCGCCGTACGGGGTGGACGTGCACCTCGAGCACACCCGCGGCGTCCCTCCCGTGGTCAACTCGGAACACGAGACTGCCCTCATCGAGGCCGCGGCCCGCGCGGAACTCGGCGAGCACGCCGTCGTCCTGACGCCCCAGTCCATGGGCGGCGAGGACTTCGCCTGGTTCCTGGCCGACCTGCCGGGTGCCATGATGCGGCTCGGAACCCACACCCCCGGCGGCGAGGAATACGATCTCCATCGCGGTGACTTCATCGTGGACGAGCGTGCCCTCGGCTTCGCAATCCAAGTCCTGGCCGCCGCCGCATTGCGAACCATCCGGGATCTCTAAGACCCGGACGCTCGCTCACTAACGTGGGGTTTTGGCCGGACGCTCGCTCACTAACGCCGGGTTTTGGCCGGACGCTCCCTCACTCTTGTGGGGTCGATCGGCGGGCGCTCGCTCACTAACGCCGGGTTTTGGCCGGACGCTCGCTCACTCTTGGTTGAAAGACCGGGGATCCTCCTGCGGATTATCTGCAGGAGGATCCTGTCGTTTGGGCTTGTTTGTGAGCGGGGGTTGCCGGGGGGTGGGCTTGTTTGTGAGCGAGCGTCGCACTGGAGTCAATTGAGTTGTGCACAATTTAATTGTGAGCTATCGTTATTCCCATGAGTGAAGCCCCCCGCCTCGACCGCCAGGTCTGTTTCGCGCTCTACTCCGCCTCGAAGGCCGCCACGGCGGTCTACCGGCCGGTGCTGGACGAGCTTGGACTGACGTATCCGCAGTATCTCGTGATGCTGGTGCTCTGGGAGAACGAGCCTCGAAGCGTCCGGGAACTGGGTGCTGAGCTGGGACTCGATTCGGGAACCCTGTCGCCGCTGCTCAAGAGGCTTGAAGCTTTGGGCCTCGTGGAGCGCCTGCGTTCAGCCGAGGACGAGCGCCGCGTCGAAATCCACCTGAGCGATGCCGGGCGGGACCTCAGCGCCCGGGCCGGGGCTGTTCCGCAACGGCTCGCCGACGCCGCGGGCTTGAGCGCCGCCGAGCTTGCTCAGCTTCACGACACCTTGGGCCGGCTTACGGCCGCCCTCCACTCAGCCATCTGATCGTCCATCCCATAGAAGGAAAAGGAACCACAGTGAAGACTCTGTACGTAGCCGAGGCGCTTGCCTCCGGTGAAGGCCGCGAAGGCAACGCACGCACCAATGACGGCAAGCTGGACGTCGCTCTCGCCAGCCCGGTGGAACTGGGCGGGAATGGCCAAGGCACCAACCCTGAGCAACTCTTCGCCGCCGGATACGCGGCATGCTTCCACTCGGCGCTCAGGATGGTGGGACGCAAGGCCCGCGTGGATCTCAGTGATTCCGCCGTGGCCGCCAAGATCCACTTCGGAGCCCTGGAGGACCGCGAAGGGTATGGGCTCGCCGCCGAACTCGAGATCGCGCTGCCCGCCCTCGACCGGGAAACAGCGGAGCAACTCGTGGCCAAGGCCCACCAGATCTGCCCCTACTCCAACGCGACCCGCGGGAACATCGCCGTCGACATCAAGCTTGTGGAGGTGGCGGCATGAGCACGGTACTTCCCAAGAGCACCCGCGAAATCCGGCTGGCATCCCGCCCGCAAGGACGCCCTGTCAAGGAAAACTTCCGCCTGGCGGAGAGCGATCTGCCGGAGCTTCAGGACGGCCAGGTCCTGGTCCGCAACGAGTTCATGTCGGTCGACCCCTACATGCGCGGCCGCATGAACGACGCGAAGTCCTATTCGGCACCTTTCCGGCTCGACGCAGCGCTCGACGGCGGTGCGGTGGGCGAGGTGATCGCGTCCCGTTCCGAGGCTCTCAAGGTGGGCGACGTCGTCGTGCACCCGCTCGGCTGGCGCGAATATTCCGTGGTGGATGCGGCAAGCGCGACGCCGGTTCCGGCCGGCCTGGCACCGACGTCGGCATTCCTCGGGGCGCTCGGCATGACAGGCCTGACCGCGTACGCCGGACTGCTCAAGGTGGCCGAGTTCAAAGCCGGGGACGTCGTCTTCGTTTCCGGTGCCGCAGGCGCAGTAGGCTCGATTGTCGGCCAGATCGCCAAAGCCATGGGCGCCTCCAAGGTGATCGGCAGCGCCGGTTCCCCGGAGAAGGTGGCGCGCTTGCTGGAACTCGGCTTCGACGTGGCCTTCGACTACCATGACGGACCGGTGGCGAAGCAACTCCATGAGGCGGCGGGGGAGCGGGGCATCGATGTCTACTTCGACAACGTTGGCGGCGAACACCTCGAGGCTGCCCTCGCAGTCCTCACTGTGGGCGGACGCGTAGCAATGTGCGGCGCCATTTCGCAATACAACTCCACAGAGCCCACACCGGGCCCGCGCAACCTGGCCGTGGCTATCGGAAAGCAATTGACCCTGCGTGGCTTCCTCGTAGGCGGCCAGCGCCAGCACGCCGCCGAGTTCGCCGGGAGGATGGCCGGATGGCTGGCCGACGGAACGGTCCGCTACGACGAGACGATCGTCGACGGGCTGGAAAACGCGCCGCAGGCCTTCATCGACCTCCTGGACGGAGCCAACACCGGCAAGATGCTGGTCCGCCTGTCCTGAGGGATTCCCGGCGCGAACTGGCGGCAGATGCCCGCAAAAGGCGATTTTTGGGTCATCTGCTGCCAGTTCGCGCGCTTGGGAACGGGCATCCTAGAACCGTTGGCTGGGAGTACCACTACTGCTTGGTAACAAAAGCTCAACAATCTTCGGGTTGTTGGGCTTTTGTGTTACCCGGGTGTGTTCAATCCCACTAAAGTTGTGCCATCAGTGCGCCCTAGGCGCAGTGCTGCGAAGCATCAGTGAAAACAGAATTTCAGACTCGAGTTTTCGAAACGGACACTCATTGACCAACTGTCGTAGCATCAATCACTTTCTTCCTGGAGGAAAATTGAAGCAATCACTGCGTGCCACACTAAAGCGCGGTTCATTTGCGGGCGTCGCAACTGCGGGCGCCGCTGCACTTTTGCTGGCAGGCTGCGGTAGCGCACCGTCTGCTTCGAGCTCGGGCAGCGCCACCAAGTCGGACTACACCGCATGCATGGTGTCCGACTCCGGCGGCTTCGATGACAAGTCGTTCAACCAGTCAGGCTTCGAGGGCCTTCAGGCGGCAGCCAAGGACCTGAGCATCCAGGAGAAGCACGTCCAGTCCAAGGCCGACACGGACTACGACCCAAACCTTCGTTCCATGGTCCAGCAAGGCTGCAAGCTGACGGTTACGGTCGGCTTCCTCCTGGGCGACGCCACGAAGAACATTGCGACGGCGAACCCGAACAGCCACTTCGCCATCATCGACTACTCGGACCCCACCTTCCCGAAGAACGTCAAGCCGATCGTCTATGACACGGCCCAGGCCGCCTTCCTGGCCGGGTACCTCGCCGCCGGCACGTCCAAGACGGGCAAGGTTGCCACCTTCGGTGGTCTCAATATCCCCACCGTGAGCATCTTCATGGACGGCTTCTCTGACGGAGTGAAGTACTACAACCAGAAGAAGGGCAAGTCCGTCCAGTTGCTTGGCTGGGACAAGGACAAGCAGGACGGAACGTTCGTCGGCGACTTCAAGCAGGTCGACAAGGGCAAGGTCCTCACCCAGGGATTCCTGGACCAGGGAGCCGACGTGGTCCTTCCCGTCGCTGGTCCGGTTGGAGCGGGCGCCGGAAGCGCCATCCTTGACGCCAAGGCAAAGGGCACGGACGCAAAGCTGATCTGGGTCGACTCGGACGGCTACCTGACCGCACCCGCCTACAAGTCGGTCATCCTGACCTCGGTCCAGAAGACCATGGCGACCGCCGTCGAAACGGTCATCAAGGCCGACAAGGACGGCAAGTTCGACCCCAGCCCCTACGTTGGCACGCTCGACAACGGGGGCGTGGCGCTTGCCCCGTTCCACGACCTCGACTCCGCAGTGCCGGCCGACATGAAGAGCGATCTTGACCAGTTGAAGAAGGACATCATCTCCGGCGCAGTCAAGGTCGAATCGAAGTCCAGCCCCAAGTAATCATCCGGGCTAAACCGCGTCGCGCTGCCCTTCAGCCGAGTTTTGGCAGAAGGGCAGCGCGTTCTGCGTTGCCTTCAATTTGCTCTTCGACACTCCTTTGCCGAGCACTATGCTGGGAGCACGGTGATGACGAGGAGCCATCCTTTATAGATGGGTTGGAGTTTTGAAACTCGAACTGAAAGGGATCACGAAGCGCTTCGGATCCCTCGTAGCCAATGACCACATCGATCTCGTGGTTGAGCCGGGCCAAGTCCATTGCCTCTTGGGCGAAAACGGCGCCGGTAAATCCACCCTGATGAATGTCCTTTACGGACTCTACGACCCAAGTGACGGCGAAATCCTGGTCGACGGAAAGCCGGTCGTTTTCAAGGGTCCCGGCGATGCCATGGCGGCAGGGATCGGAATGGTCCACCAGCACTTCATGCTGATTCCGGTATTCACCGTCGCCGAAAACGTCGCATTGGGAAACGAAGCCACCAAAGCGGCCGGTTTCCTGAACCTGGACGAAACCCGCCGCAAGATCTCCGAGATTTCCAAGCAGTACGGATTCCACGTGGACCCCGATGCCCTCGTGGAAGACCTTCCCGTGGGCGTGCAGCAGCGGGTCGAGATTATCAAGGCGCTCGTGCGCGACGCCGAAGTCCTGATTCTCGACGAACCGACCGCGGTTCTCACTCCGCAGGAAACCGACGAACTCCTGGACATTATCCGGCAGCTCAAGACCGCAGGAAAATCAATTGTCTTCATCTCCCACAAACTGCGTGAGGTCAAGGAAATTTCGGACATCATCACGGTGATCCGGCGGGGCAAAGTGGTGGGCTCGGCTGATCCTTCCGCGTCCCCGACGGAACTCGCTTCGGCGATGGTTGGCCGGGCGGTCAGCCTGACCCTGGAAAAGAAGCCCGCCCAACCGGGCGAGGCAACCTTCAAGGTCCGGGACCTGACGGTGGTCGACCACAATGGCCAGCAAGTCGTGGACGGGCTGAGCTTCGACATCGCCAAGGGTGAAGTGCTTGCCATCGCCGGTGTCCAAGGAAACGGCCAGACGGAGCTCACGGAAGCCATCCTCGGCGTCCAGCCCCACGTCACCGGGTCCATCGTCCTCGACGACGTCGAACTGCTCGGCAAGACCGTCAAGCAGGTCCTATCCGCCGGCGTCGGGTTCGTCCCCGAGGACCGCAAGATCGACGGCCTGGTAGGCACGTTCTCGATTTCCGAGAACATGATCCTGGACCTGTACGACAAGCCGCCTTTTGCCCAAGGCATCGGCATGAAACCGGCCTTGATTGCTTCCCACGCGGAGAAAAAGGTCGAAGAGTTCGATGTGCGGACGCCGTCGATCGACGTCGCGGTGGGTACGCTCTCCGGAGGCAACCAGCAAAAGGTGGTCCTCGCAAGGGAGCTGTCCAGGCCACTGAGGCTCTTCATCGCATCGCAACCCACCCGCGGCCTTGACGTCGGATCCATCGAATTCGTGCACAAGCGGGTCATTGCCGAACGTGACAACGGTACTCCCGTCATGATCGTGTCCACGGAGCTCGATGAAGTGCTCGAACTCGCTGACAGGATCGCCGTTCTCTACCGCGGAAAACTCGTCGGGATCGTTCCCGCCGGTACCTCCCGCGATGTGCTGGGCTTGATGATGGCAGGCGTTCCGGAACACGAAGCAGAACTGACTGCGCACAAGACCCTCGAGGGAGGAACACATGTCTGAGTCCAACACCCCTCGACAGGAAAACGAGGTCGAGCCGGAGCGCCCGGAAACTTTGAATGACGAGGTCGTCCTCGATGTCGCGCTGGACACGGCAGACGGTGCAATGGCCCCGTCAGTCATCCCGGCTACCAGCCAAGGCGGACAGATCCCCCACGCCCCCGGTGGCTCGGTCTTCCGGCAGATCGTGACCGGAAACGCCATGGTCTCGGTGTTGTCCGTGATCCTCGCGATTGTGCTCGGCGGAATCCTGATGGCCGTGACGAATCCCAAAGTGGCTGAAACGGCAGGCTATTTCTTCGCGCAGCCGGGGGACATGCTCACCGAGGTCTTCAGGCCCTATGTGGCACTCGTCCAGGGTTCGATATTCAACTGGGCCGGGGCCGACGCCGCAGCCCAGCTGTACCCGATCACTGAAACCCTGACGGTGTCCACGCCGCTGATCCTGGCAGGACTCGGCGTGGCCTTGGCCTTCCGCGCGGGACTGTTCAACATCGGTGCGCAAGGCCAAATCATCTTTGGCGCCCTGTTCGGCGCCTACGTAGGATTCACTTGGCACTTGCCGTTCCTGGTTCACTTGCTGCTCGTCATCGTTGCCGGATTCATCGGCGGCGCGGTGTGGGGAGGCGTCGTCGGCCTCCTCAAGGCCCGGACCGGTGCGCATGAGGTCATCGTGACCATCATGCTGAACTACATCGCGAACTTCCTGCTCCTGTTCCTCCTGACCACCCCTGCATTCCAGCGCAAGGGTTCGACCAACCCGATCTCGCCCTTCCTGGACCAGTCGGCACTGTTCCCGGAGTTGCTCGGGCCGCAGTTCAGGCTCCATGCCGGCTTCCTCCTGGCAGTGCTGGCAACGGTTTTCGTCTGGTGGCTCCTGAAGCGCTCCACGCTCGGCTTTGAATTCCGGGCCGTGGGCGCCAACCAGAGCGCGGCACGCACCGCTGGAATCAACGTTCCCCGCGCCGTGATCCTCGTGATGGCGATTGCGGGGGCGCTTGCAGGCCTGGCCGGCATTGCGCAGGTATCCGGAACGGAGAAATACCTCTCCGGAGGCGTCGCGGCCTCCATCGGATTCGATGCCATTACCGTCGCCTTGCTGGGGCGTTCGACGCCGTGGGGAACCTTCTTCGCAGGGCTTCTGTTCGGCGCGTTCCGTGCGGGAGGCGTCGCGATGCAGGCTGAGACCCAGACCCCCATCGACATCGTTTTGGTCATCCAGTCCTTGATCGTCCTCTTCATTGCGGCACCGCCGCTGGTGCGCGCGATCTTCGGACTGAACCCGCGGAAAAAGAAGAAGGCCACTGGCGGCCCCGGCTCCGGAACCATCCCCTCCGGAAAAATCGAGAGCGGAGCTGCAACAGCATGAGCACCACCACAACTCAGCCCGGCGGTGGCACACCCGCCGGTAGCGCCCCAGCGAGCCCCGGAAAAACGGCTGCCACCGAACTGGTGAGCTGGAAGGCCGGAATCGGGCTATCCCTGCTCGCAATCCTGGGAACCGTGCTGTTCGGGTTCATGTCCAATTCGAAATCGGCAGGCTTCGGCATTGCCGAGGCGGCCAATGAAGCCGCCTCGAGTGTTGCCGCGTTGGTCACGTTCGTCCTCGCCCTCCTGCTTTCCGTCGGACTCGGATACCTGTGGTTCGTCCGCCGTCGTTCGGGCCTGGCATCAGGTTCAGGCGCAGTGTCGGGTTCAGGAACGGTACCGGGTTGGTTGCCCCCGTCCACCGTCGCCGCCGTGGTGGTCCTCGGCCTGGCCGCGCTGGGAGTGGCGAAGGTTTCCAAGATCACGCTTCCTTCCGCGGCCATTGGCTGGATCGCTTCGGTGATTCTCCTGGGCCTGGCCGGCTACACGGTGTACCTCACCCAGGCGAAGAAGGCCACGCCCCGCTGGGTGGGCGGTACGTTTGCCGCAGTGTTCCTCATCGGGTTCATGGTCTGGATCGTGGCCGGCGGAAACGGCGATGAGCCGTCGATCTCCCTCGCCGGACTGATCGCAGGATCCGTAACCTTGGCCGTGCCCCTGGTCTTCGGATCCCTTTCCGGCGTCCTGTGCGAACGCGTCGGTGTGGTCAACATTGCCATTGAAGGGCAGCTCCTCCTGGGAGCGTTTTCCGCGGCCGTTGTTGCCACGGTGACGCACAATGTCTACGCCGGGCTGGTCGCGGCCGCCGTCGCCGGAGCGCTGGTTTCCTTGGTCCTGGCCGTGGTCAGCATCAAGTACCTCGTCAACCAGATCATCGTCGGCGTCGTTCTCAACGTCCTCATCAGTGGACTGACGAGCTTCCTCTTCTCGACGCTGCTGACGGCCGACCCGGATGGGCTCAACAAGCCTGGGCGCTTGCCTCCGGTGGACATTCCCTTCCTGTCCGATATCCCCGTCATCGGCCCCATCCTGTTCCACCAGTCCCTCGTGGGCTATTTGATGTACATCGCCGTGATCGTGGTCTACCTCGGCTTGTTCCACACGAAGTGGGGACTGCGCGTGCGGGCCGTCGGCGAGCACCCGCAGGCGGCCGACACCGTGGGCATCAACGTCAACCGGACCCGTTTCTGGAACGTCCTCATGGGCGGTGCGATCGCGGGCATTGGCGGCTCGTTCTTCACGCTGGTATCCGTGGACGCGTTCAGCAAGGACATGTCCGGGGGCCGCGGGTACATCGCCCTGGCGGCGCTGATCTTCGGGCGCTGGAACCCGATCGGCGCCTTCCTGGCCGCGTTGCTTTTCGGTTTCGCGGACAACCTCCAGAGCGTCATCACCATCATCGGATCGCCCGTGCCGAGCCAGTTCATGGCCATGCTGCCTTACGCCTTGACGGTCTTCGCCGTCGCTGGATTGGTGGGCAGGTCCCGGCCGCCGGCGGCTAGCGGCATACCGTACGTCAAGGGCTGACCGTGGCGGTCACGGATACCGAAGTGGACTGGGCGGCCCTCGAGGCCGCCGCGGTCGCCGCCATGGGGAAGGCCTACGCTCCGTATTCGAAGTTCCCGGTGGGGGCCGCTGCCCTCACCGAGGACGGGCGGATCGTCAGCGGCTGCAACGTCGAGAACGCCAGCTACGGACTCACATTGTGCGCCGAGTGCGCCTTGGTGGGAGACCTCCATATGGGTGGCGGCGGCAGATTACGGGCGTTCTATTGCGTCGACGCCAAGGGCAATGTCCTCATGCCGTGTGGCCGTTGCAGGCAATTGCTGTATGAATTCCGGGCACCCGGCATGCAACTCATGACAACGCAAGGCATCAAGACCATGGACCAAGTGCTGCCGGATGCCTTCGGTCCCGACAACCTGGAGGAGAACCGGTGACACAGACTGAAGCGTTTGATGCCGTCCAGATCATCAGCATCAAGCGGGACAAGGGCACCCTGAGCCCGGAACAGATTGACTGGACCATCGATGCCTACACCCGCGGCGTCATTGCCGACGAGCAGATGGCGGCCCTGAACATGGCGATCCTGCTCAACGGGATGGACCGCGCCGAAATCTCACGCTGGACCGAGGCGATGATCGCCTCGGGCGAGCGGATGGACTTCTCCAGCCTCCGGCGTCCCGACGGCGGCATGAAAGCCACCACGGACAAACACTCCACCGGGGGTGTCGGGGACAAAATCACGCTTCCGCTGGCGCCGTTGGTGGCGGTCTTTGGAGTGGCGGTTCCCCAGCTTTCCGGCAGGGGACTGGGCCACACGGGAGGCACCCTCGACAAGCTCGAAGCAATCCCAGGTTGGCGGGCGAACCTGAGCAACGAGGAAATCCTGGCCCAGCTGCAGGACGTTGGTGCCGTCATCTGCGCCGCCGGCACGGGTTTGGCGCCGGCGGACAAGAAGCTCTATGCCCTGCGCGACGTCACGGGCACGGTGGAAGCCATTCCCCTGATTGCCTCGTCCATCATGAGCAAGAAGATCGCCGAGGGCACGGGGTCCCTGGTGCTCGACGTGAAGGTGGGTTCCGGCGCGTTCATGAAGGATGAAGCCCGTGCCCGCGAGCTGGCCGAAACCATGGTGGCCCTGGGCAAGGACGCGGGCGTCAATACGGTGGCCCTCCTGACCAACATGGGCACCCCGCTGGGCTTGACTGCGGGCAATGCAATCGAGGTGGAGGAATCGGTGGAGGTGCTTGCGGGCGGCGGCCCGGAAGACGTCGTCGAGCTGACCATCAGGCTCGCCGAGGAGATGCTTGCCTGCGCCGGAGTGCACGACGCCGACCCCGCGGCCGCCCTCAAGGACGGCCGCGCGATGGACGTCTGGAACCGCATGATCGAAGCCCAAGGCGGCGATCCGCGTGCCGCACTGCCGGTGGCCAAGGAATCCGAGGTCATCCCGGCGCCGGCCGACGGCGTCCTGGTGGAGCTCGACGCTTTGTCCGTGGGCGTGGCGGCGTGGCGCCTCGGCTCCGGACGTGCCCGGAAGGAGGACGTCGTCCAGGCCGGTGCAGGGGTGCGGATGCACGCCAAACCGGGTGCCTTGGTCCGGGCGGGGGAGCCACTCATGACCCTCCTGACCGACACCCCGGAGAAGTTCGAAAGGGCCAAGGAAGCCTTGGAAGGAGCCGTACTCATCGCGCCGGAAGGCTCACGGCCCGCGCAGCGGCTCATCATCGACCGGATCTCCTAGGCTGGTCTCCCGGGCATTTTTGGGATGCCCGGGAGACAATCCCTGCGGCCATTCGTTAGGAAGACCGTGCAAGCCATCAACGACTTCATCCTCGCGGCAGCCGGGCAGCCCTGGGTTTTGCTTCTCGTGCTTGCCTGCTGCGTGATCGACGGATTCTTCCCGCCCATTCCCAGCGAGTCGGTGGTGGTGGGACTCGCGGCCGTCTCCGCGACCGCAGGGGTACCTAACGCATGGCTGCTGATCCTCGTGGGCGCCCTCGGGGCTTTCACGGGCGACAACATCGCCTACTTGATCGGCCGCAAGATAGGTGTTCGCCGCTGGCGGTGGATGCGTTCCCAAAGGATGCAGGGCGCCTTCCGTTGGGCTGGGCGGGAACTTCGACGCCGGGCAGCGTCTCTGATCATGGTGGCCCGGTTCATCCCCATCGGCCGGGTGGCGGTCAACCTCACAGCCGGTGCAACCCATTTCTCGCACGGCATGTTCGTGGCACTCACGGCTATGTCTGCCGTTCTGTGGGCCAGTTACTCGGTGGCTATCGGTTTGTTCTTCGGCCAGTGGTTCGAACACAACCACCTGCTCGGAGCGATCATCGCGATCATCGCGGCCGTCATCCTGGGAATCATCGTGGACCGGGTCATCAGCAAAGTCCGCGGTGCCACGCCCGCCACCGAAGAGGACGAAGAAACCGGAGAGCCCGAAGAGGAACCCGTCATATAGCGAGGCGGAATATAGCGAGGCG
Source organism: Arthrobacter sp. 05L417 (assembly GCF_056397865.1). Taxonomy (NCBI): domain Bacteria; kingdom Bacillati; phylum Actinomycetota; class Actinomycetes; order Micrococcales; family Micrococcaceae; genus Arthrobacter; species Arthrobacter sp. 05L417. The sequence continues at coordinate 153,936 of NZ_JBFTOG010000003.1, forward strand.
GAGCCAAGGTGGCGGATCTCCTCCTTGAGTATGACCCGCTTGGCTCCGGAAGATCCCTCCACGGGGGGATGCTTCCATTCCACCTTTGGAGCTAGCCTTAAATTGTGTTCTCCGCGGCTGGGGCGTAGCGAACGACGCTCCGGCCGTGGGACACTGGATAGCGATCTGTGTCACGCAACCGTGTGACTTTCCTTGAGGAGCAATGCCTGCGTGGAATTCATGAACCACATGCTCGAGCATGCCGCCGGGCAACCGTGGATCTACCCGGTGCTCCTGGTTTTCTTTTTCATCGACGGCTTTGCCACGATCCTTCCCAGTGAGACCGCGATTGTCGGGCTCTCGGCTTTGGCAATGCACCGGGGCGAGCCCAATCTGTGGCTCCTCGGCGCTACGGCCTTGGTCGGTGCTATGGCCGGCGACAACACGGCCTACATGCTGGGCCGCAAGATCGGCTTGGACCGCTGGAAATGGATGCGCAAGCCGAAGGTCCAGAAGATGTTCGCCTGGGCACACTACGAGCTGGACAAGCGCGGCGCAGTCCTCATCTTCACCGCCCGGTACATACCCTGGGGCCGTGTGGCGGTGAACTACGTCGCCGGACAGACTGGATTCCGACACAAGACCTTCTTCTGGCTGGATGCCTTCGCCTGCTTCACCTGGGTAGGCTATTCGATCGGCGTTGGATCCCTTGCCGGCCACTGGGTGCACAACAACCCGCTCCTGGGCGTCGGGATTGCCGTGGCATTCGCCGTGGTGCTCGGCGTCATTGTGGACCACACCTTGCGTTGGTGGCACAAGCACCTCGAAAAGAAGGACGGCGAGAAGAGGGAGGCAGCTTCCGCGGAAGCAGCCGCAGCCGACGCAGCCACCGCGGTTAACGCGACGGCCGGCGTCGACCGCTCAAACCCTGCTGGCTAAGCTTCTTCCGTCCCCCTAGAGTTGAGTGGTGACTGAGCCCATTGTTGATGCCGCCCCTGCCCTTGACTTCGACCTGAAGAGCCTGCCGAAGGTTTCCCTTCACGACCACTTGGACGGGGGACTGCGCCCGGCCACCATCATCGAGCTGGCGGAGGCCGTCGGCCACACCTTGCCTTCCACGGATCCCGTAGCGCTGGGCCAATGGTTCCGTGAGTCCGCGGACTCCGGTTCTTTGGTCCGATACCTTGAAACCTTCGACCACACGATCGCTGTCATGCAGACCAAAGAAGGCCTGGCGCGCGTCGCCAAGGAGTTCGTTGAGGACCTGGCTGACGACGGCGTCGTCTACGGCGAGATCCGTTGGGCACCTGAACAGCACCTGCAGAAGGGCCTCACCCTCGACGAGGTTGTGGACGCGGTCCAGGAAGGGCTCGACGCCGGCGTCGACGCCGTTGAGGAGTCCGGCCGCCAGATCCAGGTGGGCCAGCTCATCACGGCGATGCGGCACACGGACCGCGGCCAGGAAATTGCCGAACTCGCCGTACGACACCGCTACAACGGTGCTGTCGGCTTCGACATCGCCGGAGCCGAAGACGGCTTCCTGCCTTCCCGTTTCAAGGACGCCTTCACCTACCTGGCCGAGCACAATTTTCCGGCTACCGTCCACGCCGGCGAAGCCGCGGGCCTGGACAGCATCCAGTCCGCCCTCGTGGACGGCCGTGCCCTGCGCTTGGGCCACGGCGTGCGCATCGCCGAGGACATCACCGTTGAATTCGAGGATGCCGAGGGCGAAGAAGCCGACGACGACGCCGAGGACACCGTTGGCATGGTCACCTTGGGTGAGGTGGCCGGCTGGGTCCGCGACCGCGGAATCGCGCTGGAGATCTGCCCCTCGTCCAACCTGCAGACCGGCGCAATCGCGAACTTCGGCGAAGGCATCGAGAACCACCCGCTGGACATGCTGTACCAGCTGGGCTTCAACGTCACCATCAACACGGACAACCGGCTCATGAGCGGCGTGACGCTGACCGATGAATTCGAGCTTCTCGTGGAGACCTTCGACTACGACCTCGACGACCTCCTCGAACTGACCCTCAACGCTGCCGAGTCCTCGTTCCTGCCGTTGGACGAAAAAGAAGCGTTGGTGGAGTACATCAACGACGCCTACGCCAACCTTGGCTAAACAAACTCCCGCAGGCGCAGCCTCTGAAAGTCCCATGACAGTGCTCGGTGGGCCAACGGCAGCCGGGGTCCCCGGCCGAGCTTGCGAGGTTGGGGAGCTGCTGGGGAGAATTGCCTCTTTGCGCGAGCACTGTCCGTGGATGGGTGCGTTGACCCACGAATCGCTCGTCGAGTACCTGATCGAGGAAGCGTACGAAGTGGTCGATTCGATCGAAGCCGGTGCGTCCGGTTCCGATACTGCCGACGAACTCCGCGGCGAGCTGGGCGACGTGCTGCTTCAAGTGGTACTCCACGCCCGGCTCGCCGAGGAGCAAGGACAGTTCACCTTCGACGACGTCGCCCGCACCATCACAGAGAAGATGGTGCGGCGCAATCCGCATGTCTTCAAGCCGGACGGATCCTTGCAGGATTCCTTCCCGGCCACCGTGGAGGAGATCGTCGAAAAGTGGGATGCCGTGAAGAAGGCCGAAAAACCCGGGCGTTCGGATCCCTTCGAAGGCATTCCACCCCACCTTCCTGCCCTCGCGCTCGCGCAAAAGTCGCTTGACCGTGCCGAGCGCGCGGAGCGCGCGGGCGGCCCGGAACGCAGCAGCCGTCCAGTCGCGGCGGTGGAGGTTCCCGACTCCGAAGCTGCGCTTGGAGACTTGCTGCTTGCCGTCGTCGCGGGCTCGCGGGAGAAGGGTTTCGACGCCGAAAGGGCCTTGCGCGGTGCCGTCCGCCGCTACCAGGGGCGGGACGGCGAAGCCACAAAACGTGAGGAGCCCGACGCTGTTCCGTAACGTTGGCCTGTCTCGACTAGGCTAGTGGCGACGAGGACGTCGAGAATTTCCCTCAAGATTCCCAGTAAATCGCTTCACCATAAGGAGCAGTCCATGGCGCTTATCGATGCCATCCACGCCCGCGAGATCCTTGATTCCCGCGGAAACCCGACAGTAGAAGTTGAAGTTCTGCTTTCCGATGGCCAGATCGGCCGCGCGGCAGTTCCCTCCGGTGCTTCCACCGGCGAGCACGAAGCCGTTGAACTGCGCGACGGCGACAAGGGCCGTTACCTCGGCAAGGGCGTCCAGAAGGCCGTTGACGCGGTCATCGACGAAATCGCCCCGGCCCTGATCGGCTTCGACGCCACGGACCAGCGCAGCATCGACCAGGCCATGATCGACCTCGACGGCACCCCGAACAAGGGCAAGCTCGGCGCGAACGCCATCCTCGGTGTTTCCCTCGCCGTAGCCAACGCAGCCGCCGCCTCCGCGGACCTGCCGCTGTACAAGTACCTGGGCGGCCCGAACGCCCACGTCCTGCCCGTCCCGCTGATGAACATCCTCAACGGTGGCTCCCACGCCGACTCCGACGTCGACATCCAGGAATTCATGATCGCCCCCATCGGCGCCGAGACCTTCTCCGAAGGCCTGCGCTGGGGCGTTGAGGTCTACCACAACCTCAAGTCCGTCCTGCAGGCCAAGGGCCTCTCCACCGGTCTCGGCGACGAAGGCGGCTTCGCGCCGAACCTGCCGTCCAACCGCGCCGCACTGGACCTGATCCAGGAAGCCATCAAGAACGCCGGCTACACCCCGGGCAAGGACATCGCCCTCGCGCTGGACGTCGCCTCCTCCGAGTTCTACAAGGACGGCGCCTACCAGTTCGAAGGCAAGGCACTCTCGGCCACCGAGATGAGCGCCTATTATGCCGAACTCGTCGCGGACTACCCGCTGGTCTCGATTGAAGACCCGCTGGACGAAAACGACTGGGAAGGCTGGAAGACCCTCACCGAGACGATCGGCGACAAGGTCCAGCTGGTTGGCGACGACCTCTTCGTCACCAACCCGGTCCGCCTGCAGCAGGGCATCGACGCCGCCACTGCCAACTCCCTGCTCGTCAAGGTCAACCAGATCGGTTCCCTGACCGAAACCCTGGACGCCGTTTCCCTGGCCCAGCGCTCCGGTTACACCACCATCACCTCGCACCGCTCCGGCGAAACCGAGGACACCACCATTGCTGACATCGCCGTTGCCACCAACGCGGGCCAGATCAAGACCGGTGCCCCGGCCCGCTCCGAGCGCGTCGCCAAGTACAACCAGCTCCTGCGCATCGAAGAGGAACTCGACGACGCCGCTCGCTACGCCGGCCGCAGCGCCTTCCCGCGTTTCAAGGGCTAGTATCCGCTGAAACAGCTGACCGGTGGCTATGGTGGAAAGACCATAGCCACCGGTTCTGTTTAACGAAATGTGCGAGCACTTCGGGCAAACCGCAGGCTCCGTGAGGCACGCAACGCGCAGCAACCCGCCAGGCAAGCACCAGGCATTACAGGAGTGTCATGGCCACCCGCCGCCCCAAGGTCCCACGGGCAGATGCCCTGGGCCGCTCGCCCCAAAAGAACCCCGACGGCGGCCATGTCATCCGTGCCGACTTCGGCGAGTCCCGCAAGGCAACCGCCCAGCAAGAGACCCAAGTTCAAGTCGGGTCCAGGGCGCCGTCCAATTCCAAAGCCGAAGGCAGCACCCAAAGCAAGGGCCAGCCTGGCTCCAAGACTGGTTCTGCCGCGAAATCGGGACGTTCGCTTCCGGGCGGGCCGGGCAACACCCCGGTTGTCGGCAAGGCATCCAACAAAACGTCGGGTGCGGGCTCCGCCCACCCCGAGAAGGACCACAGCGCGCGACCCGTGCCCGCGAAGGCGTTCTCCGGCCGCATGCTTGCCCTGGCCGTGGTGATGATAGCGATCACCATCATGCTCGCGCCGACGGTCAAGATCTGGTTGGAGAAAAAGGCGGAAATCTCCGGCCTGGAAGCCGACATCGCGAGCAAACAGGCCGAGCAGGCCAGCCTCCAGAAGCAGATCACGCGGTGGCAGGACCCGAACTACGTGAAACAACAAGCCCGGGACCGCATTAACATGGTTATGCCGGGTGAAGCTGGCTACTGGGTGTTTGGTGGAGATGTTCCCGCCGGCACGCCGGGTGGGAGCACCAGTTCAGGAGCTTCCGGAAGCCCGTCCAACCTGCCATGGGTGGACGGCCTGTGGGAATCCATCAGGCGCTCGGCAACAGACTAGACGCGGTGCCCGCCGCCGTCGCGCCCTGATGGGAGCGGCAAAAAAGGGCAGGAAGGATGGCAGCGCCAGTGGAAGACAACTCGGCACCTGCATCGCAGGAATCCCGCAAGCCATCAGCACATGATCTCGAAATCCTCAGCCGCCAGCTCGGACGGCCGGTGCGCGACGTCGTCGAAATCCCGGCGCGCTGCGTCTGCGGCAACCCGCTGGTCGCTGCAACCGCTCCGCGCTTGAGCAACGGCACCCCGTTTCCCACGACGTTCTACTTGACGCACCCCGTCATCACCGCCGCCGTGTCGCGGTTGGAAGCCGGCGGGCTCATGAATGAGATGAACGAGCGGCTCACGGCTGACGAGCCTTTGGCTGCGGCTTACAGGAGCGCCCACGAAGCCTATCTCCGGGCGCGTGACGAGATTGCCGGACGTGCCGGTACAGGGGATGTTCCGGAGATCGCCGGAGTGTCGGCCGGCGGCATGCCCACCCGCGTCAAATGCCTGCACGTGCTGGTCGGCCAGTCCCTGGCAGCCGGTCCCGGGATCAATCCGCTCGGCGACGAGGCCATCGAGGCGATCAGCGAATGGTGGACCGCGGACCGCTGCTATTGCGACGGCGCGTGGGACAGTGCGGGGGAGGCCCCGTCCAGGGACCTCAGCCGCCACGGACCGCAGGGCTTGCCGGACATCGTGGGCCGTCCCGCCCCCGTCCGCAAATCCAAGTCCTCCCACGCAACAGAGCCATCGGGAGAGCCAGCCGCAGGGGAGCTCAACGTATGAACCGGGTAGCTGCCATCGATTGCGGCACCAATTCGATTCGCCTCCTGATCGCGGATTCCAACGGCGCTGACGCGGGGTCTCCCTTGCGGGACGTTGTCCGCGAGATGCGCGTGGTGCGCCTCGGCCAGGGTGTAGACGCTACAGGCGAACTTGCCCCGGAGGCGCTCGAACGCACCTTCGCGGCAACCGCCGACTACGCCGGGCTGATCCGCCATCATGGTGCCCGGGGCGTCCGTTTCGTGGCGACCTCTGCCAGCCGCGACGCCCGCAACCGGGACGTCTTTGTTGACGGGATCCGTGAGCTGCTCGGCGTCGAACCCGAGGTCATTTCCGGCGATGAAGAAGCAGCCCTTTCCTTCGCCGGTGCAAGCAGCGTGCTGCCTTCGCGCGGCAAGGACCCGGTGCTTGTGGTGGACCTTGGCGGCGGGAGCACCGAGTTCGTCCTCGGAGACTCCGACGGCGTGATTGCCGCCAAATCCGTCGACATTGGCTGCGTGCGGCTGACCGAACGGCACCTCCGCAGCGATCCTCCGACGCCGGAGCAGATCGCCGCAGCGGAAGCCGACGTCGACGCAGCCATTGACCTCGTAGCCCGTACGGTCCCGCTGGAGCGGGCCACCGCCGTCGTGGGAGTTGCCGGCTCCATCACCACCATCACGGCACATGCCCTGGGCTTGAACGAGTACGATCCCGCACTCATCCACGGTGCCAGCCTGGACCTGGAGACCATCAGCGACGCCGCCACAAGCCTGTTGGAACTGAGCCGCGAAGAGCGTGCCCGGCTGCCCTACATGCATCCGGGGCGCGTTGACGTCATCGGAGCCGGAGCCCTCGTCTGGCGCCGAATCCTCCAGCGCTTGGCTGAGCTCGGAGGGGGCTCCATCACTGCTGCCACCTCCAGCGAGCACGATATCCTCGACGGCATCGCGCTGAGTATTCTGAGTATGCCGAGTACTCGGTAAGAGTGGGTATTCGCTGATGACGTTGCCACACGGTTGGCGCCGCCGGACAGCATCGGCCGCCCTGGCCGCCATGCTGGCCGGGGGAAGCCTTGCAGGGGCCCTGCTGACTGCGCCTTCGGCGTTCGCCGACTCTTGGCGGGACAAGGAATACTGGCTCAACGAGTACGGCATTTCCGCAGCCTGGCAGGTGTCCAAGGGCGCGGGGGTGAAAGTGGCCATCATCGACAGCGGGGTGGACGGGCAACACCCTGACCTCAAGGGCGTGGTAGTCGGGGGAACCGACGCATCGGGTGCGGGAGATCCGAACGGACAGAAGAGTATCGGGGCCAAGCCTGAGCACGGGACCCTCGTGGCCACGCTCCTGGCAGGGCGTGGACACGCTTCGCCCAGCCCGTCAGGGCCTCCGTCGCCGGCGTCGTCTCCCTCGCCCGGTTCCAGTGTCGGCCCCGACGGAATCGTCGGCGTCGCCCCCGAGGCCCAGATCTTGGCTGTTTCCGCCTGGCTCGGTTCGCCGAATCCCGCGGGCAAGACGGACCAGGAACAGATCCCCGCAGCTGTCCGATGGGCAGTGGACAACGGCGCCAAGGTCATCAATATTTCCCTCGGCAGCACCTCCCCTGATTGGCCCCAAAGCTGGGACGCGGCGTTCCTCTATGCCGAACAAAAGGACGTGGTGATCGTCGCCGCGGCGGGCAACCGGATCGGTGGAAATGTCCAGGTGGGCGCGCCCGCCACGATTCCGGGCGTACTGACCGTGGCAGGACTCGACCGGAACCGCGCGGCCAGCGTCGACGCTTCCTCGCAGGGAATCAGCATCGGCGTCTCGGCGCCCGCGGAAAAGCTGGTGGGTGGCCTGCCCGGGGGGAGCTATGAAGATTGGGCGGGCACGTCCGGCTCGGCGCCGATTGTCTCCGGCGTCGCGGCCCTCATCCGCTCGAAATGGCCGGATATGAGCGCCAATCAGGTCATCAACAGGATCGTGTCCACGGCCGAGGATGCAGGGGCGCCCGGCAAGGACCCCATCTACGGCTACGGCATCCTCAACGCCGAGGCGGCCCTGAAAGCCGATGTGCCCGAGGTGACGAGCAATCCGCTGGGATCCATTGCGGACTGGATCCGGGTCCATCGGCGCGGGGACCTCAGCAGCCCTACACCTCAGCCAACGTCCAAACCGAGCATCCCCGCGGCCACCTTGGCCGATCCCACAGTTCCGGCGGCCAAGGCACCCTCGCAGTCCGACACGGCGATTCCTGCGGCTGTGGTCATCGGCTTTGGTTCGCTTTTCGTGGCGATCGTTGCGGGCGCCTCCGTGCAATTAAGGCGTGCCTACCGGACCTCCCCGGAACTGCCCGACGAGCCCGCTACCGGCGTGGTGGACATCGTGGAACCGAGCGGCCCGAAATAGCCTCCGACGCCCGTGCGTAGCTTCGGGGAAATAGTTAGTGAAGATTTTCACAAGGTGCTGTACTCTATTGTTATGGCAACCACCCCTGAGCTCATTGACCGTCCCCGTGTTCTCGTTGTCGGCGGCGGATACGTCGGCCTGTACGTAGCACTCAAGCTGCAGAAGAAGATCGCGAACGCCGGCGGAATCGTCACCGTCGTTGATCCCCTTCCCTACATGACCTACCAGCCCTTCCTCCCCGAGGTGGCCGGCGGCAACATCGAGGCACGCCACGCCGTCGTCTCGCACCGCCAGCACCTCAAGCAGACGGAACTCATCCAGGGCCGCGTTACCAGCATCGACCACAAAAACCGCACCGCCGTTGTTGCTCCGGCCGACGGTGGAGAGCCTTTCGAGATCCCCTACTTCGACGTCGTGGTTGCCGCCGGCGCCATTACCCGCACCTTCCCCATCAAGGGACTCGCGGACGAAGGCATCGGCCTGAAGACCATCGAAGAAGCGGTCGCCCTGCGAAACAAGGTCCTTGAGCGCATCGAGGTCGCCTCCACCATGACGGACGCCGCCGAGCGCGCCAAAGCCCTGACCTTCGTTGTCGTGGGTGGCGGTTTCGCCGGTATTGAGTGCATCACCGAGATGGAAGACCTCGCCCGCGCCGCCGTCAAGAACAACTCGCGCATCCGCCAGGAAGAAGTCCGCTTCGTTCTGGTCGAAGCCATGGGCCGCATCATGCCCGAGGTCACCGCAGCCCAGGCCGAGTGGGTTGTTGAACACCTGCGCAGCCGCGGCATCGAGGTCCTGCTCAACACCTCCCTGGACAACGCAGAGGGTAGCCTCAAGCTCATCAACCTGCCGGACAAGACCCCTGCCCAGGAGTTCGAAGCCGACACCCTCGTGTGGACTGCAGGCGTGCAGGCCAACCCGATGATCCGTTCCACTGACTTCCCGCTCGAGCCGCGCGGACGTGTCCGTGTCCTTCCGGACCTCCGCATTGCCGGCGACGAAGGCATCATCGACAACGCCTGGGCCGCTGGCGATATCGCTGCCGTTCCGGACCTCACGGGCAGCGGCCTGCCGGACGGCACCTGCGTCCCGAACGCCCAGCACGCACTGCGCCAGGCCAAGCGCCTCGCCAAGAACCTGTGGGCATCCCGCTGGGACAAGCCCATGGGCGACTACAAGCACAAGAACCTCGGTGCGGTTGCCGGCTTCGGCGAATGGAAGGGCGTTGCCAACATCAACCTTCTGGGCCGTATCGGCCTCAAGGGCGGACTCGCCTGGCTGGCCCACCGCGGCTACCACGGCCTGGCCATCCCCACCGGTGAGCGCAAGGTCCGCGTGATCTTCAACTGGCTCCTGGGCATGACCATGGGCCGGGACACCACCCAGCTGCTCGACCTCGACAACCCGCGTGGAGCCTTCGTGGCCGCGGCAACCCCGGCTCCCAAGCCGGCCGCCGCACCCGCGCCGGCGGCTGAGCCCGCCGAAGCCAAGGCTCCGGTCACGGCCGACGCCAAGTAGCAGCACCCAAGCAGTCCCGCCGACGGCGGCCGTCTCCCACGCGGAGGCGGCCGCCGTCGTCGTTTTACTCCCGGCTCCTGTCCGCGGCGGCTGGGGCGTTATGGTCCGCGACGGCGGGTCCTAGACTTGCAGCATGGCTGGCGAAAGCGATCTTACGACCCTCCTGACATCCATGCATCCCGTGCTTCGGGACGGTGACTACGTGTACGCGTTGTGGCCGCACGGCAAACCGCTTGAGGGCAATATCGAAGCCGCTGTCCGCGAAGCGGAAGGCCTCACGGTGGTCCTGCACCGCGAGGAAGCCGGACGCCTGGGACTGTCCTACGACTTTGTGGCGGCGTGGATCACTCTTCAAATCCACTCTGCGTTGGACGCTGTGGGGCTCACCGCGGCCGTCAGCTCCGCCCTCACGGCAGCCGGGATCAGTTGCAACGTCCTGGCCGGGTTCCATCACGACCACCTGTTGGTTCCATCGGCCGAGCGAGGGCACGCCATGGAAGTGCTTCGACTGCTGGGCCAAGGTGTGGTGCTGCGAACGGAGAGGGAGGCGGACCGCGAGTCCGTGCTTGCGCTCACGGCTGCCGCCTTTTCAACCAGCCCGGTCACCGGGTTGCCCGGTGAAGGAGTCCCGGCCGAAGTAAGGCTGCTGCGGGAACTCTTCGACTGCGATGAGTACCTGCCGGAATTCAGCATCGTTGCAGAGATCGCCGGTGAGATCGTGGGCCACGTCATCAGTACCCGCGGCTGGGTCGGGGAGCTCCGGCTTTTGGGACTGGGCCCCATCAGCGTCCAGCCGCACCTGCAGCGGCGTGGCATCGGATCCGCGCTCTTGCGGGAAACCGCCCGACGGGCCGAAGATGCCGGCGAGCCGGGCATCGCCCTGCTGGGAAGCACCGGATACTATCCCCGCTTCGGGTTTCTTCCCGCACGCGCGCTTGGTGTGATGGCCCCCGACGCCGGGTGGGGAGACCATTTCCAGCTGTTGCGTCTCAAAGCATGGCCCGACGGCGCCAGCGGAACCTTTCGCTACGCCGCGCCGTTCCAAGCGCCCTAGGAGGTCAAGGAGGGGGAGTGCGCTGGGTTACCATTATCCGGGCGCCCCAGTAGCCCAATTGGCAGAGGCAGCGGACTTAAAATCCGCGTGTTGTGGGTTCGAGTCCCACCTGGGGCACGCGCGCGAATTGCGGGCCGTGCCGGCCCCTTCTTTGCGCCAAGCTGTGCCGTGACAAGAATTTAACCCCGCGTTCATCCGAAGAGCTGTCCGGGGCAGCACGGAGATCCACCGTTATTAGATCCTGACCTGCGTATATGTGTTCTAGGACACATATTTGGTAGTACTCTCATGGAACATGTTCGAAGTGAAAGTGACTTCGGGCGAATGACCACGAATCAGACGCACCGCGGAGGCTATTTATGTACAGGAAGAAAGTCATTTCGGCGATCGCAGCAGCGGCCACCCTTGGCATGCTGGTGGCGGGCTGTGCGAACCAGACCGCCCCTAGCGGCACCGAAACCTCGGGTGGTGGCGGCAGGATCAATATCCCTGCGATTTCCAAAGTCGACGTTCCTGCCGGAGCTGTTTTGCCTGCAGGCGATGGCAAGGGAACATGTCCGTCGACGACAACCATTGCTTATGCCGGTGCCGAGACTGGACCCAACGCCCAGTTGGGTATCAACATCTTCAACGGCATCCAACTGGCCATCAACCAGCACAACGCCGCGAACCCGGGCTGCCAGGTCCAGTTCAAGAAATTCGACACTGAAGGCGATCCGAACAAGGCCACAGGCCCTGTCACGCAGATTGTTTCCGAGCCGGACATCGTCGGCGTGGTGGGCTTGCCGTTCTCCGGTGAGTCCAAGGCCACCGGCAACATCTTCGAGCAGAAGGGCTTGGTGCACATCACGCCTTCCGCTACCAACCCGAGCCTGACCAAGAACGGATGGACCACTTTCTTCCGCGCCCTCGGCAATGACGCCGTCCAGGGCCCGGCGGCAGCAAAGTTCCTCACGGACAAGCTGCAGGCAAAGAAGGTCTACCTGGTCCAGGACGACTCTGACTACGGCATCGGCCTGGGAACCACAACGTCCCAGGCTCTTGGCTCCGCGATGGTGGGGTCCGACAAGGTCGTCACTGGCCAGAAGGACTTCTCGGCAGTGATTTCCAAGATCATGAACGCCAAGGCAGACACCGTCTACTACGCCGGCTACTACGCAGAGGGTGCACCCTTCGACCAGCAGCTGGTTGCAAAGGGATTCACCGGATCCTTCGTGGGCCCGGATGGAGTGAAGGATGACCAGTTCATCAAGCTGGCAGGCGATGCGTCGTCCAACTCGTACTTCACCTGCCCCTGCATCCCGGGCGAACTGATCCCGAGCTTCGAGAGCGAGTACAAGAAACTGGCCAACGCGGAACCCGGAACCTACTCCATTGAAGGTTACGACGCCGTCACGGTCCTGCTCTCGGGCATCGACAAGGGCAAGCAGTCCCGCGCGGACCTCCTTTCCTGGGTCAAGTCCTACGATGCAGATGGCCTGTCGAAGCACTACAAGTGGGACTCAACCGGCGAACTGGCAACGCCTGATGTTTACGGCTACAAAGTTGAGAACGGCAAGATCGTTCCCATCGGCGTCATCGGAAAATAACACCGAGCCCAGATGAATGCTGGGGGTTAGCATCCATGCCGACCCCCAGCATTTCTTTTGATTACATCAGGAAGTGCCATGATCAGTGAAGTAATTCCCACTCTGCTCCACTCGGTTCCCGTGGACGACACGTGGATCACCTTCGACGTAAACTCATTTACCCAGAACTTCTGGAGTTCCACCTTTGACGGGCTGACCTTCGGGGCTATTTACGCTTTGGTTGCCCTCGGATATACCCTCGTCTACGGCGTTCTCAACCTCATCAACTTTGCCCACTCCGAAGTGTTCATCACGGGCTGTTACGGAGTGTTCTTTACCCTCAGCGCCCTCAATTTCGGCCCCTCTGCTCCGCGGCTGGGTTTCTGGGCCATCGTGGGAAACCTTGTCCTCGCCCTCATCGTCGCCATTATCGCCTCGGCCTTGATGGCAGTGATCGTGGAACGGGTGGCTTATAAACCTTTGCGCCAGCGCAAGGCGCCTCGCCTGGCATTCCTGATTACCGCCATCGGTGTTTCCTTCGCCATTCAGTACACCATCTACTGGTGGCGCGGACCGAGCCCGGAAGCTGCGCTGACGATGTTCCGGCCGCTCGCAATTTTCGACGTCTTCGGAACCATCGTCGATTCGCAGCAGGTGGTTATTGTCATCGCCGCGATCATCCTCATGATCGCCACCGATCAGTTCATTAGGCGGTCGCGGACCGGCCGAGGCATCCGTGCCGTGGCACAGGACCCGGATACCGCAACCTTGATGGGTGTCAACAAGGAAAAGATCATCGTGACCACCTTTATCATCGGCGGTATCTTGGCCGGAGCGGCTGCTTTGTTCTACGTCATGAAGATCCCGTCCGGCGTGCAATACAACGGCGGATTCATCCTCGGCGTCAAAGCCTTCGCCGCCGCCGTCCTCGGAGGCATCGGCAATGTGCGCGGTGCTTTGCTGGGCGGCCTGCTGATCGGTTTGATTGGCAACTATGGCCAGGTGCTCCTGGGGAGTTCCCAATGGACGGACGTTGTCGCGTTCGTGGTCCTGGTGTTGGTATTGATTGTGCGACCCGAGGGTGTCTTGGGTAGCTCGCTTGGAAAGAGTAAGGCATGAGCACAACAGACGGCCCCACACTTATTCCCGATGATGCCTCAGCACAGGAGATTGCCGACCGCGAAGCCAGGATGCGGCGCCGCAAAGGCTGGTTCCCGGGGCTCAGCGACAAATGGAATGCGCTCCCGCGCCAAACACAATGGCTGATCCTGATCGTCGTCGTTGTCATTGCCTATTTGCTTCCCATCCTCAATCCGCCGTTGATCACGACGGAACCGGGAAACAATTGGCAAATCGCACTCGCGCAAATGTCTGTTTATGCCCTGGTGGCTGTTGGCTTGAACGTGGTGGTCGGCTATGCGGGCCTCCTCGACTTGGGCTATGTGGCATTCTTTGCCCTGGGTTCCTACACGGCTGCAATGTTTACCAGCCCGGATTCGCCGTATGTGCACATTCCCTACCTGTGGACGCTGCCGCTGGCGATGGCTGTCGCCATGTTCTTTGGCGTGGTCCTGGGTGTGCCTACGCTTCGCCTCCGCGGCGACTACTTGGCTATCGTCACGCTCGGCTTCGGTGAGATCGTTCGTATCTTGGCCACTATCATTCCGGCGATGAAAGGCCAGGTTGGCTTCCAGAACGTTGGCCACCCTCCGGGAACGGATTCGAGCGGGCAAACAATCTTCCAGAACTCGAACGGAACCCCCTGGTACTGGCTGACGCTGACTATCATCATCCTCGTCCTCCTGGCCGCCGGAAACCTCGAGCGCAGCCGGGTGGGGCGCGCGTGGATTGCCATCCGCGAGGATGAAGACGCTGCGGAAATCATGGGCGTGCCCACATTCAAGTACAAGGTGTGGGCGTTTGCGATCGGTGCTTCTGTAGGCGGACTCTCGGGTGCCTTGTTTGCCGGCCAAGTGGGCTTTGTGAACAACCAGAAGTTTGACATCGCCACATCCATCTTGTTCGTCGCGGCTGTTGTCATGGGTGGCACTGGAAACAAGGTCGGGGCGATTCTTGGCGGCGCGTTGGTGGCATATATTCCACTCCGTTTCACCGCGATTGCCGAGTTCAAGTATCTGATCTTCGGCGCGGCGCTGGTTGTCATCATGATTTTCCGCCCCGGTGGCCTTCTCCCGGCACGCCAGAGCCTCCTCGCATACGGACGCTTGGCTTACAACAAACTCAAGGGCGCCCTGGGCGACATTCCTGCTTCGGGCAAAGTCGTTCTGGAACCGGGAAAGGGGGCTGACAAGTGAGCGAAGCGATCGAACCGGATATTGATGTAGAGGCACTCAAGGAACAAGGCGTGGACCTCGAGGTCGCCGAGAAGGTGGCCCCCGAAAGGGACATCGTCACCAAAGTGGGCGAAGCCTTGGTCCAGGTCCAAGACCTGACGATCAAATTCGGTGGCCTGACGGCTTTGGACAATGTCACGTTCGATATCAACCGAGGCGAAATCCTCGGTTTGATCGGCCCTAACGGTGCCGGCAAAACCACGTGTTTCAATGCCATGACGGGGGTGTACAAGCCGACGTCCGGAAAGGTCTTGCTGGAAGGACAACTGCTCAACGGGTTGCCGCAGCACCGGATCACCAGACGGGGCTTGGCGAGGACATTCCAGAACATCCGCCTTTTTGGCGAGATGACAGCTTTGGAAAACGTCGTTGTTGGTCTCGATGCCCGCCACCGCACGAGTGTGGGCGGGGCACTCCTGCGTCTGCCCACCCACGTCCGGGAAGAGAAAACCGCCATTGAACGCGGCATGGCATTGCTTGAGTTCGTTGGCATCGCTGATCATGCACATTTCCTGTCGCGGCACCTTCCATATGGGTATCAGCGTCGCCTCGAAATCGCGCGGGCATTGGCTACCGACCCGAAGGTCCTGTGCCTGGACGAGCCCGCCGCCGGGTTCAATCCCGCGGAAAAAGAAGAACTCATGGCCTTGATCCGGACCATCCGTGACGACGGCTACACGGTTCTGCTGATTGAGCACGACATGAAGTTGGTCATGGGCGTGACCGACCGGATTGTGGTCCTGGAGTTCGGGAAAAAGATTGCGGATGCGTTGCCCAAGATTATTCGCGATGACCCGAAAGTTATTTCCGCCTATCTCGGGGAGCCTGAAGATGACCTTGCTTGAGCTGAAGAACATATCCGTCCACTACGGCCGGATCCAGGCAATTTCCGAT
Source organism: Arthrobacter sp. 05L417 (assembly GCF_056397865.1). NCBI lineage: Bacteria > Bacillati > Actinomycetota > Actinomycetes > Micrococcales > Micrococcaceae > Arthrobacter > Arthrobacter sp. 05L417. The sequence continues at coordinate 169,610 of NZ_JBFTOG010000003.1, forward strand.
ATGTCATTCAGCGTGGAAGAGGGCGAAATCGTCTCGCTCATCGGCGCCAATGGTGCCGGCAAGACCACCACCATGAGGACCATCTCCGGATTGCTGGCTCCCTCGGCCGGCTCCATCACCTTCGCCGGCCAGGACATCACCAGGATGAAGGCGCACATCCGCGTCGTCCAAGGTATTTCGCAAGCGCCGGAGGGGCGGGGAATCTTCCCTGGCATGACGGTGGAGGAGAACCTTGACATGGGTTCCTACGGCCGCAAGGACCGGACCAAGGTGGCAGAAGACTTGGAACGTGTCTTCGACCTGTTTCCACGGTTGAAGGAGCGTATCAAGCAGTTTGGCGGCACCATGAGCGGTGGCGAACAACAGATGCTCGCGATCGGCCGGGCGCTGATGTCCAATCCCAAGCTGTTGCTTCTGGACGAACCTTCCATGGGGCTTGCTCCGCAGTTCATCCGCCAGATCTTCAAGATTGTCACCGAGATCAACAACCAAGGCACCACGGTGCTTCTGGTGGAGCAAAACGCCAACCAGGCCCTCGCCCGTGCACACCGTGCTTTTGTCCTTGAAACCGGGTCAATTACGCACAGGGGCACCGGCAAGGAACTGCTCGCCAACCCGGCGGTCAAGGAAGCGTACCTCGGCGTCGGATAGCCGCACATGCCGGCACCCTCACAACAAGCAGGGTGCCGGCATCGACGGCGGTGGAACTTTCGGTGCGGACCAAGCGTGGGAATTGGTAGCGTGAACTATCACTTCGCACCCAAAGCAAGAAGGACACCCACCATGGCACTCGGCGGCAACCCGATCTTCAACGGAAAGAATTTCCGTGGAGCCACACAGGCTCCGCCTGTTCCAAGCTACTCCCACGGCCAGAACCGGTACGGCCAGGTTCCGGGCGGCGTCCCCGGCCAAACCCAGTACGGCCAGAACCAGTACGGCCAGCCCGCCTGGGCGGCACAACCGCAGATGACCAGCGATCAGCTGCAGCAGATGTACAACCAGCCCGCAGCGGGTCCGGCCGAGACCGGCCGCATGACTTTCGACGACGTCATCGTCAAGACTGCGGCCTGCCTCGCGGTGCTGTTGCTCGGCGCAGCTGTCACGTTGTTCGTTGCGCCCGGCACGGCAAGCCTCCTCATGGTTGTCGGTGCGCTGGGCGGTTTCGCCTTGGGCATGGTCAACTCTTTCAAGAAGCAGCCGTCCCCGGCACTGATCCTGACTTACGCCGGCCTTGAGGGCTTGTTCCTCGGAGGCCTGACCCGCCTTCTGGATGGCATGTTCCCAGGCGTTGGCCTGCAGGCAGTCATCGGTACCCTTGCGGTGTTCGGCGTGACGTTGGCTCTCTTCAAGAGCGGCAAGGTGCGCGCCACGCCGAAGGCAGTGCGCTTCTTCATGATCGCCATGCTCGGCTACCTCGTCTTCGCAGTCATCAACATGGTCCTCGTGTGGACCGGCGCCGTCCAGTCGCCTTTCGGCCTGAGCAGCAGCGTGCACATTTTCGGCATCCCGTTGGGCGTTTTCATCGGCATCCTGGCTATCGGCCTGGCCGCGTTCTCACTGGTCATGGACTTCACGAGCATCGAGCAGGGTGTCCGGCAGGGCGCTCCGGAGAAATACTCCTGGACGGCCGCTTTCGGCCTGACCGTCACGCTCGTGTGGCTGTACGTGGAGATCATCCGCCTGCTGGCGATCCTGCGCGGCGACGACTAGCCTCCCCGGGTTTATGCAGCGTAGTGCCCCTGAAGATCCGTCTTCAGGGGCACTACGGGTATACAGACCCTTTTCGGGGGGCCTAAGACAGCCGCTCGAAGACAACCGCCATGCCCTGCCCACCACCGACACACAGCGTCGCCAATCCCAAGGTGCCGTCCCGTTCGCGGAGGCCATTGAGCAAGGTGGTGGTCATGCGGGCGCCCGTCATGCCAAAGGGGTGCCCAAGGGCGATGGCGCCGCCATGGACGTTGAGCTTCTCCGGATCGATGCCGAGTTCACGGGCGCTCGCCACCACCTGGACGGCGAATGCCTCGTTGAGTTCCACGAGGTCAATGTCTGCCATGCTCAGCCCCGCCAAGGCCAACGCCCGGCGCGATGACTCCACCGGTCCCATGCCCATGAGTTCCGGGGAAAGGGCGCTGACGCCTGTAGAGACGATGCGTGCCAGCGGCTCGAGGCCAAGTTCCCGGGCCCTGAAATCGCTCATGACCACCACGGCGGCGGCGCCATCGTTGAGCGGGCATGCGTTGCCGGCAGTCACTGTCCCTTCCTTGCGGAAGACCGGTTCCAAGGCGCTGACGGCTTCGAGGGTGACGCCGGAGCGGGGTGAATCGTCGCGCTCGACGACGGTCCCGTCTTTGCGGGTATACGGCGTGATCTCCCGGGCGTAGAAACCGGAGGCAATGGCCGCCTCGGCACGGTTCTGGCTCTGGACCGCCCACAGATCCTGCTCAGCCCGGCTGATTCCGTGGCTCGTGGCGACGTTTTCCGCGGTCTGTCCCATCGCGATGTAGACGTCCGGCATCCGTCCACCCATGCGGGGATCCGTCCATGGGGTGTTGGACGCGGCCCGGGCGGCCGTGCGGGCACGCGCGGCTTCAAACAGGGGGTTGTGCAGGCTGGTGTCCGTTTCCCCTGCCCCGACCCAGTTCTGGTAGCGGGACACCGACTCGACCCCCGCCGAGACGAAGGCATGGCCTTCCCCGGAGCTGATGGCGTGGAAGGCCATCCGCAGGGTCTGCAGGCTCGAGGCGCAGAAGCGGTTGATGGTGGCCGCGGGGACGGTGTCCAGGCCGGCCAGGACGGTCACCACCCGGGCCATGTTCGAACCGGCTTCGCCGCTGGGCTCGGCGCAGCCAAGGTAGAGGTCATCGAGCCCGCGGCCGTCCAGTGCTCCTGGATCGAAAGCCGGAATCTTCGCCAGCGCGGCAGTCACCATGGCCGCCGCGAGGTCGTCAGGACGTTCGTCCTTGAGGGACCCTTTGAAGGCCCGTCCAATCGGGCTTCTGGCGGTGGAAACGATGACGGCCTCAGTCATGCCCCCAGCTTACGCCGGGGCCAGCTCGCCGAAAGGCGGCGGATGCGCGGACCTCAGGCGAGGCGTGCGGCCCCGGCGGCCGGGGTCACGGTGAAGATGTCCGGCGTCGTGAAACCGGCAGCCTCGAAGGCGCGTACGACGGCGTCACGCACCTCCTGCTCGTGGCCCACCGGGGTGAGGGCGATAGCCGAGCCGCCGAAGCCGCCGCCCGTCATCCGGGCGCCGATGGCGCCGTGGGCGCGGGAGGTTTCCACCGCGAGATCCAGTTCCGGGCAGGAGATCTCGAAGTCATCGCGCATGGACGCATGGCTCGCATCGAGGAGCCTGCCGATGTGGGCGGGTCCCTCCGTGGTGAGGCGTTCCACGGTCTGCAGCACGCGGTCGTTCTCGGTGACGATGTGCCGGACTCGCCGGAAAGTGGTGCTGTCCAGGAGTCCGCTGGCTTCCTCCAGGTCGCCGATGCCGACGTCGCGGAGCGCCGGGACCCCCAGTACTTGGGCGCCGAGTTCGCAGGAAGCCCGACGGGAGGCATAGCCGCCATCCGCATGCGAATGGGAGACCTTGGTGTCGATGACCAGCAGCACGAGGCCGGCTTCCTGGGCGTCGAAGGGGACCAGTTGTACGCTCTGATCGCGGCAGTCCAGGAAGACGGCATGGCCCTTTGACCCGCGAAGCGACGCCGACTGGTCCATGATTCCGGTGGGGGCGCCCACGAAGTCGTTTTCGGCCCTCTGGGTTGCGAGGACCATGTCTTCGGCGCCCAGTCCCGCACCCGTCAGTTCGTTGAGGGCCGAGATGACGGCGCATTCGATGGCGTGCGAGGAGGACAGCCCCGCGCCAAGGGGGACATCCGAATCCATGAGGAGATCGAAGCCCGGGACAAGGATGCCCCGCTGTTGCAGGGCCCAGGCCACGCCGAGCGGATACTTCGTCCAGCCCTTGGCTTCATCCGGAACCAACATGTCCACGTCGGCCTCGACCAGGCCCTGCCCGCCGAAAGTGGACAGCAGGCGGACGCGTGAATCATGGCGGATCCGGACTGCAACCTTCGCGGTCTTGTCGATCGCGAATGGCAACACGAAACCCTCGTTGTAATCGGTGTGCTCGCCGATCAGGTTCACGCGTCCCGGTGCCTGCCACACGCCGTCGGGGGCTGAACCGAAAGTCGACTCGAAAAGCCCGGAGAGGACGCTCAGGGCGGGGGCGTCGGGAGTGGAGGTCATGCTTGGGCCCCTTCTGGAATAGCGCGCTGCGAATCGCTGGCGACTGCGCGCAGCCGTTCTGCTACGGATTCGGGCGTGGTGTCGTTGATGAAAGCTCCCATGGCGGCCTCGGAACCGGCAAGGTACTTGAGCTTGTCAGCGGCGCGGCGCGGGGAGGTGAGTTGCAGGTGCAGGTGGCCGGACGGCCTCAAGACGGGATCCAGGGGTGCCTGGTGCCAAGCGGAAATGTACGGCGTGGGAGTTGGATACAGGGCATCCATGCGCTTGAGCAACTCAAGGTAAACGCTGGCTAGCTCGTCGCGTTCTTCGCCACTCAAAGCGGCGAGGTCCGGAACTTGCCGATGGGGGACGAGGTGGACCTCCAGCGGCCAGCGGGCGGCGAACGGCACGTAGGCGCTGAAATGCTCGGCTTCGAGCACCATGCGGCTCCCGTCCAAGCGCTCGGCCTTGAGGATCGAGGATGTCAGCGATTCCCGGCCCTTGGAGTCGTCGAAGTACCGGCCGGCGGCGGCGCCAAGGCTTGCCGCCCTCGGCGTGACGTAGGGGTAGGCATAGATCTGTCCGTGCGGGTGGTGGAGCGTTACCCCGATGTCCGCACCCCGGTTTTCGAACGGAAACACCTGCTGGATTCCAGGGAGCGCGCTGAGCGCCTTGGTCCTGTGCGCCCAGGCTTCAATGACCGTGCGTGCCCTGGTTTCGCCAAGCTCGGCGAAGGATCCGGTGTGGCTGGGCGTGAAGGAGACAACTTCGCAGCGGCCGTAGGCCGGGCCTGAGGTTCCCCAGGCGGGCATGCCGGGAATCGTGCCGACGGCCGGCCCCAGTGAGGGGAAGCGGTTCTCGAAGACCACGACGTCGTAGTCCGGCGCCGGGATTTCGGAAGGGTTCGCGGGCGTGGTGGGGCAGATCGGACATTGGTCCGCAGGTGGCAGATGGGTGCGGCTTTGGCGGTGTGCCGCGACGGCGACCCATTCGCCGCTCAACGCGTCGTAGCGCACCTCGCCCGGATCGGCGCGCGGCGGCAGCTCACGGTGATCCGTCAGCGAGCCGGGATCGCGCTCCGGCGAGCCGGCGTCGTCGAAATAGATCAGCTCCCGGCCATCGGCGAGGCGTGTGCTGGTAAGGCGAGTCATGGATTTATGGTGCCACAGAGTGCTCAAAAAGGCAAAATATCTAACAAAAAAGAACATTAAGGGTGGAGTCAAGCAACACTCGGGATGCAGTACGGTGGTGCCATGCCTCCCACAACACCGTCCTCCGCACCGGGCGAAGAGACCGTATCCCGCCGCTTTGCCAGCGGACGCCAATTCGAGATCCGCCGCGGCGACGCGCTCGCCGTCGTCACCGAACTCGCTGCGGGCCTGCGGTTGTTCAGTCGCGACGGCGTCCAGCTCACCGAGAGCTACGGCGACGGGCAACTACCACCGGGCGCCACCGGGATTACCTTGGCCCCGTGGGCCAACCGGATCGAGGACGGGATCTGGTACCTCGACGGCAAGAAGCAGCAATTGGACATCACCGAGGTGTCCCGCAACAACGCGAGCCACGGGCTCCTGCGCAACTCGTCCTACGGCCTCGTGGCGGAAGACGAGTTTTCCGTGACCCTCGAAGCCGTGATCTTCCCACAGCATGGCTACCCCTTCCTGGCCCGGCACCAGGTACGGTACGAGATCGACGCCGGGCTCGCGCTGCGGGTCTCCCAGAGTTTCATCAATGATTCGGCGGCCCCCGCGCCCTTCGTGCTCGGGGCGCACCCATACTTGCGCGTGGGGGACGTTCCGCCGGAAGAGATGGTCCTGACTGTCCAGGCCGGCACAAGGCTCGTGGCCGACGAGCGGCTGATCCCGCGTAGTTCGGTGCCCGTCGACGGTGATTTTGATCTCGGTGGCGGCCGGAGTGTGGGCGGTTTGGATATCGATGTGGCGTTCACGGACCTGCAGTTCGACGGCGGCATCGCCCGCCAAACGCTGTCGGCGCCGGATGGCCGGAGCGTCTCCCTGGAGCAGGACGAAAACTGCGCCTACGTCCATGTCTTCGTCACGGATACTTTTCCGGGCCGCTCGAAAGCCGTCGCGATCGAGCCCATGACCGGTCCGGCGAACGCCTTCAACTCGGGGGAGGGCCTCCGGTGGCTTGAACCGGGGGAGACCTTCACCATGAGGTGGGGAATCGTGGGCGCGCTGTAGATGGGTTTCCCATCCGGCAGTCCCTGCGGAATTATGGGGGAATGACGCCAGCACAGGACGCCACGCCATCAAGTGACCCCGTTTCGGCCGCGCCCCGCCCGGTGTCGGAGCATCACATCGCGCAGGACATTCCGTACGGAGTCCGGATTGCTGCTGCTTGGTCCTGGCGGGTGGGGCTCATCATGGTGGTTGTGGGAGCCCTCATCTGGTTGTTGGGGAAGGTCAGCTTCCTGATCATCCCCCTCATGGTCGCCTCCCTCCTGGCCGGCCTGCTCTACCCCGTCACGGAGTGGCTCAGGAAGCTCAAGATGCCGCAAGGGGCGGCCGTCGCCATCACGGTGGTGGGGTTCCTCGGGGTCATTACGGGAGCCCTGGCGTTGGTGGGACGGCAACTTGCGGTGGGATTCGGCGAGCTGTGGCAGGAGGCGCTTACGGGCGTCCAGCAAATCCAGGGGTGGCTCGCTGACGGGCCGTTGCATCTGACCGCGGACCAGATCGACACCTACATCCAGAGCGCCACCTCGGCCCTGCAGAACAACAGCAGCAGCATCCTCAGCGGTGCCCTGTCATTTGGTAGTACCGCCGGGCATTTTGCCGCGGGCATGGTCCTGGCCCTCTTTATCCTGATCTTCTTCCTTCTCGAGGGGTCCAGGATCTGGCGGTTCATTGTCGGGCTCCTGCCCCGGACTGCACGCCCGGCGGCTTACGGCGCGGGCAAGCGCGGATGGTCGTCCATGGTCAGCTACGTGCGCATCCAGATGTTTGTGGCGTTCGTGGACGCGGTGGGGATCGGCGTCGGCGCAGCGATTATCCAAGTTCCCCTCGCCTTGCCCCTGGGTGTCCTCGTGTTCATCGGTTCATTCATCCCCGTGGTTGGTGCCCTCGTGACGGGAGCTATCGCAGTGCTCCTGGCATTGGTAGCCAATGGTCCCGTCAACGCGCTCGTCATGTTGGCCATCGTGCTGTTCGTGCAGCAGCTCGAAAGCCATATCCTCCAGCCGCTCATCATGGGCAAAGCCGTATCGCTGCACCCTGTCGCCGTGATCTTGTCGGTCGCAGCCGGTTCCTACCTGGCCGGAATACCGGGAGCGCTCTTTGCCGTCCCGCTCCTGGCCGTAGCAAATACGGCGGTTCGCTATATTGCCGCGCGGACGTGGGAACATGATGAAGGACTGATGACGGCGTACGCCGGCGCAGGGATTGCACCACCGGACTCCGACGAGGAACCAATCACCATCGAGGAAATCCACCGTCCCGGCGCCAACGCGGGCGCACGGTCCAACAGCGGCGAAGATGCCGCAGGTCAGCACGCGGCTGCGGAACGGACATTCGCCAAGGATGCCGCAGAGCACACCAACAAAGGAGAATAACCCGTGAATACCCTCGATACCCTGCCCGTCACCCTGGACGATGTCCTTAAGGCGCGGGAGCTGCTCGAGGGCATTATTACCAAGACCCCCATCGAGTCCTCGCGGGCCCTGGGAGCGATGGTAGGCGGAGAGGTCTTCTTCAAATGCGAGAACCTCCAACGGGCAGGTTCCTTCAAGGTCCGTGGTGCCTACGTGCGGATGGCACGCCTTTCTCCCGAGGAGAAGAAGCGCGGCGTGGTCGCGGCTTCGGCCGGCAACCACGCACAAGGCGTTGCGGTGGCGGCAAAAAGCCTGGGAATCAAGGCACGCATCTACATGCCGCTCGGTGTAGCGCTTCCGAAGCTTGCCGCGACCCGCAGCCACGGAGCCGAAGTTGTCCTGCATGGACACAACGTCGATGAGGCCCTGGCCGAGGCGCAGCGCTACGCGAACGAAACAGGCGCCGTCTTCGTCCACCCCTTCGACAACGTCGACGTCGTGGCGGGTCAGGGCACCGTCGGGCTCGAAATCCTCGACCAGGTCCCCAATGTCGACACTGTCCTGATGGGCGTCGGTGGCGGTGGCCTGCTGGCAGGAGTCGCCGTCGCAATCAAAGCGAGGGCCAGGGAACTGGGACGCGAGATCCGGATCATCGGCGTGCAGGCGGAGAATGCTGCCGCCTACCCGCCGTCGCTCGCCGCGGATGCCTTGGTGCCGCTCAAGAAGGTTTCCACCATGGCGGACGGCATCGCCGTCGGACGCCCCGGCCAGCTTCCGTTCAGCATCATCCGCGAACTCGTGGACGACGTCGTGACCGTGAGCGAAGACTCCTTGGCCCGGGCGCTCATCTTCCTGCTGGAGCGCGCCAAGATGGTGGTTGAGCCGGCCGGTGCCGTCGGCGTCGCCGCCCTCATGGACGGCAAGATCGAAAACCCGGGGACCACCGCCGTGATCCTGTCCGGCGGCAACATCGACCCCATGCTGATGCTCAAGGTGATTCAGCGCGGCCTCTCGGCGGCGGGACGCTACATGACCGTGCGCATGATGCTGGATGACCGGCCCGGTTCCTTGGCCACCATCGCCCGCATCATCGCCGAAAACGATGCCAATGTGACCGGCCTGGACCACACCCGGGTGGGCGGCGCGATCAGCATGGGCGACGTCTCCATCACCGTCAACCTCGAAACCAAAGGCCACGAGCACAGCGAGCAGGTCCTGGCAGCCCTTCGCGCCGAGGGCTTCCACCCGATCGTGGTGCACTGACGGGCTGCTGACCATGGCGCTTTACGGCAACGGGGACCGGCGGATAACGGCCAAGGAGTCACTGGCCATCCGCGCCAGGGGCGGATTGCTGTTCATGGGTGGCTTCGTGGGGCTGTTGGCGGTCATTGAGCTGGTCAACACCTTGATGTCGCACAGCCTCAACGTCATCTTCGGGCTGCGGCCGCGGAGCGTGGACGGAGTTTTCGACATCCTGACGTTTCCCTTGCTCCACGCCAATTTCGGGCATCTCCTGTCCAACGCGCTGCCGCTGGTCATCTTCGGCTTCCTGGTGTTCCTGTCCGGTCTCCGGGTGTTCCTGACGGCACTGGCGTTCAGCTGGCTAGGCTCAGGCCTTGCCGTGTGGCTCATCGGCGGGGGAGGTGTGACAGTGGGCGCTTCGGGCCTGGTTTTCGGGCTCTTCGCGTTCCTGCTGGTGCGTGGCTTCTTCAACCGCAGCTGGTGGCAAATCCTGCTGTCCGTGGTGCTTTTCCTGGCTTACGGCGGCATCTTGCTCGGTGTGTTGCCCACCATGATGGGTTTCGTCTCGTGGCAGGCTCACCTTGGCGGCGCCGTCGGGGGAGTGGTGGCCGCAGTGCTGCTGCGCCCGCGCCCCCGCCCCCGCGCCGTAGCCCAGCCCAACTGACGCCGTGGCCCAGCCCAACTGACTCGCATTTGTTGTCGTTATGAGCGCTCATAACGACAACAACTGCGAGCTAGTTGGGGGACCAAAAGCGAAACGCCGGCCCGCCCCGCGAAGGGGTGGGCCGGCGAAACGACAACACCGCATGGGCCCACGCCGCCAGGGTTCCCTGGCCGTGGGGCCACACCGGCGAGGGCCCCGGCCTGAGCTTGCGAAGGCTGGGAGCCGGTGGGGACTTGCGAGGCGAGGGTGGCTGTGGGGATTATTAGCCAGCGAACGGCTTGGCGGAGACAATCTCCACCGGGATTTCCTTGCCGTTGGGGGCGACGTAGCTGATCTTGTCGCCTTCCTTGTGGCCCATGATCGCCACGCCCAGCGGGGACTTCTCACTGAAGACGTTGAGATCGGAATCGCCGGCGATTTCGCGGGATCCGAGCAGGAAGGTCTCTTCGTCACCGGCGATGCGCGCGACGACGAGCATGCCGGGCTCGACGATTCCGTCATCGGCCGGAGCTTCGCCAACCTGGGCATCGCGCAGGAGCACGGTCAGCTGGCGGATGCGGGCCTCGATCTTGCCCTGCTCTTCCTTTGCGGCATGGTATCCGCCGTTTTCCTTGAGGTCGCCTTCCTGACGGGCGGCTTCGATCTTCTGTACGATCTCCGCACGGCCAGGGCCGGAAAGGTGGTCCAGCTCTGCCTTCAGGCGGTCAAATGCGTCCTGGGTAAGCCAAGCTGCAGGCGCGCTGTTGGTGGTCGACACGGACTTCTCCTTATGGATCTGACAAGCAAAGACCCCGCCGGTGCAGGCCACTCGTGGAACTCAGCAACCAACTCAGCGGGGTTAAGGTATTGATCCAGTGTAGTCAATCCTGTGGACAAACCCAAGCTCACTGAGTCGCGGGTCACACGTTTGTTATTTGCCGCTGTCGACAATCCAGCAGTTGTCCACGACGGCGGACACGGCCGCGGACTCGGTCCGCAGTACGGTCCTCTGGGCGGTTGTCTGGCCGCCGTCAGCGCCGTCCTTGGGGGCATTCGGGCCGATCTGGACGACTTTCCAGCCGACCACCGCGAACCCGGAGTCCATTGCCTTGATGGCACATTTGGCAGTAGCGCCGGGGTTCTTGGTGACCTGGAAATCGACCGAAAGCTGAGTGGCGTCGGTGGCGCTGTAGCCGATGTCCTTGAAAGTCACAGACGACTGCGAGGAAGAGGTGGTGACCCAAAACAAGAGACCGATGACCACGAGGAGGACGGCGATGACGATGTTCCGTTTGGTTTTCCCCCCGAAGGCGCGCTTTTGGCTGCCGTAGCGATTGGCTAGGCTGGTAGTTGCCGGCAGCGCCGTGCCCGATGGGTCTTCCGAAGTCACCCACCTAGTTTAGTGGGCTACCGGCGCCTCCTCGCACACAGTGGAGTCGCACGCGTTAGAAATGCCTGATCAACACCCGGCCGTCAGCAAACCCAGAACAGCCAGAACAGTATGACCCAGAAAGAGGAACCGTACCGGATGAGCACATCCACCAGCCCCGACACGCAGCTCCGGCTGCTCGCCGTCCACGCACACCCGGACGACGAGTCAAGCAAGGGCGCGGCAACCATGGCGATGTATGCGGCTTCCGGCGTGGAGGTCATGGTGGCTACGTGCACTGACGGTTCCCGCGGGGACATCCAGAACCCGGCCATGGAGTCGGCTCCGCACCCGAAGAGGGACATGGCAGGCGCGCGCCGCTTGGAAATGAAGCAAGCTGCCGCAGTCCTGGGAATCAAGCAGCGTTGGTTGGGTTTCGTGGATTCCGGACTGCCCGACGGCGATCCGTTGCCACCCCTGCCCAGCGGCTGCTTTGCGCTTCAGCCCCTTGAGCGGGCGGCGGCACCGCTCGTCCGCTTGGTCCGCGACTTCAAGCCGCACGTCATAGTGAGCTACGACGAAAACGGCGGCTATCCGCATCCTGACCACATCATGGCCCACAAGGTTGCCGTCGAAGCCTTCCATGCTGCCGGTGACCCGGAGCGCTACCCCGGGACGGGCGAAAGCTGGGCGCCCAGCAAGCTGTACTACGACCGCGCCTTCAGCCCCGACCGTTTCCGCGCCTTGCATTTCGCCCTCGAAGAGGCAGGACTGCAATCGCCTTACGCCGAACGCTTGGCTTCCTGGCTGGAAGCCGATGCCGAAGGCCATACTCCGCCGAGGCCCATGCACCAGACCACCACGCAGGTGGATTGCGGAGACTACTTTGAGGCCCGTGACGACGCACTGAGGGCGCATCGGACGCAGATTGATCCGCTTGGCTTCTTCTTCGCTGTGTCCCCGGACATGCAGCGCAGGGCCTGGCCGTGGGAGGACTACACGCTGGTCCACTCCCGGATCCCGGCCGAACTGCCGGAAAAGGACCTGTTCGCAGGGCTAAGATAGGATCGCCGGCGATTTCTATCAAGCGTAGAAGTCGCCAACCGGCTGGAAACTCCCATAGAAGGTTTGAACCGTGCACCACTTTCTCATCGCCCTGGCCACGACCCCGTCGCCTACCCCGACCCCGTCGCTGCGCCCCGGCTTGTCGGAAGACCAGGTGACCCCGGGGACCTGGGGTTTCGTCCTGACTGCCTTCATCGTGGTGCTCACGACCTTCCTGATCGTTGACATGGTCCGCCGGATCCGGCGGGTACGCTACCGCGCCCAGGTTGAAGAAGCCTTGGTCGGCGAGACCGACGGCGCTGAGACTGATGAAATAGTCTCGGGCAAGCCGGGCGCAGAAGACTCCGACGGCGATGCCGGCTCCGGAGCCCGCTGACCCGGGCAACACCCGGCAATGGCCGGGGGCGTCCAACGCCCTCGGCTCGGAACCGTCCGCCTATCTTCGCCAGCACGCCGACAATCCGGTGCACTGGCGGCCGTTCGGCGATGAGGCCTTTGCGTTCGCGACGGCTCGCGATGTTCCCGTATTTCTTTCCATTGGTTACGCCGCGTGCCACTGGTGCCACGTCATGGCCCACGAGTCCTTCGAAGACCCGGACACCGCCGACTACCTGAACGCCCGGTTCGTGGCCATCAAGGTGGACCGCGAAGAACGCCCCGACGTGGATTCGATCTACATGGCAGCCACCCAGGCCATCAGCGGAGAAGGCGGCTGGCCGATGTCCGTCTTCCTGACGCCCGATGGCCTGGCCTTCCACGCAGGAACCTATTTCCCGCCAACGGCCCAGCCCGGGAGGCCGTCCTTCCGCCAAGTGCTTGAAGCGGTCCACGAGGCGTGGCTGGAACGCCGGGACGCCGTCGAGCAGAATGCCCGGATGCTCGCCGTCGGCATGGCCAATGCCCAGCTCGCCGCGGCAGTGTTCCTGGACCGGCCGCCTGAAAGCGTGGACCGAAGCCTGCTGCCGGAGGCAGTGCGACTTCTCGCCCGCTCTGAAGACCCCGACGGCGGCGGCTTCGGCGGCGCTCCCAAGTTCCCGCCGTCGGCGGTCCTTGAGTTCCTGATACGGCACGCTGCCGTGCCGTCGGATACCTCGGACGCCGCCCGCGACATGGCCGGCCGCACGCTCGCCGCGATGGCCCGTTCCGCACTGTGCGACCAGCTCGACGGCGGCTTCGCCCGGTATTCCGTGACCGCGGATTGGTCCGTGCCGCATTTCGAGAAGATGCTTTACGACAACGCCCAGCTCCTCCGGGTCTATGTCCACTGGGTCCGGCTCCGCGGCGATTGGGTCCTGTCGGCGGGCGAGGCCGCAAGTGTGGCGTCGCGGGTCGCGGACTGGATGCTGGACTCTCTCGGGGTGGGCGATCCCGCAATCCCGGACGGACTCGCTTCCTCGCTGGACGCCGATACCGTAGTGGACGGAGTGCATCACGAAGGGGCGTCGTACCTGTGGACTCCCGCGAGCCTCGAAGCCGTGCTCGGCCCGGGAGACGGCGCGGCCGTGGCCAGGCTGATGAACGTGGGGCCGTCCGGGACGGTCTCGGAGCTTGGATCTCCGCTCCATCCCGGACGCCAGCTGTCCGGCGCGGAATCGCGGTTGTGGAACCGCGTCAGGCCCGCCTTGCGCGCCGCGCGCTCGGCGCGCCCCCGGCCGGCCCGGGACGATAAGGTCGTGGCAGGGTGGAATGGCCTGGCCATCGCGGCGCTTGCCGAAGCCGGTGCGGTCCTGGACAGGCCGGAACTGGTGACCGCAGCGGAAAGCCTCGCCGAGTACATAGCGCGGGTGCATTGGCGGCCGGGCTCAAAAACCGGCGCGGGGGTGCTGATCAGGGTTTCGCACGATGGCGTTGCGCGAGGGATCAGCGGCCTGTTGGAAGACTATGCGTTTTGCGCGGAAGGCTTCCTGGCCCTCTACGCTGTGACCGGCGAGCGGCGTTGGTACGGCTTCGCGGAGGAGCTGATCAGCGGTGCCTGCGCGCGTTTCGTGGTGGACGGCAGGTTGTCGGACTCCGTGGGGGAGTCGGCCCAGGTATTCAACGCTCAGGGCCAGCACGCGGGCCTGGACCCCTTTGACAATGCCGCCCCCAGCGGGGCAGCGGCCTTTGCCGGAGTGTTGCTGAGCTATGCGGCCTACTCCGGTTCGCACGAGCACAGGGCCATGGCAAGCAACATCCTCTCGCTCCTGCCGTCCATAGCCGGGCGGGCACCACGGGTAGCGGGATGGCTGCTTGCGACCGCCCAGGCAGCCGCGGCTGGTCCCATAGAAGCCGCCGTATCCGGCCCACCAGGCCCCGAACAACGGGAACTCCACCGCGCGCTGTTGGCGTCGTCGAGCCCGGGAATGGTGGTTGCGGTCCAGCTCGGTGTGGCCGTCGAACAAGCGCCCGACGACGGCGCGCCGCCCGGGTCCCGCGCCACGGAACCGGAGGTGCCGCTGCTCGAGGCCCGCACGGCTGCTGCGGACGGCTCACCACAGGTGTATTTGTGCCGGGGGATGGTGTGTGACCTGCCGCTTGGCTCTGTCGAGGAACTCGTGCAGCGCCTGGACGCCATGACGGGTGCCGCAGGCTAGCTCAGCACGGCAATCATGATTGCGGCGAAATGTGCAGCGAAGGCCAGCACCGTGAGGGCATGGAAGAGTTCATGGAAGCCGAAGTTCAACGGACTTAAGTTGGGCTTCTTGATCCCGTAGAAGACCGCCCCCGCGATGTAAAGTGCCCCGCCGACACAGATCAGGATCGCGGCTGGAACGTTCGCCGCGAAGAACTCCGGCAAGTAGAACAACGCCCCGCAGCCCAGTGCAACGTAGATGGGCACATAGAGCCAACGTGGAGCGCCCGTCCAAAGAACCCGGAAGAGTACTCCCAGCAGTGCTCCGGACCAGATCACCCACAGCAGGAGCACGGCCTTGGGGCGCTCCAGCAGCGACCAAGCGAGGGGCGTGTAGCTGCCCGCGATCACCAACATGATGTTCGTGTGGTCCAGGCGCTTGAGGACCATCCGGGTCTTCGGCTCCCAATTGCCACGGTGGTAGACCGCGGACACGCCGAAGAGCAGTACACCCGTCAAAGCGTAGATGGCGGAAGCGATTTTGCGATCTGTCGTTGGCGCCAATGTCACCAGGACGATCCCTGCCGCGACGGCGAAAGGCGTGGCCACAGCATGTATCCAGCCGCGCCACCTTGGCTTGATTGTGAGCAGCTCCGACATCGTTAAAGCGTAACCCGGCCGCGGATAAGTTACTGCGGAGTAATGAGTTTTGCGATCGTTTTCTGCTGCTCAGGTGTGCCGACTGGCCAGTTCGGGAAGGTAGCCTTGGTGGTGCGCCTACGGCAGCAGTCCGGAGGCGTCGATAGTTGTTCGGCGGAAGGTCTGCTGCCAACGGGCCAGCCGCCGTCGTTGTTTGTTTCGCTTTTCACGTTTTGTTCAAAGGAAGTCAGGTGAGTGTCCGGATGGAGTGGCCCGGCTTCCTCTACGGCTTCTACGAGCGCAAACTGCTCCGTTCGCTCGAGCAGGAGAAGATTCCCCGGCACATCGGCGTCATGGTGGATGGCAACCGCCGCTGGGCGCGGCAATTCAACGCTCCCACGAGCGAAGGCCATCAAGCAGGCGCGGACAAGATCCACGAATTCCTCGGCTGGTGCCAGGAACTTGGAGTCAAAGTCGTCACGCTGTACATGCTCTCGACGGACAACATGAACCGCTCCGGCGAAGAGCTCGAACTGCTCATGGGAATCATCGCCAACACCCTCGATCGCTTGGATGACGACGCCAACATCTCGGTCCACGCCATGGGTGCGCCCGAGCTCCTTCCGGACTACCTCGCCGAGCGGCTGAACAAGCTCACGGCCCGCACCCCGATCCGCTCGCGGCTGCACGTGAACGTCGCCGTCGGCTACGGCGGACGCCGCGAAATCGTTGACGCCGTGCGGGAACTGCTGCACGACGCCGTCGCGCACGGCCGCAACATCACCGAACTGGCCGATGAACTTTCGGTGGACGACATCTCTCGTTTCCTCTACACGCGCGGCCAGCCGGACCCCGATCTGGTGATCCGCACGTCAGGCGAGCAGCGCTTGTCAGGTTTCCTCATGTGGCAAAGCGCCTACAGCGAGTTCTACTTTTGCGAGGCACTCTGGCCCGCGTTCCGCAAGGTTGACTTCCTGCGGGCCCTGCGGGATTACGCAGGCCGCCAGCGCCGTTTCGGTTCCTGACATGTGACTTCCCGGTGAGCACCCGTTTACGGGAAGTTCACATGTTGTCTACACGAATCGCCGTTTGGGCTAACCGGAAATGTAATCGCACGGGAATACGTTAATCCCATCAGTAGGCAAACCGCCTGCTGATCGGGGAGGCCAGTAGATGGAGCGAATCATCGCACCAGTTACGTGGGGGGCCGCGCCCGGCCTTCCGGCCGAGCCGCCTCACGAATAAGCCGGGTTCGCCCGGGGCTGGAGTCGATGTGGCTATTTCTGAGCAACTGCCCGTAGTCGTTTCCGACGGGGAAAGTTCAGCTACCTCTCGCACCAAGCGGGCCAACGGTGGACGGACGGCAAAGTCCGCGACCCCGACAGGTCGAAGCTATGTGATTGACACTTCCGTATTGCTTTCCGATCCGCACGCCCTGTTGCGCTTCGCGGAGCACGAAGTCATTGTCCCGATCGTGGTCATCACAGAATTGGAAGGCAAACGCCACGATCCCGAGTTGGGCTACTTCGCCCGCAAGGCCCTCAGGCTCCTGGACGACTTGCGCATCGAGCACGGTGGCTTGAATCAAGCCATCCCGATCGGATCCGACGGTGGCACGCTGCGTGTCGAGATGAACCATGTGTCCACCGAAGTGCTGCCGGCAGGATTCCGCGGCCCGGACAACGACAGCCGCATCCTGGCCGTCGCCAAGAACCTCGCCAACGAAGGCCACAACGTCACGGTCGTCTCCAAGGACCTCCCCATGCGCGTCAAAGCCTCCGCGATGGGGCTGTTCGCGGACGAATACCGCAATGAACTCGTCAAGGACTCCGGCTGGACCGGCATGGCGGAGATCGAAGCCAGCGAGGACGAAATCACCACCCTGTACGGGCACGAACCGGTTTTCATTCCGGCAGCAGCCGAGCTGCCCGTCAACACGGGCCTGGTGCTGCTCTCGAACCGGGGCTCCGCCCTGGGCCGCGTGGGTGCGGACAAACAGGTTCGGCTGGTCAAGGGTGACCGTGATGTCTTCGGACTCCACGGCCGCTCAGCGGAGCAGCGGCTTGCGATCGACCTGCTCATGGATCCCAGCGTCGGAATCGTGTCGATCGGCGGCCGGGCGGGCACTGGAAAGTCGGCACTCGCCTTGTGTGCGGGACTCGAGGCCGTCCTCGAGCGCCGGGAACACCGCAAGGTGATCGTCTTCCGCCCCCTGTACGCGGTGGGTGGACAGGAACTTGGCTACCTGCCCGGTTCCGAGGCGGAGAAGATGAACCCCTGGGCGCAGGCGGTCTTCGACACTCTCGGTGCACTCGTCAGCCAGGAAGTCGTGGAAGAAGTCATGGACCGGGGCATGCTCGAAGTCATGCCGCTGACCCACATCCGCGGACGCTCGCTCCATGACGCCTTCGTGATCGTGGACGAGGCACAGTCGCTCGAAAAGAACGTGCTCCTCACGGTCATGAGCCGTATCGGCCAGAACTCCAAGATCGTCCTGACCCACGACGTCGCCCAGCGGGACAACCTCCGTGTCGGCCGGCACGACGGCGTCGCCGCCGTCGTCGAGACCCTCAAAGGGCACCCGCTGTTCGGCCACATCACCCTGACCCGCTCCGAACGCTCGCCGATCGCGGCCCTCGTGACGGAATTGCTTGAAGGGGCGGAAATCTAAAGCTCCATGTGCGCGGAGGGCCGTGGCCGGGTTCGCCGGGCCACGGCCCTCGTGCCTCCGTCACTGACGCTCGCTCACATTTGTCGGGTTTCCTGCTGACGCTCGCTCACGTTTGTCGGCTTTCCCGCTGACGCTCGCTCACGTACCTAGGAAGTTGGCTGTAGTCTCGTGGCCCTCTACCTTTAGCTTCCAGTCCGGTCTGATGAACGATTCCGGAATGAGTCGGACGCGTTGGACTTCCACAACGTCGGCGCCCCATTGGTCGCGATAGACACCGTTGAACTCATAGCCGAGGCTGGTGGAAACGCCCAGGGATTGCTTGTTCCAAATGGCAGCCTCGGAGGTTGCTATTTCTGCGTCCAGGTAATCGAAGGCGTAGCTGAGGGCGGCCGCGCGCATCTCTTTGCCGAGGCCTCGGCCTTGCGCGCCCTTCTTGAGCCAGGAACCGGTGGAGACAGTCTTCAACGATGCGAAGTTCTTCGCCTCCACATCTTGGCAGCCAATGAACTCGTTGTTGTGCCAGATACCGAGGAGGAGCGTCCACGATTCGGGGGTCATTCCTGCTCGGCAGCGCCAATACCATCGGGCCATGTTGGCACCCAACTCATCTTCGGGAACTTCCGTCCAGGGGTTGCTGAAGGGCGATTTCCCAGGCTCGTGAATGCCGCTGAGGGCCGCATTGACCGCTGCGGGGATGTCAGCGTCCAGGATTGGGCGCAACTGCAAACGGGGTGTGCTCAGGGTGAGGCCGAAGAGGGGCCAGATGGCGCTTAGCTCGTTCATCCGGGAAGCCTAGCGGACGGCCCGGGGTAGCTTGTCATGTGTCGGCCCGGACCGCTTTCTCATCAGTATGTGAGCGAGCGTTTGGCGGGAGGGTGCCTATAAGTGAGCGGGCGTTTGGCCAACGGGGGCTGCATGTGAGCGGGCGTTTGGGGGGTGGGGGGGCGGCGGGACGGCTCTTACGCGCGGGGGCCGATGTCCCAGCTGATGTGCTTGCGGACGTCGGTGAGGTTCATCGATTCGGCGAGGAACAGATCGTCCAGCATGTATTCGTCCACCCCCAGGATCCGCATCCAATGCCCCTGGCCAGTGGTATCGCCGTCGAGCGATTGGCTGGAAACGCACACGCCCGTTCCTGAGTCCACCCGCAAGAGCGTGCGTCCGGGGAAGCACAGCGGTGTTGCCGCATCAGACGCCACGTAACTGTGTCCCGGCGTCGCGATGGTTTCCAACGCCGGACGCCCCTCGTGGTCCACTTCCCGAATGGGGCCGAACGACACCCGGTTGGACTCGGGAAATTCCATCGGCACCGGCGCATTCCCGGCGAGCTCCACAGGATCGAGGGCTGCCGCGAGCCGACCGTTCCCGAAGGACGGTTCACCGTAAGCAGCCTCGGGACGCCGGCGGACCAAGCCTGCGGAGTCGTAAACGGGGGTCACCAAGTGGGCCGGCAACAGCCAGGACTTGCGCTTGGAACCGAGGTAAAGCCCATCGCGGGAATCGTTGATGCCGGTGGTGCTATGTAGCAACGCGCCGTCCATGGTTTCGAGTCGAAGCGCTCCCGGGCGACGCAGCCAGGCCCGCACTGTGGTGTCCGTGTTGCCGGGCCGATCCAGGTATTCGAACCTCAGGCTGGTCCATTTCCACGGGGAGGAACGGCAGAGGTTTCGGAAGGTGGAGGACATGTCGGCGTCCGGATTGCCTTGGATTTCTGCACTGTAGCGCCCCATATCCACAGTCTAAGCGTGCGTGACCGGCGCAGGTTTGAGAAAACCGATAGCATCCGAGAGTGATCCGACGACTCGGCGAATTGTGGGGGACCAGTTTCCCGGCCTTCTGGCTCTTGCTCGCAGCTTGTGTGTACTTTGCGATCATGGCTGCCCGCCTCACGATCATCGACGTCCGTCACCACCTCTTGCCCAACCGGATCGTCTTCCCGTCTTATGCCATCGCCGGTGTGCTCCTGCTCGGCGCAGCAGTATCTGTCACCCTGGCCGGCCGAGCGGCAACGAACCTCAGCGGCGGAGCGGCAGGGTCCACGCCCGACGGCGGTGCCTCCTTCCTCGGGGTGCCCGCCCTGGGAATCGTGGCCGGGGGAGCCACTCTATGGGTGTTCTACTTCATCCTGCGATTGGTGTACCCGCCCGGGATGGGCTTCGGGGACGTCAAATTGGCAGGTGTCCTCGGCCTCTACCTTGGCTATCTGGGTTGGGCGCATATTTTCGCCGGAACGTTTGCTGCGTTCCTCTTCGGCGGACTGTGGAGCCTGGGAGTCCTGGCTGCCCGGCGGGGAACCCTGAAATCATCAATACCCTTCGGGCCGTTCATGCTCGCGGGTGCCGCTGCGGCGATGTTCGCCCTGCCCGCGTGAGGACGGCAGCGAGCAAGGCGGCGCGAGAGACGGCCGTTCGAGCAGCCTGCCGCTGTCAATCGGGCATCGCCGGTGGGATACTCGCCCTACTGGCGGATCCGATCCTGAAGCGGAGGCAGTGCTCTTGTTGGTGATGATCGATTCGAAAGCGGGCTAGGCAGTGGCGGTCCCGGAATTCATCCTGCAAATCCGCGAGAAGATCGGCAACGACCCGTTGTGGCTACCCGGCGTGCGCGGCGTGGTCCTGGACGACGAGAACCGGGTCCTGCTGTGCCAACGGGCCGACAATGGCCGTTGGACCCTGATCACGGGAATGCTGGAACCCGGGGAGCACCCCGCCCCCGGTTTGCTCCGAGAGATCTTCGAGGAGACTGCCGTGGTGGCCGAAACCGAGCGGATCCTGGTGGTGGGAGTGATCGGCCCGGTCACGTATCCCAACGGAGACGTGTGCGACTTCCTGGATATTGCCTTCAAATGCCGCTATGTCTCAGGGGAGGCCCGCGTCAACGACGACGAATCAATCGCCGTCGGCTGGTTCGCCCTCGACGAGTTGCCTGAGATCAGTGCCGGCCACCGCGAAACCATCCGGCTCGCTCTGGAGCCAGGCTCCGCCGTCGCGTATCAGCGTGATTGACGGGCCGCGAGGATCGCGCGGGCAGCGAAGAGGCACGCGGCGGCACCGCAGGCAATAGCGCCTAGGATGGTCCACCATTCGCCCCTGGCGGAGGCAATGGAGACGGCCAGAAGGCCGAAAAGGACTGCCCCTAATCCCCATCGAACGGCCGGGCTGATGTTCGCGGATTCTTCGGGCTCTGAACTCATGGGTTCCAGCCTAGGCCAGACGCCCTTGGGCCGGACAACCCAAGGCCCGGTGGACATGCCCTGCTTTGCATCCAGGCACTGGGCATATTCCTGATATGTCCACTGGTCCGAGCCAAGGCCGGGCATGTCCCGGGCTCAGCGCCGGGCGAGCTCGCCGTCGTTGTCGCCCACCGGACAGGAGTGCGGCTCAGTGTCTGCGCCGGCGGATCCTTCGACGGACCCGTCCGCGGATCCGAGGCGTTCGGCTTCGAGGCGTTCGGCCTCCTCGCCTCCGACAGCCTCACCTCGGGCCACCATTCCGGCGGTGTCGGAGAGCGGGATCTGCTTGAGGGTGACGGCGAGCAGAAGGGCGGCCGCGATGAACGGGATGAGGTACCAGAACACGGGTGCCAGCGAATCGGCATAGGCGTTGACGATGGCGTCCTTGATCTGGGCCGGCAGTTGGGCCAGCGTCTGCGGATCGAGCTTGCTCGTGGATTGAGCAGCCTGTGAAGCGGAAGCACCGGCGCCTGTGAATGCCTTGGTGAGGGACTCGGCGAGCCGCGTGGTGAAGATCGAGCCGAAGACGGCAACGCCCAACGAAGCCCCGACCTCGCGGAAGTAGTTGTTGGTGCTCGTTGCCGTGCCGATCTGCTCGGCCGGAACCGCGTTCTGGACCACCAGGACGATGACCTGCATGATCAAGCCCAGACCTGCGCCGAAGATGAACAGCTGGATGCAGATGACCCAGATCGGAGTTGCTGCGGTGAGCGTGGTGAGCCACAACATGGCAACGATCGTGAGGCTCGCTCCGAGGATCGGGAACATCTTGTACTTGCCGGTCTTGGAGATGCGGATACCGGAGTAGATGGACGTGCCCATGAGCCCCACCATCATCGGCAGCATGAGCAAGCCGGAGACGGCGGCTGAAGTACCGGAGGACATCTGCAGGAACGTCGGCACGAAGGCGATGGCGGCGAACATGCCCAAGCCCAAGGTGAAGCCGATGGCCGTTGCGTTGATGAAAATCCGGTTCTTGAACAGGCTCAGCGGAATGATGGGGTCTTCGGCCTTGCGCTCCACGAGGACGAAGAGGAAGGCGGCAAGCACCATGCCGGCGCCGAAGGCCCAGGTGAGCGGGGAGTCCCAGCCTTGGTCCTTCTTGCCGCCGAAGTCGGTGAAGAAGATCAGGCAGGCCGTGGCAGCGGACAGCAGCAGCACGCCCAGGATGTCGATGCGCTTTTCGGCCTTCTTATTCGGCAGAGTGAGCGTGAACCAGGCGATGGTGAACGCCGCAATGCCGACGGGGATGTTGATGTAGAAGGCCCATTCCCAGGTCAGGTGATCGACGAAGAAGCCGCCCAGGAGGGGACCGGCCACGGCGGAGAGGCCGAAGATGGCGCCGAGGGGGCCCATGTATTTGCCGCGTTCCTTGGCCGGCACGATGTCCGCGATGATGGCCTGCGACAGGATCATCAGGCCGCCGCCGCCCAGGCCCTGGATGGCGCGGAAGATCACGAAGCCCCAGAAGTCGGTGGCGAAGGCGCAAGCGATGGAAGCTGCGGTGAACAGACCGATGGCAATAAGGAACAGGTTCCGCCGGCCCAGGATGTCACCGAACTTGCCGTAGATCGGCATGACGATGGTGGTCGCGAGCAAATAGGCCGTGGTGATCCAGGCCTGGTTCTCCACGCCGCCAAGCTTGCCGACGATCGTGGGCATGGCCGTGGACACGATGGTCTGGTCGAGGCTCGAGAGCAGCATTCCGGCGATCAACGCCGAGAAAATGATCCAGATCCGTTTCTGGGTCAAGAGCAGCGGTGCGGCTGCTTTGGTCTTGAGAGTTGTACTCACGGTTGATCCTTCTGGGGTTCGACGGGGTTGGCGTCCAGCGGTTGGGCGAAGAGCGTGCGGGCTGCGTTGAGGTTCCTATCCAGCAGTTCCCGGTAGGGCTCGGTGTTCTCCTCCGAAAAGAACTGTTGGCTTGTCTTCTTGGTGACAGCGCCGAAGACCGCGGCGGCCATGATGATCTCGGCGTGGTCCGCGGCGAGGCCTTCACGGGCGGCGATCAGCTCGGCGAATTGGCGCTCGCGGACTTCGCCTTCGCGGGTCAACCGGCCCAGGAGCTGGGGCTCGGCTGTGACAGCGGCGATGAGCTGGCGGATCTCCGAAGGGCTGACGGTGGACCGCTCGAGGACCGCCAGGGTGAAGTGCCGCAGTGCGGACAGCAGCGAGTCGGAGATCGTGCCGTCGGCACGGGCGGGATTGCGGCTGAAGCCCTCCAAAGCGTCCTCGGGAAGCTCGTCGGAGAATGAGCCGATCACCGCGTCTTCCTTGGTGTGGAAGTAGTTGAAGAACGTCCGCCGCGATATCCCCGCCTGTTCGCAGGCCTCCTCGACGGTAAATCCGTTGAGTCCGCGTTGGGACGTCAGGGACCGTGCGACGGCGGTGATCGCCGCGCGGGTCTGTGCGCGTTTGCGCTCCCGGAGTCCGCCGTCGTTAGTTGCACTATTTTCCACAAAGTAAAGTTTTGCACTTTTTGTCTTGTAGTGCAAGAAAGCTTCCACGGCCAGGAACGACGACGGCGGCCGGCACCTTCCGTGGGGAAGGTGCCGGCCGCCGTCGGGCTGGCCAGTCGGGCTGGCGGGAAACTAGGCCTTGTGGGCCGGGCGGGTCATGGTGGTGACGTCGAGAGCCTTGTCGAGCTGCTCTTCGCTCAGTTCGCCGCGCTCAAGGTAACCAAGTGAGATCACGGCTTCGCGGATGGTCAAACCCTCGGCAACAGCCTTCTTGGCGATCTTTGCCGCCGCTTCGTAGCCGATGAACTTGTTCAGAGGGGTCACGATGGACGGGGAAGCCTCGGCAAGGAAGCGGGCGCGCTCCACGTTGGCCGTGATGCCGTCGATCATCTTGTCGGCCATGACGCGGCTGGTGTTGGCCAGGAGGCGGATGGATTCGAGCAGGTTGGCAGCCATCACGGGGATGCCGACGTTGAGCTCGAAGGCGCCGTTGGTACCGGACCAGGCAATGGCGGTGTCGTTGCCGATGACCTGGGCGCAGACCATGATCGAGGCTTCGCAGATGACCGGGTTGACCTTGCCCGGCATGATCGACGAGCCGGGCTGGAGGTCCGGGATGGAGATCTCGCCAAGTCCCGTGTTGGGGCCGGAGCCCATCCAGCGGAGGTCGTTGTTGATCTTCATGAAGGAGATGGCGATGTTGCGCAGCTGGCTGGAGCCCTCGATGAGCCCGTCGCGGTTGGCCTGCGCTTCGAAGTGGTCGCGTGCCTCGGTCAGGGGCAGGCCGGTGTCGGCCGCGAGGAGTTCGATAACGCGCTCCGGGAAGCCTTCCGGGGTGTTGATGCCGGTGCCGACCGCGGTGCCGCCCAGGGGAACTTCGGCGACGCGGGGGAGGGCGGCGTTGATGCGCTCGATGCCGTAGCGGACCTGCGCGGCGTAGCCGCCGAACTCCTGGCCCAAAGTCACCGGAGTGGCGTCCATGAGGTGGGTGCGGCCGGACTTGACGACGTCCTTGAACTCCGCGGCCTTGCGGTCCAGGGAAGCAGCCAGGTACTCAAGGGCCGGGATCAGGTCGTTGATCAGGGCCGACGTCGCGGCGACGTGGACGGACGTCGGGAAGACGTCGTTCGAGGACTGGGAAGCGTTGACGTGGTCGTTCGGGTGGACAACTTTGTCGCTCCCGGCCGCCGCGAGGGCACGCGTCGCCAGTTCAGCGATGACCTCGTTGGTGTTCATGTTGGAGGACGTACCCGAACCGGTCTGGAAGACGTCGATGGGGAAGTCGCCGTCGTACTTCCCGGTGGCAACCTCATCGGCAGCGTTGGCAATAGCCGCGGCGAGCTCGCCGTCGAGCACCCCAAGTTCAGCGTTTGCCAAGGCCGCAGCCTTCTTGACGCGGGCCAAGGCCGCGATGTGCGCGCGCTCAAGCGTCTTGCCGGAGATCGGGAAGTTCTCCACGGCGCGCTGCGTCTGGGCGCGGTACAGGGCGTTCACAGGAACGCGAACTTCGCCCATCGTGTCATGTTCAATACGGAACTCGGCCGTGTTGGATTCTTGAGTGGAAGTCATGGGGCTAGCTTATGGCGAGCAGCCGCTTGACCGAAAACCGGTGGAGCAAAGCTACGGCCGCTGGTTGCCGCCCTTTGGGGGCGGCCCGGCATCCGGCCTAGAGCTTGCCGATCCCGGAAACCAGCGCCGCGCGGCCTTCGTCCAGTTTGTAGGAAAGCCCGACGACGGCGGCCCGGCCGTCGTCGATCGCGTCGGAAATCACACGGGAACTGTCGGCCAGGCGGCGGGCCGTCTGCTTGACGTGCTCCACGACCATCTCGTTGACGTCCGTCTGCTCGTTGCGCATCGCGGTGAGCACGGAAGGCGTGATGCGCTCCACGAGTGAACGGATGAAACCTGCAGGCATTTCACCGGTCTCCACGGCACTCTTGGTCGCGGTCACTGCGCCGCAGCTGTCGTGGCCCAGGATCACGATGAGGGGGACATGCAGTTGGGAGATGCTGTATTCCAGCGAACCGAGGACCGCGTCGTCGATCACCTGACCGGCGGTGCGGACCACGAAGGCATCGCCCAGGCCGAGGTCGAAGATGATTTCCGCGGCCAGGCGGGAATCCGAGCATCCGAAGATCACGGCAAAGGGGTGCTGGTCCTCGACCAAGGAATGCCGCCGGGATGCGTCCTGGTTGGGGTGCAAGGATTCCCCGGCGACGAAGCGTTCGTTTCCTTCGCGCAAGCGGCGCCAGGCAAGTGCAGGAGTCAGATAGGTAGCCACGGCGCTACTTTACGGCTTTGAGGTTGCAGGCTGCGAAACTGTGTCGCCCGGCTTCGTGCTCGGGTCCGCGGAAGCGACCGGAGCTGCGTCCGCTGCCTTCACGACGGCTGCGGCCAAGGTGGAGAACTCGTCCAGTCCTGCGCTGCCGCTCAGGATGATCGTGGTGCCGCGGTAGCTGAGGACCATGCTGCGGTTGCCCTTTGCCGTGTCATGGAGCTCCCAGTCGTGGCCGCCGGCGCTGCGCGTTCCGGTCACCGGAGCGCTGCCGGTCTGCTGGAAAATCCAGGTCGGATTGGCCTTGCGGGTCTGGACAATTCCGATGAACGCCTGCTTGGGAGTGACGTATCCGACCTCCCACGTGGGTACGCCATCGCCGGTTCCGGATGACCAGCGAGCGTAGTTCGGACTGAATGTGTCGCCGGTATCCGGCGCCACTGGTGTGAAACCCGCCACATCTTTCGCGTTGGCTGCGGTTGCCGCCACATCGACGTTGGGCTTGTAACCGTTGCTCTTTGGAGCAGGATTCATGAGGACAATCGGCAGGAACGCGAGCACGCAGAGGAGCAACGCGATGAGCATGCCGATCACCGACGCATTCGCCCTTTTGGCTGCTTTCGCCGCGATAACGGGCTTCACCGCAGGCTGACCGGCGTCGTCGGCGCCAGCTGCGCCCGTGCCTCCGCTGGCGGAGGGGGCGGCGGCAATTGCTTTGTCTTGCGTTTCACTCACGCTTCAATAGTCTCCTATCCAAGCGGCTAATACACATCGGCCGGTCCGCGCAAGGGGCGTCCCGGGAGTTGGTCATCCCATGACCGCGCCGCCCCGCCCCGACTATGATCTGTTCTAGAGGAATCATTCAGGCCGCCAAGCCCAGCCATTCCTGGTCCCACGAATCGCGTCATCGAAGAAGAGGTTCACGTGTCTCCAGCGCCAATGTCCCAGAAGTATTCCACGATTTCGCCGGCGCTCGCCGTCGGGACCGATGAGCCGGACCGCAACCTGGCCCTCGAACTAGTCCGCGTTACAGAAGCCGCCGCCATTGCCGGCGGCCACTGGGTTGGTTTCGGCGACAAGAACAAGGCAGACGGCGCCGCCGTTGACGCCATGCGCTCCTTCCTCCACACCGTCCATTTCAACGGCGTCGTTGTCATTGGCGAGGGTGAAAAGGACGAAGCCCCCATGCTCTTCAACGGCGAGCACGTCGGTGACGGCACCGGACCCGAGTGCGACGTCGCCGTCGACCCCATCGACGGAACCCGCCTGACCGCGCTGGGCATCAACAACGCCCTCGCCGTGCTGGCAGTGGCCGAACGCGGCACCATGTTCGATCCCTCAGCCGTGTTCTACATGGAGAAGCTCGTCACGGGTCCCGAAGCCGCCGACATGGTGGACCTGCGCCTGCCGGTGAAGCAGAACCTGCACCTGATCGCCAAGGCCAAGGGCGTCAAGGTCAACCAGCTCAACGTCATGATCCTGGACCGCGACCGCCACCGCCCGCTGGTGGAGGAAATCCGCGAAGCCGGTGCGCGCACCAAGTTCATCATGGACGGCGACGTTGCAGGCGCCATTGCCGCCGCACGTTCGGGCACCGGCGTCGACGCCCTGATGGGCATCGGCGGTACCCCGGAAGGCATCGTGGCCGCTTGTGCCATCAAGTCCCTCGGCGGTGTCATCCAGGGCCGCCTGTGGCCCACGAGCGACGATGAGAAGCAGAAGGCCATCGACGCCGGACACGACCTCGAGCGCGTCCTCTCCACGAACGACCTCGTCACGAGCGACAACTGCTACTTCGCAGCTACCGGCATCACCGACGGCGACCTCCTCAAGGGCGTGCGCTACTCCAAGGACAAGGTCCTGACCCAGTCCATCGTGATGCGCTCCAAGTCCGGCACCATCCGCTTCGTCGAAGGCGAGCACCAGGCCAGCAAGTGGGAGGGCTACGCCCGCAAGTAGGACCAGGCTCCCGCGCGAACTGGCAGCAAATGCCCTCTGAATCGAGATTTGGAGGCATTTGCTGCCAGTTCGCGTTAAGCAGCGGAATCCGTCCTGTGGATAACTCAATTTAGGGCTCGAAGCCGGGCAAGAATTGAGCATGTCCCGGACTCCGATGCCCCCTCAGCTTCCAAACGGTTCCTTTCCGGCGTCGGCCGCTGAGAGCCTCGGACTGAGCCAGAAGCAACTGCGCCGCGACGGCATTGTCACGTTGTCGAGGGGACTGCGCCTGCCGCTGCACAGCACAGGGACGGTGGCGGAGCATTTACGGGGTTACACCGAGCTCGATCCAGAGTGCTGCCTTAGCCATGGATCCGCGGCGCGGGTCCATGGCATCAGTTTGTCCAAAGCACTTGAAGGGGACTGGCGGATTCACCTTGCCCGCCCTGGCGAGAAATGGAAACCGCGGAGACGCAACGTTGTTGGACACCAACTGACGTTCAAACCGGGTGAAGTGATAGAGCTCGACGGCGTCCGGCTTACCTCGCCTGCGCGTACGTGGCTGGACTTGGCCCATGTGATGAGTATCGACGACATTATCTCGGCGGGCGACTCGATCGTCGTCGAGCACGACGAAAACCATCCCAGGCCGCGTCAGGCGTTGGCGACCGTTGACGAATTGAAGGCAATGGTCGCAGCCCACCCCGGTATGCGAGGGGTCCGCAAGGCCCGGCTGGCCCTGGACCTGGTTCGAGTCGGAGCGGATTCGCCGCGGGAAACGCAGATGCGCCTCATAGTGCTGCATGCAGGGCTGCCCGAACCCACGCTAAACCACGTCATCTTCAATGAGTGGGGTGCCCCTGCCCTTTGGCCCGATGCCGCTTACGTGAAGGAGCGGATCTCGCTCCAATACGAAGGCGGCCATCACGGGGAGGCTGAGCAATACAAGAGAGACATCAGACGACAGGCGCTGACAGAACGGCTGGGTTGGCGCGAAGTCCGGGTCCACCATGACGATTTGCTCGGGCCCCGGCCGGAAGTGGTGGATAAGGTTCGCCGGGCGCTCTGGACAGGCCGCGAGTTGGCAGCAAATGCCCGCAGAATCGGAATTTGAGGGTATCTGCTGCCAGTTCGCGCCGAGGAAACTCAGCGGAGCTTTTCGCGCAGCTTCCGGGCCACTTGGTAGGCACCGTACCGGAACTTGTTGACGGGAAGGTCCCATGTGCCGGGGTAGGCGATTTCGCGGCCCCCGAAGGACTTCTTGAAGGCGGTGAATCCGGCCCACTTGTGGTCAGGCTCGTCTTCCGGAGCCACGCCCCACAGGTCGACGTGCTTGAGTCCCTTGTCCTTGGCATCCGCCATGAGCGTCACGAGCAACGGAATGCCCGCGCTGAGCTTGCGGTGCGTGTCATCGAGAGCTGCGTGGGCGTAGGTGCGTGTGTCGGCGGAGTCGTACGCCAGGGCGGCCGCTATGGGCTCGCCCTCGAGTTCGGCGATGAACAGGGTGCCGGCACCGGCCGGCATGAGGGAGCGGGCCACCGAGCTCAAGTAGTCATCGCTCTGGGGCTTGAAACCGTTGCGCGCGGCGGTCATGTGCAGGAAGTCGAGAAGCACCGAGATCTCTTCAGGATCCTGCGAGGACCGGAAGGTGACACCCTTCTTGTGGATGTTGCGGTACAGGTTCCGATTGGTGGGTTTCATGCCCGCAAGGACGTCCTTGAAGTCGCCGTCCAGATCCACAATCCAGCTCAACTCCGGCTGCTGGTTGGACGGCGCCGGCTGCAGTCCGCGTTCCCTCAGCACCGCACCGGCGTCGGCGGCTTCGAACCCGGCGGTGACGGGTTCCATCCGGACAAACACCGCGCGGCTGCGGCGCGCGATCGCCACAAGTGCGGCTACGGCATCGTCGAAGGCCTCCAGCGAATCGGCCACGGGTCCGTAAGGCGTGTAGATGACCTTGCCCGCAGGGTTCTTTTCCTCGACGGCGAGGAAACGCCAACCCTGACCGGACTCCTCGTGCACGGTACGGCCGAGGGATCGCTGGAAGGCCGCCCAGGCGGGCGTCTGCAGGAAGTACTCCACCCTCTAGTTCCCCAGGCCCGTTGTGACGGCGAAGGCAACGCTCGTTCCGCTTGCACCGGCGACCGGGTGCACCATGACGGGTTCTTCGGATGCCGGGATGAACGCACTCCCGCCGCGCTCCACGGCGAGCTCGCTCTTGGGGGAGTCGAGCACGACGGAACCCGAAACCACGACGACGACGGCGGGGCCGGCTTGCGCCATCGGCACCGGTTCGGCTCCGGGAGCCAACTCGATGCGCTGGAGCTGGAATTCCTTGAACGGCGGCACATACAGATCCTGGCCGAATCCGGAGGTCC
Source organism: Arthrobacter sp. 05L417 (assembly GCF_056397865.1). Lineage (NCBI taxonomy): Bacteria > Bacillati > Actinomycetota > Actinomycetes > Micrococcales > Micrococcaceae > Arthrobacter > Arthrobacter sp. 05L417. The sequence continues at coordinate 199,858 of NZ_JBFTOG010000003.1, forward strand.
TCGGCTCGATGCGCGGTACGCCGAGGGAAGCGAATTCGATGGTCTTCAGGAGTTCGGGGACATCGACGTGCTTGGGTGTGAGGCCGCCACGGAGCACATTGTCCGAAGCCGCCATCACCTCAACACCGAGGCCTTTCAGGTAGGCGTGGACGTTTCCACCCGGCAGGTACACCGATTCGCCCGGGGACAGGAAGACAAGATTCAAGAGCAGGGAAATCAGGACACCGGGATCTCCCGGGAACTCACTGTTGATGTCCACCAAGGTGGACAGTTCCGCGGCGTGCTGACCCATCGGCGCGCCTGATCTCAGGATGGAAACCACCTGATCGGTGGCAGCTGAGACGGCATCCCCGCCGGTAATCAGGCGGGTGAACGCAGTTTTGAGTGCTGTCGGCTCATCGGACCCGGAGAGGTCCGCGATGACGCCGGTAATGACGTCCGGAACGTCGACGGCGGCAAGGTCCAGGAGGCTCGCGAGGTGCTCGAAGACACGCTGCGAATCGGCGGCCGGACGGAAACCGCAAAGGGCGTGAAACGGGGTCAGCGCGAAGATCATCTCCGGCTTGTGGTTGTCGTCGCGATAGTTGCGCTCGGGTGCGTCCGCCGCCATGCCTGCGGCATTTTCCTTCGCGAAACCGTCCCTGGCTTGCTGCAGGCGAGGGTGGACCTGCAAGGACAGGGGCTTGTCCGCTGCAAGGAGCTTGGTGAGGAACGGCAAGCGGGGACCGAATTCGGCCACGCTCGTTTCACCAAGGAAGTGCACCGGATCCACGCTGATCAGGGCGTCCAGGGCGACGGAAGACCCATCCGGACGGGTGGCTACGGACGGCGAGTCCGGATGCGCTCCGATCCACAACTCCGCCTCCGGACCACCCGAGGCGGGCCTTCCCAGCAGAGCGGCGATCGCCGTCGTCGATCCCCATGCATAGGGGCGGAGAACATTCTCAAGCTGGTACACGGCAGGGGATCCTTGTCATTGCGGGACGGTTCATTCGAAAATGCCGGGGATGACCTCTTAGCGGCTGCCCGGGCTCCTAGCGGCTGCTCCGGGCGGAGACGTTCGCCGTGGAGAAGACTTCGGCGACCTTGTCGCGGAGCCTGGCGCCTTTTTCGGTGGCGGTGTTGTTGAGCTCCTGGGCGAATTCGAGCAGCTCGCCGCGAAGCCGGACGGCCAGCTCATCGGTTCCGGACGCCAGCATGCGCACCGCCAGGAGGCCTGCGTTGCGGGCGCCGCCGATGGAAACCGTGGCTACGGGAACGCCGGCGGGCATCTGCACGATGGACAAGAGGGAATCCATGCCGTCCAGGGTCTTCAACGGGACCGGGACGCCGATGACGGGCAGCGGGGTGACGGAGGCGAGCATGCCCGGCAAGTGGGCTGCGCCGCCTGCTCCGGCGATGATGACGCGGAGGCCGCGCTCGTGGGCAGTCTGGCCGTAGCGGATCATTTCCGTGGGCATGCGGTGCGCGGAGACGACGTCGGCTTCGAAGGGGATGCCGAATTCGGCCAGGGCGTCCGCTGCGGCTTCCATGACGGGCCAGTCGGAGTCGGAGCCCATGACGAGGCCCACGATCGGGGCTGCGACAGCCGCGCCCGCGTTGTCGGCATCCATCGTTTCTGTGCTCATGCGGTCTCCTCGGAGGTGGTCTCGGCCGGCATGCGGCCGTCACGGATGATGTCGGCCACTACGGTGGCACGGTGTCGGATGGAATCGACGTCCGCTGTCGAGTTGCCGACGAGGTTGACGTGCCCGATCTTGCGGCCGGCCCGCACGGACTTGCCGTAGCAGTGGACCTTTGCGGCCGGTTCGTAGGCGAGGGCCTTCGGGTAGGCGCTGAAGAGATCCTCGTTGTCGCCGCCCAGGAAGTTCTTCATGACAACCACCGCGCCGAGGGCGTCGGTGGCACCGAGCGGGAGGTTGAGGACTGCGCGCAGGTGCTGTTCAAACTGGCTCGTGACCGAGCCGTCTTGCGTCCAGTGACCGGTGTTGTGCGGCCGCATGGCGAGCTCGTTGACCAGGAACCCGACTCCGACGCCGGGAGTTTCGAAGAGTTCGGCCGCCATGACGCCCGTGACTCCGAGTTCATTGGCGATCCGCAGCGCAGCCTCTTCGGCCGCCGCAGCGACCTCCACGGGAATGTCTTGGGCCGGCGCAATCACTTCGTCGCAGACACCGTCCACCTGGACGGTGTGGACGACCGGCCAGGCGCGGGATTCGCCGTCGGGGGTCCTTGCAACGAGCGCGGAAAGCTCGCGGCTGAACTCAACCTTCTCTTCGGCCAATAGCGGGCTCATGGCTTCGAACCAATCCGAGGTGGTACGGGCTTCGTCGGCGGAGTGAATGATGCGCACACCCTTGCCGTCGTAGCCCCCACGGGGGGTCTTCAAGACGACCGGCCAGCCGGTCTGCTCGCCGAAAGCGACCAGGTCTTCGACGCCGTGGACTGCAGCCCACGCTGGATTGGGGAGTCCCAGGCGGTCGATCGCGGCGCGCATCACGAGTTTGTCCTGCGCGTGCACCAAGGCATCAGGGCCAGGCTGGACGTTGACTCCGGCCTCGATCAGTGCCCTCAGGTGCTCGGTGGGGACGTGCTCGTGGTCGAACGTCATGACGTCCAAGCCTTCCGAGAACTCAAGGAGGGCAGCGAGGTCCTTGTAGTCGCCAACGGGGGCTGTTGCCACGGCCTGGACCGCGGAAACGTCCTCACCTTCGGCAAGGACGCGGAGTTCAAAGCCAAGGGCGGTTGCGGCCGGGGCCATCATTCGTGCGAGCTGGCCGCCGCCCACCACGCCAATTACAGGAAAAGTCACAAGGATCAGCCTACCGAACCAGCAGCTGGTTCTTAGATTCTGCTCCCTGCCCGGTCCCGTACAGCGTCGGTGGGAGGCTGTCAGCGCGGAATGATTCGGCAAGCTCCTAGGAATCGGAGCTAAAATGGAACCTTCGGCCCATCGGCCCCCTAGAACAACGGCCATGGAGGGTCATGATCAACACACTTGCAGATCGCATGCGCGGGCTCGCCTCGCTCTTTTGGCGCGAAGTAGCGAAGTTCGGCGCTGTAGGCGGTGTTGCGTTCGTCATAGATAACGGCTTGACCTACTACCTCATGCACGGCCCGATGTCGGACAGTGAGGCCAAGGCCCGTTTCGTCGGCGCCACCGTAGCCACCGTGTTCTCTTGGATCGCCAACCGCTTCTGGACCTTCCGCCACCGCCGCCAGGCGAACGTGGTGCGCGAGTTCGTGATGTTCATCATCATCAACGGCATTGGTATCGGAATCTCCACGGGTCTGACTGCCATCGCAAAATACGGCATGAACATCCAGGACAAGAACGTCCTCTTCGCTGCCGGAGTCGTCGGCATCCTCGTGGCCACCGTGGTGCGCTTCTTCGCCTACCGCTTCCTGGTGTTCAACAAGGAGCTCGACGAAGAGCCGGCCTTCTCGCATGACCACGAGATCATCGAAGCCCACCACAGGGCCAAGGCCAAAGCCATGCATGCAGCCAGCGTTGAGACTGACTCCGATCAAGGCGAAGACGCGGTCAAGCGCCGCTGACGCGCTCGTTGTCCAGCAGGTGCCGGGTGACGTCAACGTCCGGGTGCACCAGGACTACTGAACCGTCTTTGTTCCACGCGCCCAATGCGTCCGCGAGGGCCGACTCCAAACCGTCGGCCGCGCGGACCAGAAGGCGTACGCCGGCATCATGTTCCTTGGCGAAGCCGTCCAGCAGTTCGCCGTGCGAGTGTCCGGCTTCAGGGCGGCGCAGGGCCGGCAGTGCGGCGTCCGGTTCGGCGTGCGCCATGAACACGTCGCCGTGGGAGCGGACCTCAGCCGCGTAGTCCACGACGCCGACCGGCAGTTCTCCCGGCCAGCGCATCGCGAGTGCCGCGAGCGGCACGGCGACGACGGCGTCAAAGCCGGCTCCCGCACCGACGTCGGGGGTGTCTGTGACAAGCAGGTCGGCGCTTCCACCGTCGAGCACCAACTCCATGCCCAGTTGCCATCCCGCCAGCGCCCACACGAGGGACTTCCAATGGGCCGGCAGGTCCAGGCGAAGGCTCATGCCTGGTTCAGCGTCGAACTCGTCCTGAAGCAGGTTGCTGGTCTTGGCCACCCAATTGTCCAGGACCCGGCCCGAGAGCTCCACCCGTTCGGCGTCCGGCCCGTACCAGGTCAGCCGGGGGGACGTGGCGTGTCCGGAACGCAGGGCTGCCATCAGGTTCATCGCTGGGGTGTTCATGGCTACATCTTGCCACGGGGCGCCCCGGCCGGCATTGGTCCGTATAAAACGTGTGAATTGCACCACATTGGGCTGTGGGGCGGCACTACCGCGGTTCTTGAAGGGCTGGGCGATTTCCCTGAAATTCAATGAAAATGCATCTTAAGTGATGTCAGGCTTCCGTTTTTCGCGGTGTCGCGCGGGCGGGGCGAAAAAATCCCGGGCGTGGCGCGGCGGGAGTTAGTGCGGAAAGTTGATTATTATCCCGGCGCGGCTTGACGGCTTGGTAGTTACACACGTGTAATTAGATATCGAACGCCGCTGCGGGAGTATCGGGTACATAACCGAGTACCGAATGAGCACGGCAGCAGCTGCAAACATCAGGAGGGACGCCATGGGGCAAGCGTTGCGTATCCAGGAAGATGCAGTCGTCGCGGAATATGCGTCGGTGAAGTACCGCTCGCGCGAAGTTCCGGGGGATTGGTATGTGGACCCGGCAGATCCGCAGGCGGCGGACCGCTATATCGAGACCACTCGGGAGTCGCTGGAAGATCAGGCAACAGCCTTTCTTGCTGCACACGAGGCTCTTGCGGGGGACACGCCGGCAGATCCGGAGGACGATCTCGACGATCCTCCCATGGAGCTGCGCCGTCCGCTCGACAACCCGGCCCAGCCGGTGTGGATCGGGCTTCCGGGCCAAAGCGACTTCGATGACGAAGGCGAACTTGGTTGGCAGACGGACGCCTTGTGCGCCCAGACGGACCCGGAGGCGTTCTTCCCCGAGAAGGGCGGCTCCACGCGGGATGCCAAGAAGGTTTGCGGTGCGTGCAATGTCCGTTCGCAGTGCCTTGAATACGCACTCGCCAACGATGAACGTTTTGGTATCTGGGGCGGGCTCTCCGAGCGTGAACGCCGCAGGCTGAGGAAGCGAGCGGTCTGATTCTCAAGGCAGTACACGTTACCGCCGTCGTCGTCTCGCACGACGGCGGTAGCTATCTCCCCAGAACCCTGGCGGCTCTGCTGGACCAGACGCGTCCGGCAGATGCCGCCATTGGCATTGATACGGGCTCCCGCGACAAGTCAGCGGCGTTGCTGCAGCGGGCTCTTAGTAAGGCCAATGTCACCAGCACAGGCGAACACAAAGTGGGTTTCGGCGCGGCCGTGATGGCTGGCCTGGCCCGTTCGACCCCCTCGCAGGAGCCGGGCACGGTCGAATGGATCTGGTTGTTGCACGACGACGCCGCTCCCGCCCCGGATGCCCTCGCCGAGTTGCTTCTGGCAGTCGAGCGCGCTCCTTCGGTCACTGTGGCCGGTTGCAAGCAGCTGGCCTGGGATGCGGAACGCAGGCTCATCGACGCCGGCCTGTCCACGAGCCGCTGGGCCGAACGGCTGACCCTCATTGAAGCCGACGAACTGGACCAGGGCCAGTACGACGGGCGCACAGACACTTTCGCGGTGAATTCCGCGGGCATGCTCATCCGCCGCGACGCCTGGGAGCAGCTGGGCGGTTTCGATCCGGCGCTTCCCGGCGTGGGAGACGACGTCGATTTCTGCTGGCGCAACTGGCTCGCGGGCAACCGGGTTGTGGTGGTTCCGGCGGCGCGCATGTTCCACGTAGAGCACCGTCCCAACGGCTTGGCGACACCCGCCGCCGCACGCAAGAGCCAAATCCACTTGAGGCTCACACACGCTTCGCCGTGGAAGGTTCCGCTGCACGCGCTCGGCGCGTTGCTCGGGAGCACGGTCAGGCTCGTCTTGAGCATCCTCGTTAAGGAGCCGGGTTACGGGATCTCCCAACTTGGCGCCACCCTTGCGGCGATTGGCCGTCCCCGCGCGATCTGGCGTTCCAGGCAGAACGCCGCCCGGACGCGGCGCGTGCGACGTTCGATGGTCAAGGGCCTGCAGACTCCGCGGCGCGAGGTCTGGGCCCACCGCCGCTCCCTCGTCGAGGCGATTGGCGCGGACGAATTCCAGGAGACCGATTCCCTGGCTCCGGAACCGAGCGGTGACGCCGGTGACGATTTCGTGGCCCTCGAAACGAATGAACGAGGCTGGATAGGGACGGGCGCAGTCGCCGCCGGATTTGTTGCGCTGGCCGCTTCCATCGTCGGGTTGCTGGGGCTCCTGGGGGCAAGCGGGGTGACGGGCGGAGGCCTGTTGCCGTTGTCCGCCGCCGGAGACATTTGGCGGTCCGCGTCCAGTTGGTGGATCAGCTTAGGCGCTGGCTTGCCCGGACACGGGGATCCATTCGCCTACCTCCTGTGGCTTGTGTCATTGCTCGGGGGAGGCGACTCCAGCACAGCCGTCGTTTGGCTGTTGTTGCTGGCCATGCCACTGTCTGGCCTGGGCGCCTGGTTCGCCGCTGGCGCGATGACCACGCTGCGCCGTTACCGTTTTATTGCGGCCTTGGTCTGGGCCGGAGCACCAGCCCTCCAAGTCGCCTTGAACCAAGGAAGGGCCGGCGCCCTTCTCGCCCACGTCGCGATGCCCTTGCTGGTGCTGGCCCTCTTTCGAGCCACGGGATCGGCGCTGGGGCGGGGCACTACCTTGGACCAGATCCAGCCGTCCGGCCACGCCGCAGCCAAGCCGTTGCCGGGCAAGCCGGGCGTCAACGGCACTCCGTCGTGGACGGCTGCTGCCGCGGCGGGCCTGGCGCTGGCAGTCGTAGCGGCCTCTGCGCCATCCCTGCTTCCTCCCTTTGCCGTCCTCATTGTTTTTTGCGGCATCGCCTTGGGGCGGCGGGGGCGGACCATTTGGTGGTCGCTGCTTCCGAGCGCTGCGCTCTTTGCGCCATATGTCCTCTCCGTCCTGGAACGGCCCCGCGCCATGCTGGCCGATCCGGGCCTGCCGCTGGGTTTCGAAGCCGCACCGTTGTGGCAGCAACTGCTTGGCCAACCCTTGAAATTCGATGCCAACGGCGGTTTGGCCGGCTTGGCGCTATTCGGCCCGTCGGGTATTCCGTGGGCGCTGGCGCTTGCCCTGCTGCTCGGCGCGCCGGTCCTGCTCCTGTCCATTGCCGCACTCTTTGTGCCCGGACGGCGGTCCCGCGTCACGCGTTTCCTCTGGGCCGGGGCCCTCTTGTTCCTCGCATGGGCATGGCTTGCCGGACACGTGGCAACCGGCGTCGACGGCAACGTGCTAGTCGCACCCTTCACCGGGCCGGCTGTTTCCGCCGCCGGGTTCGCCTTCCTGGGAGCGGCGTTGATCGGCGCCGACAACCTCCTCCAGCTGAAGGCCAAGGCAGAAGACGGCCGCCCGGTCCAGCGCGCGGCAGTGCGGATCGTCTCCGCAGTAGCGACGCTTCTCCTCATTGCCGGACCCCTTGCAAGCATGGGCCTCTGGGCAACCCAGAATGTCCTGGCCAGCGCAGACACCTCGACTTCGAGCAGCGGCGCGCTTGGCACGCCGCGCCTGGTCCAGCCCTCAGGGCCGGGCACATTGCCGGCCACCGCCGTCGACCACGGCCAGGGGCCGGAACAGACCCGTACGCTGGTCATCACCGCCGGTGAGAACGGTGGCTACACGTCATCCCTCATGCGCGGAGCCGGAACTACATTGGACTCGCTCTCCACTGTCGCTGCGGGACGTTCCATCGTGGGATCACCCGGACAGGAACGCCTTGTGGCCGACGACGACGCCACCGCCTCCATCCGGAACGCCGTGGCCACGATTGTCGCGGGATCAGGCGTAGACCCCCGGCCCGGCCTTGAGCAGCTCGGCGCCGGATTCGTGGTTCTGAAGTCGGCCGACACCGCTGCCCAGTTGACGGCCAACCGGATCGATTCCGTTCCCGGCCTGGTGGCAGTGGGCAAGACCGATTCCGGGTGGCTGTGGCGGGTCACTCCGCTCAACCAGGCCGCCGCAGCCGACGCCGAGACGGCGCACCGTGTCAGGGTGGTGGATGCCAAGGGTGCCGTTGTTGCCCTCTTGCCCTCCCTTGGAACCACTGCCGCCGGCAACATTCCGGCAGGCGGGGACGGACGCCTTGTAGTGCTCGCCGAGCGGGCAGACGCCGGCTGGAGCGCTTGGTTGGATGGCCGCCCACTGAGCCCGACGACGTCCGGATGGGCCCAGGCATTCACGTTGCCTTCCGCAGGCGGCCAGATCGAGATCCGCTACACCACCGTCTGGGAGCCTTGGCTCAGCATCCTGCAGGCCGTCGTCATCGGATTGACCGCGGTGCTGGCCATCCCCATGCCCGCCCGCAGGCCGAAGGCCGGCCTCCTGAAGGAACAAAACTCTCTCCGTAAGGAGTACAGCAGTGTCTGACAACCAAGACCCGGCACCCAAGGTCAGCGCGGGGTCAAGGAAGCGCAGCCAGCGCAAAGCCGGAAACAAGAACAAGGCCGTCGTGTTGGGAGCACTTTCCGCAACGTTGCTCCTTGCTGCCGGGGCCGGGATGGTGTCGGCAGCATCGATCGTGCCGTCCCCGTCGGGAAGCAAAACGGTGGACATGTCCCTTGCGGATGTCCCCGCAGGCAGGACAACCGCGGTGTGTCCGGCTCCTCCCCGCCTCCCCGAAGGAATCGCCGCGGGCACCGACACCCAGTTCAACCCGGTTTCACGTTCGGCAAAGAGCTTCCTGGATGCCGTGGTGCTCAGCGACGCTAGCGGATCCGTTCCGGGGAGCAACCTGGCCTCGCTCGGTGGCTCCGCTATCGCAGACATTGCCAAGCCTCCCGCGACCACCCAAGCCCCTGCGTCCGGGCCGCCGGTGCTTAACGCCGGCGTCGTGGCCCAGAGGCCCGCGGGCGAGGTCACCGTCGTGGGCGCCGATCCCATCAGCGGCCAGAAGGCGGCGGTAGCGGGCTTGATGAGCTACACCGCCAGCGACGGCGATCTCCGCGGACTGGCGGCGGCACCCTGCCAGCAGCCGGTCAACGATGCATGGCTCCTGGGAGCGAACACCGCACTGGGGCGGACAGCGGTTTTGAACATCAGCAACGCCTCAGGCACGCCGGCCACCGTCAACCTTGAGCTGTTCGGTGCCCGTGGACAGATCCAAGCCCCGGACAGCCGTGGCTTGCTCGTTTCGCCGGGAGCGACGCGGTCCATCAACTTGGCCGGACTGGCCCCGAACGAGGGCCAGCTCTCGGTGCATCTGCGCAGCAGCGGCGGCCCGGTCGCGGCAACCATCCAGCAGAGCGTTCTCCGGGGCCTCACCGCAGGTGGCGTCGAGCTCATTACTCCCGGTGCCGGCGCCGCTGATTCCCAGGTCATGACCGGGGTGGACGTCCAGGATCCGGCCGCCGTGAAGTCACTCGCGGACAAGCCCGGGTTTGCCGACGTCGTTCCGGCCTTGCAGATTACCGTCCCCGGTCCTGTGGACGCCGTGGTGGATGTGCGCTTGTACGGGCCGAACGGCCAGCGCGCCTTGCCCGGTGGGGGAGCGGTGACTGCCAAAGCGGGTTCGGTTACCGAAGTGCCGCTCACCGGCATCCCGGCCGGCATGTATACCGTCAGTGCTACTTCGGATGTTTCCTTCGCCGCGTCCTCCCGCGTAACGCGTGGGCTCAAAGCCGGGGATCCTGTTGATTTCGCCTGGTCTCCGGCCGCGGTCCGTTTGGGCAGCCAGCATGTGATGGCGGTGCCCCAAGGCGGCACCCGTTTCCTGAGCTTCGGCGTGCCGACGGGCCGGGCCACGGTCAGTTACACGCCGGTCACTTCGGACGGCAAGGTCCACAAGACGGAAACCGTCGACATCGCCGGGGGGACCACCTCGGTCATCGGCGTGCCGGATAAGTCCGACGGCGCCACAGTCTCCGGCTACATCGTGTCGGCGGCAGGGGACGCGGCCTACGGCGCGCTCGTGCTTGGCGAGGCCGATCAGCCCGGGGTTTCGGTCCTGACCATCCAGGATGGCGCAGCGGGGCATGAAAAAGTACAGGTCACGCTGGGTTACTGATAACGACGGCGGTAAACGGGGTCCAGGGTCTCCGGAGGCACTCCAAGCATTTCGGCGGTGTACTCGACGACGACGTCGTGCACCAGGTCCTGGAGGTCCTCGCGTCCGCCGGTGGTGTGCTCGACGACGCGCCGATAGATGGTGATGACGGGTCCTGCGCCGCGGGCCGCCGGAGTGTATGAGCCCAGCGGGGCCGCGGTTCCCTCAGCCACCAGTTGCTCAAGGTTCGGCGGGATCTCGTCGACGGCGAACGCTACGCCGTCGAGCCGTTTGCCCCACATATCCTGCAGCCGTTCCGCGGAATCGAGCACGAGGTCGTCGAACCTTTCGGCGCGCGTCCGGTAGCCGGGAAGGTTGGGAAGGATGATTTCACCGCGCAAGCCCCGCCCGTGGCGGTTCCTGCGGCGCTCCCTGAAGCCGCGTGCGGACGTGCCCGCCGTCGTCGTTTCCGGGCTGTCCCCGGTGTCGGACAAATGGACTGTGAAGCCCGGAACGTGGTGCTGTGACTGCATATATCGACTCTAGACCCGTGATTCCGCCAACGCGACATAATGCCCGTAAAGAGGCAATGCACCGCGTCGCGGCCAAGTGCGGCTAATCTGGGATGTTGTGGGTGCCATTCGTCAGTGTTCCAGATCAGCCTGCCGCCAATCCGCGGTAGCTACTTTGACGTACGTCTACGCCGAATCCACGGCGGTGCTTGGTCCGTTGGCTACGTACGCCGAGCCGCATTCCTACGATCTGTGCGCCCAGCATGCCGAGTCGCTCACCGTCCCGCGGGGCTGGGAAGTCATGCGGCTCGCCATGCCGTCCTCGCCCCCACAGCCCGGACCGGACGATCTCCTTGCCCTGGCCAACGCCGTGCGCGAAGCCGCGTCCGCCCCGGCCGCACCGGAACAGCGCACTGTCCGCGCACCCTTTGACGGACCGGCCCCCGTAGAAGGAACCAGGCGCCACCTGCGCATCCTGCGCGATCCCTCCTGACTCCCGGGGCAACGGGAACCGCGTCGTCTGACGCCGTGTGTCGACGCTCCCTGTGTGACAAGCTGTGTGACACCGTTCCCTGCGCCGCCGGGTTGTACTCTGGAAGCTGCCATATCTGTCCAAAGCGGCGTCCGCGAGATGCCATCCAGGGAGCTTCAACCATGCCAAAGGTCAGTCCTGAATTGTTGTCCATCCTGCGGTGCCCCGTCACCGGGTCCCCGCTGGAGCAGGACGGCGAGGAACTTGTCTCGACGGCCGCGGCTGCCTCGGGCGAAAAGCTCCGCTATGCCATCCAGGACGGAATCCCCTTGCTCCTGCCCCCGGAGCTGCTGGCCGCCGCCAACGCCGCTGCCCCAGACCAACATGACGGAGCCCAGCACGACGGCCCCCTCCACGCCTGAGCCCCACCTGACTTGACCATTCGGTACTTCCAAAGGACTTCCATGACTTTCGACTACAAGGTTGCAGACATCTCCCTGGCTGAAGCCGGCCGCCACCAGATTCGCCTGGCCGAGCACGAAATGCCGGGACTCATGTCGTTGCGCGCCGAGTTCGGTCCGAGCCAGCCGCTCAAGGGCGCGCGCATTGCGGGATCCCTGCACATGACCGTACAGACCGCGGTGCTCATCGAGACGCTGACAGCCCTCGGCGCCGAGGTGCGCTGGGCCTCGTGCAACATCTTCTCCACGCAGGACGAGGCCGCTGCCGCCGTCGTGGTCGGCAAGGGTACTGTCGAGGATCCCCAAGGCGTTCCGGTGTTCGCTTGGAAGGGCGAGACCCTCGACGAATACTGGTGGACTGCCGAGCAGATCCTCAGCTGGCCGGGCGCTGACGCCAACCCGGAGTTGGGTCCCAACATGATCCTCGACGACGGCGGCGACGCCACGCTGCTGGTCCACAAGGGCGTCGAGTTCGAAGCTGCGGGCGCGGTGCCGGCCGCCGCGGAAAACGATCCCGAAGAGTATGCACTCGTCCTTGACGTGCTGCGCAAGAGCCTTGCCGCCGATCCGAAGAAGTGGACCCGCATCGCCGCCGGCATCCGTGGCGTGAGCGAGGAAACCACCACGGGCGTGCACCGTCTCTACCAGCTCGCCGAACAGGGCAAGCTCCTTTTCCCGGCCATCAACGTCAACGACTCGGTGACCAAGAGCAAATTCGACAACAAGTACGGCATCCGCCACTCCCTGCCGGACGGCATCAACCGCGCGACGGATGTCCTCATGGGCGGCAAGGTTGCGGTCGTCTGCGGCTACGGCGACGTCGGCAAGGGCGCCGCCGAGGCGCTCCGCGGCCAGGGTTCGCGCGTGATCGTGACGGAGATCGACCCCATCTGCGCACTCCAGGCAGCCATGGACGGCTACCAGGTGGCCAAGCTGGAATCGGTGTTGGAACAGGGCGACATCTTCATCACCACTACGGGCAACAAGGACGTCATCATGGCCTCCGACATGCTCCGCATGAAGAACAAAGCGATCGTGGGCAATATCGGCCACTTCGACAATGAGATCGACATGGCCGGACTGGCAAAAATTCCCGGCGTTCGGAAGGTCGAAATCAAGCCGCAAGTGCACGAGTGGGTGTTCGCCGCAGCCGACGGCCGCGAAGAGCGATCGATCATCGTGCTTTCCGAAGGCCGCCTCCTGAACCTGGGCAACGCGACAGGCCACCCTTCGTTCGTCATGAGCAACTCCTTCGCCAACCAGACGATCGCCCAGATCGAGCTGTGGACCAAGAAGGACCAGCCCGAGGCCGAGCGCGAATACTCGAACCAGGTTTACGTGCTGCCCAAGATCCTCGACGAGAAGGTCGCCCGGCTGCACCTGGATGCTTTGGGCGTGGAATTGACCGAGCTCAGCAAGGAACAGGCGGAATACCTGGACCTTGACGTGGCCGGTCCATACAAGCCGGAACACTACCGGTACTGAGAGCACCGGCTGGGAGCACGCCTGCAGGCGGGCTCCCAGCCAATATCAAGCCGCACCCTCTAGGATGCGGCTGTGACATGAGTTTTTTTGGGGGGCGTGGGTTTCTTGGGGGGCGTGAGTTTTGGAGAAAACAGGAATGGGTCTTAATCCCGACGGCGAGCAAGCGGACACTTTCGAGCATGTGGATGGTGCGCCGACGAAGCGAAGCAGGTTCCGCAAGGTCGCCTGGATCGTGGTTGTCTGCCTCATTGCCGCGCTCAGTGGCACGTTCGCCGCAGTGGCTCCGCATGCGGCCAGTGCGGCCATCGAGTCCGAGGGATCCTCAGGTGAACGCAGCGAGGCCGCAGCCGTGCTGCCCGTCGTGAAGCCCGCCACGGTGGTTGCATCGCCTGCTAGCGGGGCCAAGCAAGTGAACCCGGCTGCGCCCGTCACCATCAGCGTCAAGGACGGAACCCTGGACAGGGTCTCCTTGACGAGTTCCCAAGGCAAGACCGTTGACGGTGCGTTGACCCCGGATGGGCTGAGCTGGACCGCGTCCACGCCCCTCGAATTCAACTCCTCCTACACCTTCAATTACACCGTCGCGGATGCTGCCGGCCGCGCAACGTCGAAGACCGGATCCTTCACGACGGTTTCCACCCAGAACGAGGCAGACGCCGCCATGTACCCCCTGGACGGGTCCAAGGTAGGCGTGGCGCAGCCCCTCCAGCTCACGTTCAGTGAACCCGTGGTCAACAAAGCAGCCGTCGAGAAGGCCATCAAGGTCACGTCCACCTCGGGCCAGGCCGGGGCCTTCCACTGGTTCAGCGACACAATGGTGCGCTACCGTCCGGAAAACTTCTGGGCAGCGAACAGCACTGTGACAGTGGACCTCAAGCTGTTCGGGGTGGACTTCGGCAACGGCCAGATCGGCAACTTCAACAAGACGAACACCTTCAAGATCGGCGATAAGAAGGTGGCGGTGGCCGACGCGGTTGCCCACACGTTCACGGTCAGTGTCAACGACCAGCAAGTGGGCCAGTGGCCGGACACTATGGGCGACACCAGGTTCCCTTCCGCGCGCGGCTACTTGGTGCTCATGGAAAAGTACCGGGTAGAACACATGGATGCCTCCACCATTGGCCTCAAGCCGGGGGATCCGGCCTACTACGGACAGCTTGATGTCAACTACGCCACGCGCCTGACGCCGAGCGGCGAGTTCATCCACCAGGCCACGGACACGGCTATGCCATACGTCGGTGTCACGAACCTCTCGCATGGTTGCATCGGTTTGGGAGCGGACGGGGCGAAATGGGTGTACGACAACATGACAACCGGAGACGTCGTCCAAGTGGTCAACACCGAGGGTGACTACGCCAACTACGACGACGGTTTTGGCGACTGGAACATCCCCTGGGCGCAATACGCCAACTGATAGGGCGCGCCTAGCCGCACGGCCCGGGACGCATCAGTACCCCGGTAGACTTGGCGGGTCAGTCTTGGGGGCTGGCGGGGATGTGGAGTTGCACTATGGCGTCGCAAAGGAAACGCAAGACCGGGAAGATTCTCGGAATCATGGGGATGTTTACCGGCGTTGCGGCCGGAGGAATCGGTGTTGCAACCGCCCCGAATTGGCTGGGCACAGCTGTGGAGTCCGAATCGCGATCGCCGCAGCGCACCGACGCCGGGCTGGCGTCCGCGGTTGTGAAGGCAGTGGAACTGGGAATCACGCCCCTTGACGGTGCGCGCGAAGTGAATCCGGCCGTCGGGCCTTCCGTGAAAGCCGTACACGGCACGCTGAAGGACGTCGAACTCGTCCCGGCCAAGGGCGGCCAGGCCATCAGGGGAACCATGAGCGCTGACGGCAGCACCTGGTCCACGCTGGGTCCCTTGGCTTTCAACACTGAGTACCGTTACGGGTTTTCCGTTGTTGACGGCGCGGGCCGGGTAACCCGGAAGACACAATCCTTCACCACGGTGTCCACGCCCAATGAGGCCAATGCCGTAGTGTTCCCCAACGACGGTTCCATCATGGGTTCGGGGCAACCCATCGAAATCAACTTCAGCGAGCCTGTGGCGGATAAAGCCGCCATGGAACAGGCGGTGAAGATCAGTGTTTCCTCGGGCCAGGAAGTGGCCTGGCGCTGGTACTCGGACCGGAAAGTGCGGATCCGCCCGCAGGCATTCTGGGCCGCCGGCACGAGCGTCACAGTGGACATGCCCTTGTTCGGCAGGGACTTCGGCAACGGAATGATCGGCAACTCCAACACCAAGGCCACGTTCAAGACCGGTCCGCGGCGGATTGCGGTGGTGGACGACGCCACCAAGACCATGAACGTGTATTTCGACGGCGCACTCGTCAAGACCGCTCCTGTCACACTCGGCAGCCTGGACTGGCTCTCGCCCACCGGCTACGCCGTGATCATGGAGCAGGAACGCCACTCCAAGTTCAACGCCGGCAGCATCGGCCTCAAACCCGGTGACAAGGGCTACTACGCGCCGCTCGTCGTCGAGCACGCCAACCGGCTCACGAACTCCGGCGTGTATGTGCACCAAGCGCTTCCATCTGCCTACGGGGCCGTCGGCGTAGACAACGTCTCGCACGGCTGCGTTGGCTTGCTCCCGGCCGACGCCGCCTGGTTCTTCAACAACATGCGGACGGGGGATGTGGTCCAGGTCCTGAACACCGGAGCCCCCGCGGTGGAACCGCTTGAAGGCTTCGGCGACTGGAACATTGCCTGGGCCAGCTATGCGAAGCGCTGAGCGCTGCCGGGACTTGCCGCAGTGGTGCCCGACGGCGGCGCGCACCTCGCGTGCCGGCTGCTTGGCTAGCGCGTGAACGGGAGCCTGTTGAGTCGATCCCCGACGACGGCGCTGCGTTGTTCTGCGCGGCGCAGCCGTTCCAGGTCCCGGTTTCGCCGCTCACCCAATACTGCGTGCAGGTAGCCTTCCGGCGTCGTTCCCGGCGGCGGTGGTGGGGCGACGTAAGCCGCCAGTTCGGTCGCGAGGGCCGCGGCCAAGTGGGCGCGCGAGTCGGGAGCCATCCGCGAGGCCTGCTGGATGAACTGTGATGCCCGCCGCGCCGTGCCGTCCGGAACCCTGCCGATATCCGCGAGCCCCACCCACACCTGCAAATGCGGGGGCGCGAAGGGGAGGATTTTGGGTTCAGCAGGAACCCGCTGTCTGAGCGAATACGTTCCGGCCACGACGTCTCCGAGCCTCTTCGCCTTGTCGTTGAACAGCGCCACGGCGATCGCCAATCCGCCGAACGTCGCGTAGATCTCCAGGAAGCCGATCAACCCGCGGATCACCGCGTGCCGGAAACGGATGGATCCGCCGTCGTCGCGCACGATCCTGAGCCCGGTAGCCAGCTTGCCCAGCGAGCGGCCGCGGCTCAGCGTCTCCACCGCCACGGGGACCACCACGAGGCACAACACCACGCTGGACAAGGCCATGGCACGGCCCGCGGCCGCGTCCACATCCGGAGCCACCGCACTGAGCAGGAACAACAGACCCAACAGCAAAACAATCTGAACCAGGACGTCGAGCATGAGCCCAAGGGCCCTCGCCCCGAACGATGCCGGCCGCAGTTCAAGGACCACGGCCTCGCCGGTAATGATCGAACTCAAGCCCGCCCCCAAGCATTGCCACGATGTCTGCAGGACCGGACGGCTCCCGCTGGATCGAGTCTAGCCGCGGCCACGGATGCGGAGCAGGGGTTGCTCGGATGTCGGGACTGTTGGGGAGAGTTGGGATTAGGGTAGAGCCGTGGACATGGATGCCTTCTCTGTCGTGAACGGGACCAAATGGTCCCGCTTGTACGAGCTCGCGTACAAACGACGCCTTGACGGCGGCGAAGCCGACGAGCTTCTGCGTTTGTACCAAGTGGTGTCATCACACTTGTCCCTCATCCGCTCCGTGGCCCCGGAGAGCGCACTCTCCGCCTCGTTGTCGGCGGCCCTCGCCCAGGCCCGTACCCGCTTCACCGGGGCACGGTCGAATTTCATGGAAGACCTCGCCCGCTTTTTTGTGGTGTCCCTGCCGGCCGCGTTCTACCGCTTGCGGTGGCTCACGGTCTGCTGCGGGGTTTTCTTCTGCCTTGTGGCGGCGGCTTATACGCTCTGGATCGGATCGTCCCCGGACGCCCTGAGGGCCTTGGGAAGCAACGATGCCGTGAAGCAGTACGTCGAGCATGACTTCGTCGGCTACTACTCCGAGAACCCTGCTGCGTCCTTCGCAGGTGCTGTCTGGACCAACAATGCCTGGATCGGGGCGCAGGCCGTGGCCTTGGGCATCACCGGCTTCTGGGTGCCGTACATGCTGTTCTCGAATGCACAGGGCGTGGGAGTCGCTGCGGGAGTCTTTGCCGCCACCGGCAAGATGGATGTGTTTTTCAGCTACATCCTCCCGCACGGCCTCATGGAGCTGACGGCCGTCTTCATCGCCTCCGCCGGCGGTCTCCGCATTTTCTGGGCCCTGGTTTCCCCAGGCCCGCGCCGCAGGATGCAGGCAGTGGCGGACGAGGGGCGTTCGCTGATCACGGTGGCCCTCGGCCTGGTGCTTGTCCTGTTCGTTTCCGGACTCGTCGAGGCCTTTGTGACGCCCAGCCCGCTTCCGGTTTGGGCCAAGATCCTGATCGGTTCGCTCGTTCTCGCGGCATACTGGGTCTATGCCTTGGTGCTGGGCGGGCGGGCATTCCGTGCCGGCGCTACAGGCGACCTGGACGCAAACGACGCCGGTTATCGGGAGATCGCCGCCTGACGGCTCCCGGGTCCGGCCGCAATCCGGCGTTCGCCGGGGTGGCTCATCGTCTGTCTGCGAGGGCTGACGGTAGGCTCGAAGGCAGAGAAGATTGCCAGCGGACCGTTCCTGCTCCGGCATGTGAATCCTACGGAAGTGAAATCCAAGTGACCGAGAAGAGCCCCATCCCCAAAGACCCGGACGCGGATATCCACGACGACGGCGATGAGCCGGCCTTCGAATGGATGAAGCCTGCTCCCAAGTCCACGGCCGCTGACGCACGCCCGGCACGGGCTGCTGACGGAGACCAGGACACTTCGGCGAAGCGGATGCCCCAAGAGGGCAGGCCGGGAGCCGGGTCCGCCTCAGGGGCAGTTGCAGACGGGGCCGCACGGCCCGTGGATGGACAGCCTGCGGGAGGACAACAGCCGGAGAGCCGGGCAGACCGCAAAGCCGCTGAAGCAGCGGAGGCCGGGCCGGAACCGGCCCTCTTCGCGGAACCTCTGCCGACGTCGGCCCTTCAGGTCCGCCCGCCGGAGGCCGAGGTGGAACGTCGAAACCATGAGCGGGAGCAGGCCGCCAACGCCAAGCCTGTGGCGCCGCGTATTTTCCAAGTCCTGCTGGCCGTTTTCTACCCGGTGGTCCTCCTGGTGCTGGCAATCCGCGCCGTGGCTAGTCCGCTGTTTTTGTGGGTCGAGTATTACCGGCCGGGATTCCCCGGCGACGGCTATGGTTTCAACGCCGACGACCGGATGACCTATGGTTCCTATGCCCTGGACTATCTCAGCAACTGGTCCGGGCCACGCTACTTGGGGGACCTTGTCAACCAGAACGGCGAGAAGCTGTTCAAGGAGGGCGAAGTTTCGCACATGGCCGACGTCAAGACCGTGATGCTCTCCGCGTTCGGTGCCGGGGCCCTCATGATCATCATCGGCATCATCGCAATGATCTATCTGCGCAAGCGAAGCACGGGCGGGATCCGCCGCGGCCTGTTTGCCGGTTCGATCGTCACCTTGGTGCTCATCCTGGGACTGGGCACGCTTGCCGCACTGGGCTGGCAGCAGTTCTTCACGGACTTTCACCACATCTTCTTCGCCAACGGCACCTGGACATTCGCGCTCGACGACACGTTGATCCGATTGTTCCCGGGACAGTACTGGATGGACTCCGGGATTGCGATCGGTGCCCTGGTCTTCATCACTGCCCTGCTGACGCTCATCTTCACCTGGCCTACCCGCCGTCGTCGCGGACTTTCTCCGAAGAACGAGGCCGCAGCGGAAGGCGCCGCGAAGGCTGAGGATGCAGACGCAGAGGCCCGCGCGGAGGCCGGTGCGCCCGAGAAGTAACGCTTCGCCTACAACGGAAAAAGCGGCCCGCCTGGGAATTTCCAATTCCGAGGTGGGCCGCTTTTTGTGTGGGTGCTGTCCCGACCTTCCGGGCAGGCGCCTTAGATCCAGGACGGCATCCACATGCGCATGCGCCAGTCCTGGTAGCTGATCACTTCCGCTGTCCACACCGGATAGAAGAACGCCGACAGCAGGACGGCAAGGACCACCACAAGGCCGACCAGGTACAGGCCGGAGCGGCGGCGCCACGGCGGAGCGTCGCTCCTACCGAGCACTAGTCCCAATCCATAGACGAGAGCCAAGATCAGGAAGGGCTCGAAGGAAAGCGCATAGAAGTAGAACATGGTGCGTTCCGGATACATGAACCACGGCAAATACCCGGCGGCGACCCCGGCCAAGATTGCTCCTGCCCGCCAGTCGCGCCGTCCTGCCCACCAGAACAGCACCACGAAGAGCGCAATCGTGGCACCCCACCAGACCACCGGGTTGCCGACCGACAGGATCGCCGAAGTGCAGTTGGGCAGATCGCAGCCGGAAGTTCCCTGCTTGGG
This sequence comes from Arthrobacter sp. 05L417, assembly GCF_056397865.1. Taxonomy (NCBI): domain Bacteria; kingdom Bacillati; phylum Actinomycetota; class Actinomycetes; order Micrococcales; family Micrococcaceae; genus Arthrobacter; species Arthrobacter sp. 05L417. Next base: position 219,510 of record NZ_JBFTOG010000003.1, read on the forward strand.
GGACTCATAGTAGAACGACGTGGGCCGCCCCATGATGAGCCAGGTCCACGGACTCGCCGAATACGGGTGCGGAGAGCTGAGGCCCTGATGGAAGTTGTAGGCCTGCACGTGGTAGTACGCCAGGGAGCGCAACGGCCCGGGAATCCATCCCCACGCGGCAGAGGGATTCGTATCGGCCCAATGCCGGTAATAGGCGTCCTTGGAAAGGAACCAGCCCGTCCACGTGGACAGATACACGGCACTTGCCACAGGGATCATGGTGAAGAACGCCGGAATGCCGTCCTTGATGACCGCGGCGCTGGGCCAACTCCGGATGCCCGCAATGCGCCTCGCGCTCATGTCCCAGAACACCGTCATAAGGCCGAAACCTGCCACGAAGAACAGTGCCGACCACTTGGTTCCAACCGCCAGGCCAAGGCAGACACCGGCCGCCAGCCGCCACCACCGGAATCCGAGCCACGGCCCTGAGGCGAGGTGCAACGCCGTCGGTCGGCCGTCCTTGGAGGCGCCAGCCAGGGCAGCAAGCCGTGCCGCCAGACGGCGCCGTCCGTCGTCGCGGTCCATCAGCAGGGCACCAAAGGCTGCGAGCAGCCAAAACATCAGGAAGATGTCCAGCAGGGAGGTCCGCGACAGGACCAAGTGGTGGCCGTCGACGGCGAGCAACAGACCCGCGGCCGCACCCAGGATGTGGGAACGGAACAGCTTCAGGGCGATCAAGGCGATCAGGAAGATGGAAAGAGTGCCCGTCAGGGCCGCGGAAAACCTCCAGCCGAAGGAGTTGTCCGAACCGAAGAGCCACATCCCGAAGGCGATCATCCATTTCCCGACCGGGGGATGCACCACGTACTCGGGAGAGTTGAGCAGGACGTTGGGGTTGCCTGCATTGAAGGCATCGTTGGCCTTGTCCGGCCAGGCCCGCTCGTATCCGCTGACCAGGAACGAGTAGGCATCCTTGACGTAATACGTCTCGTCGAAGACGAGGCTATGAGGGTCATCGAGGCGGACAAAACGCAGGATCCCGCCGATGACCGCCGTGACGGTGGGGATCAGCCAGAACCACAGCCTCAAGGACGGCGGATAATCGCGCCAGCTTTGGATGCTGCCAATGAGCCGCGTCCGCAGGGCCTCGGCCGTGAAAGCCTCCCGGGGCCGTATCAGCCAGGTTTGCGGGGCGGGGCGCACGGAGGTATCGGTCACTCAGCCCATGCTACCTTTTGCCTCCGGGAGCTCCCTTAAAGCCCTAGCGGGGGCATTAGGCTTGTTGGGTGACTGAACAGCTGAGCTCCCCGGATGAAACCACCGTTACTGACTCGGCGGAGGCCCTTGAGGCGCAGGCGCTTCCTGCCCTGCCCGATGGCGTAGGCCGGATAGTGCTGGCTGCCACTCCCATCGGGAACGTAGGCGATGCCTCCAGCCGGCTCATCGAGTTGTTGCAGACAGCCGACATTGTTGCCGCGGAGGACACCCGGCGCCTGCATCGGCTGGTCCAGTCGCTCGGCATCACCGTGTCGGGCCGGGTCATCAGCTACCACGAGCACAACGAAGCCGCCAAGACCGAGGAACTGCTGGATCACGTCCGGTCCGGCAAGACCATCATCATGGTGAGCGACGCCGGCATGCCCGCAGTGTCCGATCCCGGCTTCCGCCTCGTGGAGGGAGCCGTGGCAGCCGGGCTCTTCGTCACCGCCTTCCCCGGCCCGTCCGCCGTGTTGACTGCCTTGGCGCTATCGGGCCTGCCCACTGACCGGTTCTGCTTCGAAGGATTCCTGCCCCGCAAGGCCGGAGAACGCAGCTCCCGGCTTGCTGATCTTGCCAATGAACGCCGGACGATGGTGTTCTTCGAGGCCCCGCACAGGCTTGAGCCAATGCTCCGTGCCTTGCACGAGCGGTTCGGCCCGGACCGCCGCATCGCCGTTTGCCGCGAATTGACGAAGACCTACGAGGAAGTCATCCGGGGAACCGTCCGGGAACTGCTCGAGTGGGCTGAAAACAACGAGGTTCGCGGCGAGATTGCCGTCGTCGTGGCGGGCGCCCCCGAGCAGGCGCCGGGCAAGCCCGAAGACCACGTTGCCGCTGTCAATGAACTCATCGCCAAGGGCGTCAGGCTCAAGGAAGCCGTGGCCGCAGTGGCCGAAGACGCCCGCATCAGCAAGCGCGAACTGTACTCTGCCGTGCTCGCGGCGCGGTAGGGCCGTGCTCGCATCGCGGTAGCTTCAGGCCCAACCCGGGGGCTGTGCAACTGCACAAACTCTTGCTCCCGCGGCAGTGCGTGAAGGCGTAGACACTGCTTCGCGGCGGGCAGTACCGTGACAGTAATTCCACAAAAATCAAGTGTTGGTGCATCTCTACAACGTGCACCGACTGACGAAGGAGTCACTGTGACTGTTACCGCCGATCGCGAAAGCGAACTTCTCGCCTCCGTTCCCACGGGGCTGCTCATCAACGGCCAGTGGCTGCCTGCGGCATCCGGCAAGACCTTCGACGTCGAGGACCCCGCCACGGGCAAGGTGCTCATGAGCATCGCCGACGCCGGAGCAGAGGACGGCGCCGCGGCACTGGACGCTGCTGCCGCCGCGCAGGCCTCCTGGGCCCGTACCGCTCCGCGCGAGCGTGGCGAAATCCTGCGCCGCGCGTTCGAACTCGTCACGGCACGCGCCGAAGACTTCGCGCTGCTCATGACCTTGGAAATGGGCAAGCCCCTGGCCGAAGCCCGCGGCGAAGTAGCCTACGGCGCCGAGTTCCTGCGTTGGTTCTCCGAGGAAGCCGTCCGCGTCAGCGGCCGCTACTCCGCAGCCCCGGACGGCAAGAACCGCATCCTGGTCCAGAAGAAGCCGGTTGGTCCGTGCCTTCTGATCACCCCGTGGAACTTCCCGCTGGCCATGGCTACCCGCAAGATTGCCCCCGCGGTTGCCGCCGGCTGCACCATGGTGCTCAAGCCCGCCAACCTGACCCCGCTGACCAGCTTGCTCTTCGCCCAGGTCATGCAGGAAGCCGGCCTGCCCGCGGGCGTGCTCAACGTGATCCAGACCTCCACGGCCGGAGCCGTCACCGGGCCCCTCATCAAGGACAGCCGGCTGCGCAAGATCTCCTTCACGGGCTCCACCGCCGTCGGGCAGGCCCTCATGCGCGAAGCCGCGGACAAGGTCCTGCGCAGCTCCATGGAGCTCGGCGGCAACGCCCCGTTCGTGGTCTTCGAAGACGCCGACCTGGACAAAGCCGTCGAAGGCGCCGTCGCAGCCAAGATGCGCAACATGGGCGAGGCGTGCACCGCCGCCAACCGCTTCATCGTGCACGACTCCATCGCCGACGCCTTCGCCGACAAGTTCGCCGCCAAGATCTCGGCACTGAACACCGCCCGAGGTACCGAGCCGGACTCCACGGTCGGCCCCCTGATCGACGGCAAGGCCCGCAACGGCGTGCACGCCCTCGTGTCCGACGCCGTTGCCAACGGCGCGGTCGCCGTCACCGGCGGTGCCCCGGTGGACGGCCCGGGCTACTTCTACCAGCCCACCGTGCTCAAGAACGTATCCGCGGACGCCCGCATCCTCAAGGAAGAAATCTTCGGACCCGTGGCACCGATCATCACCTTCAAGAGCGAAGACGAGGCCATCAACCTCGCCAACAACACCGAATACGGGCTGGTTGCCTATGTCTACACCAGGGACCTGAACCGCGGACTGCGCGTCAGCGAACGGATCGAGACCGGCATGCTCGGCCTCAACGCCGGCGTCATCTCCAACGCCGCAGCACCTTTCGGTGGGGTAAAGCAGTCCGGCCTGGGCCGTGAAGGCGGTTTCGAAGGCATCGAGGAATACCTCACCACGCAGTACGTCGGCATCGCGGACCCTTACGCCGACTAGCAGGACTTCGGCGGACCTCTCGCAACGGGGAACTGCCGTTGAGTGAAAGGCAGGGCACCGAACCTTCGGGTTCCGGTGCCCTGCCTTTGCCGTTCCAAGCCCAACTGATCCCCACCGCCACCCTCGCCTCGCAAGTCCCCACCGGCTCCCAGCCTTCGCAAGCTCAGGCCGGGGCCCTCGCCGGTGGGGCCCCACGGCCAGGGAACCCTGGCGGCGTGGCCCCTCACTGTCGTTTAGGCGCCCATAACGACAACAACTGCTAGTGAGTTGGGTCAGCGCCGCCAGCGGATGGCTTCGAAGAGTCTCTGGACCGATGCTGCCGCCCGGCGTGCTGCCGCCGCGAAAATGCCACCCAGCCGGCGGAAGGGCGACCATAGCAGCTGGAACCACCTGGACATCAAGGACGGCGGGAACCACTCAGCACGGAAGACCGCGAACCACGAGGCATTGTGCCGGAACGCGGCACGGACTGCGGCGATCCGGACCGTGGCCGCGATCGCGTGCTCCGCCGCGGTATTCGCCGGGACGCCCGCCGGGGGACCATAACGCTGCCGTTCGAAGTCGCCGGTGAGTGAAGCGACCGCGCGCTGCCCGGCGTCGTCGTCGGCTCCCGACGGCGATGCTGCCGCCGCCGGCGCTCCGAGTGCAGTCGAGTTGCTCAACCGGGCCGCGAAATGCCGCGGGGTCTCGCTGGGCACGGGCGGTACACCGTAATCCGTGGCGAGGTCCTGGAGCTCAGCCCATGCAAGGACCGGACCACCCGGCCTCAGTCGCCGCGCCCGGATGCCGGAGCGGACCAGCCGCGGGGAGGCCGCCAACACTGCCAACAAAAGCGCGGCTGCGGTGACGTAGAGAACGGTTGCGGAGACGGTGCCCGTGCCCGATCCAGCCCCTGGACCGGCAAGCGGAGGCACTGCAGCCGTGCTCGGTGCGGGAGTCGAGGGGCCCGGGACCAGGTTCTCGTCATGCAGGTTGGTGCTCGGGCCGCCCGCTGCAACAGGCTCGGCAGCATAGGGCGGAACCACGCCGCGGGAAGGGGTTGGCTCGAAGGCGACCCAACCGACTCCCTCGAAATAGAGTTCGGGCCAGGCATGGGCGTCACGTGCATCCACCTGGTACTCCGGCAAGGGTTCTTGTCCCGCCACGGCAACTGTCGCCCCTGTGGCGTGACCCGGCGCATAGCCCACAGCGATGCGGCTCGGGATTCCCTCGAGCCGCGCCATGACGGCCATCGCGGAGGCGAAGTGCACGCAATAGCCGCTCTTCTGCTGTAGGAAATCCGCCAGCACCGACATGCCGTTGCCGTCATAACCGCCCTGGACGGGAGCCTGCAGTGAGTAGCTGAACTGGGACGAGCGCAGGTAGTCCTGGATTGCCATCGCCTTGGCATAGTTTCCGTTGGCTCCGGCCGTCACTGTCTTGGCGGTGTTCTTCACGATGTCCGGAACATTGCTCGGCAGTTGGATGAAATCCTGCGAGATGGAGGTGGGCTTGGCGTTGTCCTGGCTCAACGTTGCGGTCGTCAGGGCGGGCAGTGCGGAATACACCGTGTACTGCTGGTTCCTCGTGGTGCCGTCCTCGCCGCGGATGCTAAGCGTCTCGGGATCCCACGACCAGCGTCCGCTCAGGCCGTTGACGGCGGTTGGGGCATACGGGACCGGCAGGTACGGACTGGTGAACTGCCCGGTATCGATCACCGTCAATTGGCGCACCAGCTCAGAGGGGAGTGGGTAGTCCGGCGCCATGCGGCCCGGTCCTATGCGCCGGGAGGCTTCGCGGTCGTCCGGTGCCCAAGTATCGCCGTCGAACTTGTCAATGGTGACGGAGCGCAGGTACACCGGGGCCGTGGAACTCGTGGCATAGGTGATGCTGCCATCGCCGGTGGGATTCCGCAGGCTGTTGCCGAGCGTGATCATGGGGTTCAGGCCGTTGGAGACGCCCCAGGGATTCAGCCGCGAACCCACCGGAAACGTCCCTCGCTCGAAGCCCGGGATCGCCAACGGCAACAGGAGTCCCAGCACCAGGGCCACGCCACCGATCACCATCGACCGTTTGAGCTGACCCGTGCCGTGGGAGTTGTCGGTCTGCAGCCGCGAGTCCGGCGCGAACCACTGGCTGCAACCCAGGATCAGGATGAAGCCGATGGCGGCGGCGAGGAATCCGAGGAGCCCACCGCCTTGCGGCTTGATGGTCGCCGGGAAAACGAGGACCACCAGCAGGCCCAAGCCACTCGTCGCAGGCATGCCGAGCGGGACCGCCAGGGCATCGATGAGGACAGTTACCAGGCCCAGGCCCGCGCAGGCGACGAACACTATTCCGGCGTTCGGGGAGACGGGCGCAGTTTCCGAGACCACCGTTTCGCCGGCGCGTTTGAGGAATTGGCCCAGCGTGTCAAGGGTCGCTCCGGAGGGAATGAAGCCCGCGATGCTTTCCGGCCGGAAGAACGTGAAATCGAGGATGAACACCAAGGCGATCAAGCCGCCCAACGTCGTGGGCAACGGGTGCACCCTCAGGGCACGAAGGACAGCCAGGGTCAATCCGACGATAAACACCGTGGTGATAGCTGGAACCAGCCACACCCAGCCCCTGAAGACCCCGTTGAGCGCGAGGGAAGCTCCGAGCACGGCGACGGCGATGGCCGCGGACATTGCCCAAGGGTAGGCTCCTGGTCCTTGCTTGCGCGGGGCGCGGGGCGCCGTTCCCGGGCCACCGGCACTTCCCCCACCGCTGGAGGAGGCGTCACCGCTCGCTGCCGGCCCCGGGAGCGGGGACCGTCCCGGAGTGCCGTTCCTGGAGGTAGTGGTCATCGTGGCACCGCCGCGCCACGGCGGACGTCCATCGCTGCGGCAGCGGCGGCGAGGATCTCTCCTTGATCGAAACCGGCCCATGCAGCTGGAAGGTCCGTTCTCGAACTTACGGCGACGGCACGCCAGCCGCCCAGCTTCAGGGCTTCGATGACGGGCTGGACATGGTGCGGGTGGTCGGTAACCACGAGGGCAAAAGCGTTGGCCCCGTAGCCGGCGGCCGGTGCCAACGCACGGGCCTCGGAGAGCGGCATATTGCCGAGCAGCGCGAGAACGGGACCACGCAGGCGGTGTGCCGCCAGTTTGTCCATCAGGTGGTCGTCGAAGGGCGCCTCAGTACCCTCGACTACGCTGGCGGCCTCTTTGCGGCCGCGCTCGCCATGGACATGCCGCGGGCCGCTGAGCTGAATGGCGGCGAGGCTTTCGGCGATGGATTGCAGGCCTCCCAAACCACTGAATTCCTCGGTTTCCGGATACGGCGCGGAGCGGGATGCGCGAAATGCGGGGTGACCTGCGGCATCGAGGAAACGCAGCGAATAGTTGCGATCGGCGAGGTGGGCGCTGATCGACATCGCTGCCGTCACGACCCATTCGAAGTTCTCGCTGCTCACCAGTTCAAAAGCGTCGTCGTGGGCAGGGCCGAAGACCGCGGCCGAGCCCGACACGAAAGCGGAATAGCGCTGGTCCAGGATGATGGTCGCCTCGGGCGTGGTGACGGATTCCTCTTGCCGCACCATGAGTTCGCCGTGCCGCGCTGTCGCGGCCCAGTGGACGCGTCGCATCGGGTCGCCGTGCCGGTATTCGCGGGTCATCACGTCGTCGTCGCTGGGATTGGCGCGGATCCGGGTGGCCGTCACACCGTCGTTTCCGCGTGCGCCGGCGAGGCCGGTGGCGGGGAGTTCGACGGCGGCAGGCGTCACGGTGAGGATGTCGCCGTCGTCGATCTCGTGCCGGTGCAGCGACAAGCCGAAGGGATCGCAGAACTCGGCCGTGACCGGACCGATCCTGAACTGGCCGCGCTTGCCCGAACGCAAATGGTATTCATAGCGGCTGGTGCCACCGGAAGCGGTCCGGGCAGGAAACCGAAAGGCCGGAGGTTCGCCGAAGCGCGGCGGCAACTGTTCCTCCATGATTACGGGCCCGGCGGCTGCTCCGGTCCGTGCCACCGCCAACCGCACCGTGGCCGTGGAGGAGGTTTCCACCGAAGAGGGATGGAATTCGCGGAACACCTGGAAGCGTGGTTTAAGGATGCGGACGCCGGCAAGCGATACCAGCGGCAGCACCAGCAGCAGGATCCCGAGGGCCAAAAGATCGCGCCTGCCCATGATCTGGGCAAGCAGCAAGGAGCCTACACCGCTGGCCAGCAAGCCCCACCCGCGGGTGGTGAACAGATGCTTCGGAAGTAGATCGATCAGCGCCATGCCTGCCCCCTCCCTCGATCTCCTAGCTACTGCGGCGTTCCGCGCCGGCGTCCTGGCTTACCGGGAGGGAAGCCAGTATGGCCCGGATGATGCTCTGCGGAGTGTCACCGGAACTCGCGGCCTTCCGGTCAAGGATGATGCGGTGTGCCAGGACGGATTCGGCGACGGATATGACGTCGTCGGGAAGGACGAAATCCCTTCCGTCAAGGGCGGCGGTCGCTTTGGCCGCCCGCAGCAGTTGCAGCAGGGAGCGCGGGCTGGCGCCGAGACGCAGGCGGGCGCTGTCCCGGGTGGCCCGACCCAAGGCAACCGTATATTCCTTGACGGATTGGGAGACGTAGACCTGCTGCACCGTGGCGATCATCGCGGCGACGTCCGCGGAAGTGACCACCGGGGTGACTTTGGAGAGGGGTGAGACCGCCTGATGCGTCTCGAGCATCTCGATCTCCGAGAGCTTGTCAGGGTAGCCCATCGAGATGCGGGCCATGAAGCGGTCGCGCTGCGCCTCCGGCAGCGGATACGTGCCTTCCATCTCGATGGGGTTCTGCGTCGCGACAACCATGAACGGCTCGCCCAGCTGGTACGAATGGCCGTCCACCGTCACCTGGTGTTCCTCCATGCATTCGAGGAGGGCGGACTGCGTCTTGGCGGAGGCGCGATTGATTTCGTCCCCGATCACGATATTGGCGAACACCGCACCCATCCGGAACTCGAACTGCCGCGAGGACTGGTTGTAGATGGAGACGCCCGTGACATCCGAAGGAAGCAGGTCCGGGGTGAACTGGATGCGGCTGACCCTGCAATCGATGGTGCGGGCGAGGGTCTTGGCGAGCAACGTCTTGCCGACGCCCGGCACGTCCTCCACCAGCAGGTGGCCTTGGGCGAGGAGCACAGTGAGGGCAAGTTTGGCGGCCTCGGCTTTGCCGTCGATGACTTTGTTGATGGCCGCAAGGATCTTCTCGCTGGCAGCGTGGAATTGCTCAGGATCCATGACGGTCGGCTTGTACCCGTTGAGGGACTCGCGCTCAGGCGGCAAGGCAACCACGGCCTCGTCCCGCAGCAATTGTTCGTCAACGGTGCCGTGTCGCTTTGAGTCCATGGACAATCCCCTCAGCCATGACAGCATCCCAGCCGGGCCGCGGTGCCTTGGCCGGGATATATACCGCCTTTTGTACCAGACTACCCAGCCTAGGCCCGCCGCAGACAGAGGCATGTTCCGTAGGGAGGGATCAGTGCGCAGTCAGGAAGGGATCAGCAGAGAAAGATAGGGTGGATCCATGTGCAATTCCCTCCCACCGGCTTCCTACCGCGCGCCTGAAACCGGCGATTCCCGCAAGGAGTACCCGCCTGCTCCCGAGCCGCTGCCGGTCCCCGTGATGGACAACCACACGCACCTCGACTTCCGGCACGGCCTGCTCGAAGTCGCGGTGGCGGATGCTTTGGACGCGGCCGAAGCAGTGGGTGTCCAGGGCGCGGTGCAGGTAGGTTGCGATCTGGAGTCATCGCGGTTCACGGTCCAGGCGCTTGACGCGGACCGCCGGCTCCTCGGAGCTGTCGCGATCCACCCCAACGATGCCCCTGTGTACGCGGGCCGCGGAGAACTGGAATCGGCGCTCGCGGAAATCGAAGAACTGGCGGCCCATCCGAGGGTCCGGGCGATCGGTGAAACCGGGCTTGATTTCTACCGCACCCACGGCGACGGCTTGGTGCACCAGCGCCATTCGTTCCGCCGCCACATCGATATCGCGAAGAGGCTGGACCTCACCCTCCAGATTCACGACCGTGACGCCCATGACGACGTCGTCCAGGTTCTCCGGGAGGAGGGCGCCCCGGAGCGGGTGGTATTCCATTGCTTCTCGGGCGATGAAGAGCTGGCACGGATCTGTAACCTGAACGGCTGGTACATGTCCTTTGCAGGCACCATGACGTTCAAGAACGCCGCAAATCTGAGGGACGCGCTGGCCATCGCGGATCCGGAACTGGTGCTCGTCGAAACCGATTCCCCGTTCCTCACACCCCACCCCTACCGGGGCCGGCCGAACGCGAGCTACATGGTGCCGTACACCGTTCGTTCCATGGCTGAAGTGACCGGAACAGAGCTGTCCGCGCTGTGCTCGCAACTGGCCCAAAACACCGTGGCGACATACGGATCCTGGGACTGAGCAGAAATCGTATTACATACCCGGTATGTAAATATCTTGGTCACTTTATAACGCTTCGGTTACAGTGGGTAACCAGTAGCCGGGGTCGGGGAAGGCCTTCGGACAACTAACTCCGTTCGCAATTGGTGGTTTCAGTTGAATTGAGTGTGGCGGCGCACAACTCCGCTGCAGTCCTCCTGCATGCTTCGGCACGCATCCCGGACCGCGGCTGGAGGCCCCTGTGCGCTTTTCCCCGTGCCCGGATGGTCCAAAAGTTACGGGCAAACATGGTCAAGTTCTTCACCACGGGCGGCAAGTTCAGTTTCGTCAAGGTCGGTGCACAGTTGCTGGTGCTTTCAGCACTGGTACTGGGAGTGGTTGCTTTCACGGGCAACAACAAATCAGTCACCCTCAACGTCGACGGCAAAGTGAGTTCCGTCCAGACCTTCGGCAATACCGTTGACCAAGTGGTCAAGGCAGCCAAGGTTGATCTGAAGGCTGAAGACCGGGTTTCCCCGGCTTTGGATGCCTCGGTGCAGAACGGTTCCATCATCAATGTCAACCTGGCCAAGGCCGTAACCGTGAGCCTTGACGGCGCCCAGCGGACGGTCAACACCACGGCTCCCAACGTCGAAGGCCTCGTCTCCGAACTCGGCGTCGCGAGCGCATCCGCTGTCTCCCAGCCCAAAGATACGCAACTCGCCGTCTCCGGATCCTACGTTTCGATCCTGACTCCCAAGACGATCAGCCTGATCGTGGACGGCCAGAGCTCCTCAAAGACCACGACGGCGCCCGACGTGGGCACCGTCCTCAGCGATGCCGGCGTCTCGCTTGGCGCGAACGACCGGGTTTCGCAACCCAACTCGGCTCCGGTAGTCCAGAACATGGTGATCAAGGTTTCCCGGGTGGACACCAGCAAGACCGCCACCGAGACGGAGAACGTCCCCTTCGACACCGTCACCACGGAAGACGCCACCCAGTTCAGCGACCAGAAGACGGTAACGCAGGAAGGGGTCCTCGGGCTGCTCAGCAAGACGTTCAAGCTCGTCTTGGTGGATGGTCGTGAGGCTTCCCGGACTTTGGTTTCCTCTGACGTCACCGTCCAGCCGGTCCCCGCGAAGGTAACGGTCGGCACCAAGGAGCGCCCCAAGCCTGCCGCGGCTGTTGCCTCCGGACCTACTGGCGCGCCGAACGAGGCCATGTGGGACAAGATTGCGCAGTGTGAGTCCGGTGGGAACTGGGCCATCAACACCGGCAACGGTTACTACGGTGGCCTGCAGTTCGACATCCAGACCTGGATCGGTTCCGGCGGTGGCGCCTACGCTCCCAACGCGGCCGCCGCCAGCAAGGCCCAGCAGATCGACATCGCCAACCGCGTCTACGCGCAGCGTGGCCTCTCGCCGTGGGGCTGCGGATGGGCAGCTTCCAGCTAGGCAGGAAATGAAATTGGCCGGGTCCGGATTCTTCGGGCCCGGCCATTTCGCATAGTGAAGAGGGCGCGCGGGCGCCCCCGCCAGTGCTCAGACGATACGATACCTAGGTGACTGAACCGAATTCCGAACACGCCGCCGTCGCGCCCCTTCTGGGAGCTGCGGACATCCGACGGCTCGCCGAGGAAATCGGTGTCCGACCAACCAAAACCCTGGGGCAGAACTTCGTCATCGACGGGAACACGATCCGGAGGATCGTCTCTGCCGCTGGTATTGATCCCGAGGAAACCGTGCTGGAGGTAGGGCCGGGGCTGGGTTCGCTGACGCTCGGCCTGCTCGACGCCGCCAAAACCGTTGTAGCCGTCGAAATCGATCCCGTACTGGCCGGCAAGTTGCCGGAAACGGTCCGTACTTGGCGCCCGGAGTCGGTGGACGATTTCCACCTCGTCCTCTCCGACGCCATGAAGGTCACTGAGCTTCCTGTGCAGCCCACCGCGCTTGTGGCCAACCTGCCGTACAACGTGGCGGTCCCCGTGGTTCTTCACCTGCTCCAACATTTCCCGAGCCTGCAACACGGGCTGGTCATGGTCCAGGACGAGGTGGCGGACCGGTTGGCCGCGGGTCCCGGCTCCAAGATCTACGGAGTCCCGTCGGTCAAGGCCGCTTGGTACGGCCACATGCGCAAGGCCGGCGTGATCGGAATGAATGTCTTCTGGCCGGCGCCGAAGATCCACTCCGGACTCGTGTCCTTCACGCGCGGCGCGCCGCCGGCAACCCACGCCACGCGCGAACAGGTCTTCGCAGTCATTGACGCCGCGTTTGCCCAGCGCCGCAAGACGCTCCGCGCGGCCCTCGCAACGTGGGCCGGGAGCGCCGCGGAGGCCGAACGTTTCATCGTCGCTGCCGGAGTTGACCCGACTGCCCGCGGAGAAGTGCTCGATATCAACGCGTTTGTCCGGATCGCCGAGGCACGCCACCCCCTGGACGCATGAAGCCGGCAATCAGCGGTGTGAACCGGGGGCGCTTCGTCGCCCGGACCGTACGCGTCCGGGCGCCCGGCAAGGTGAACGTTTCCCTCAACGTCGGCCCCTTGCGGCCCGACGGCTATCACTCTGTGGCCAGCGTGTATCTCGCGGTTTCCCTGTACGAGGAAGTAGCCGCCACGAGCACGGAGGGGACCGGGATCACGGTCAGCATCGCTCCCGCGAGCACGTTGGATCTCGACGATGTGGACATCCCGCTGGACGAGCGGAACCTCGCCTACAAGGCCGCCGCCATCATGAGGGATGTCTCGGAGAACGCCACGGGCGTGCACTTGGAAATCACCAAGCGCGTCCCCGTCGCCGGGGGCATGGGCGGCGGCTCGGCCGACGCCGCGGCGACGCTCCTGGCCTGCGATGCCCTCTGGAACAGCGGTTTGTCACGCGAAGAACTGGCCCATCTGGCCGCCGAGTTGGGTGCGGACGTGCCGTTCTCGCTTCTCGGAGGCACCGCCGTCGGGCTTGGCGTCGGCGACGAACTCTCACCCGCCCTCGCGAAAGCGCAGATGGACTGGGTCCTGGTCTGCGCCGACTACGGACTCTCCACACCCGAGGTCTTCCACACCTTGGACAGGCTTCGGAACACTGAGAAACTCGAGATCCCCGAGCCGCTTGAGGTCGACGCCAAGATCCTGCAGGCGCTGCGCGACGGGAATCCGGATGCCCTGAGCAAAGTCCTCATCAACGACCTCCAGCGCGCTTCGATCGAGCTGGCCCCGCAATTGCGTGACACCATCGGGATAGGGGAGTCGAACGGAGCCCTCGCCGGGATTGTTTCCGGTTCCGGCCCCACGGTGGCTTTGCTCGCCCACAACCCCCGGGCGGCCGAGGGGCTCGCCGAGGACCTTCGACACCTGGGACACAACGCCCTCGCTGTGCACGGCCCGGTTCCCGGTGCGCGGATCATCTCCGATACCCTCCTATGACAAGTCGCCAGTAGCGATTTCCTGATTATTCACACCAGAAAGTAGTACCCAGTGGCCCACCTGCTCGGCGGCGAAAACCTCACCGTTTCGTTCGCAACCCGCACCATCCTCGACGGCGTAACCCTTGGTTTGGAGGACGGCGACAGGATCGGCATGGTCGGGCGCAACGGTGACGGTAAATCGACGCTGATGCGCTTGCTGGCATTGCGCTCGACGCCGGACTCCGGCCGCGTCACCAAACGCGGCGACGTCAATGTCGGCTATCTCGACCAGTCCGACGTGCTCGACGGCGACCTCACGGTCGGCGTCGCGATCGTCGGCGACCAAGCCGACCACGAATGGGCCGCGAACCCCAAGATCCGGGAGATCATGGGCGGCCTCGTGGCCGACGTTGATTGGCACGCCAACGTGCATGCCCTCTCCGGCGGACAAAAGCGCAGGGTCGCCTTGGCCAAACTGCTCATCGAGGACCACGACGTGATCATGCTCGACGAGCCAACCAACCACCTCGACGTCGAAGGCGTCGCCTGGCTCTCGCGGCACTTGAAGACCCGCTGGCGGGCCAATCAGGGCGCGTTCCTTGTGGTGACCCACGACCGGTGGTTCCTGGACGAAGTCTGCAACCGGACATGGGAAGTGCACGACGCCATAGTGGACCCGTTCGACGGCGGTTATGCGGCCTACGTGTTGGCCCGCGCCGAGCGTGACCGCACCGCATCCGTCGTCGAAAGCAAGCGGCAACAGCTGGTCAAGAAGGAACTGGCGTGGCTGCGCCGGGGAGCCCCTGCGCGCACCTCGAAGCCGAAGTTCCGCATCGAAGCCGCCAACGAGCTAATCGCCGATGTTCCTGATCCGCGCGACTCGGTTGCCCTCAGCAAGATGGCAACCGCGCGGCTCGGCAAGGACGTGCTGGACCTTGAAGGCGTCTCCCTGGACTTTAAGGGCGACGACGCCGGCCGGAAGCTCTTCGACGACGTGACCTTACGCTTGGCGCCGGGGCAGCGGCTTGGACTGGTGGGCGTCAACGGTGCCGGAAAGTCCACGCTCCTGAGGCTCCTCAACGGCGAGATCACGCCGAGTTCCGGCAAGGTCAAGCGCGGCAAGACTGTTGTCACCGCCGTGTTGAGCCAGGACGTCAAGGAGCTCGACGACGTGTCCGACCTTCGCGTGATCGAGGTCATCGAACGCGAGAAGCGTTCCTTCAGCGTTGGAGGCAGGGAATTCACGGCCGGCCAGCTCGTGGAGCAGCTTGGGTTCACGAAGGAAAAGCAGTGGACCCCCGTCACTGACCTTTCCGGTGGCGAACGGCGCCGTCTGCAACTCTTGCGCCTGCTGGTGGGCGAACCGAACGTCCTGATGCTCGACGAACCCACCAACGACCTCGATACCGACACCCTTGCCGCCGTCGAGGACGTCCTGGACGGTTGGCCCGGCACGCTCGTCGTAGTCAGCCACGACCGCTACCTGCTGGAACGCGTCACGGATTCCCAAATGGCACTCTTGGGCGACGGCAAGTTGCGCGGACTTCCCGGCGGTGTGGACCAGTACCTGGAATTGCGCGAAGCCGCGCTGGCGAGCGGCGCAGTGACCGGCGGCGCGTCGAGCGGGAGCGCCAGGCCGACGGCGGCAAGCGGCTCGAGTGCCGACGCTTCCGGGCCGAGCGAAGCCGAAAAGCGCGAGGCCCGTAAGGACCTGAACCGGATCGACCGGCAGCTCGGCAAGATCGCGCAACAAGAAGAGAAGCTGCACGTCCAAATGGCGGCGAAGTCCCAATCCGGCGACTTCGACGCCCTCGGCGAACTGAACACCAAGCTCCAGGAGCTCCTCGAAGAAAAAGAAGGCTTGGAGCTCGAGTGGCTTGAGGCCGCGGAGATCCTGGGGGAGTAGGCGGGCAGGGACGGGCGGCGGCACCCTTTGCGTGGTCACCTTGGGTGCCGGAGCCGGCCCTTCCGCGTCGCTTAGCGCGGAGGTTCCTTCCCAAAGCTCGCAAGCTCGCTTCGGGGCCCTCGGAACGCCGCTTCGACGCAAGAGGGCCCGCTCGCTCGCTGAGCGACCTCCGGCCCACGAAGGGCCGCGATGCGCTCCTTTCGGAAGAACCGCCCCCGGCGAGGAAAGTCACCTCGCGGGGCGGCGGACTTCCGGCGTCGTCCGCCAGCGGTGGGATGGATAGGGGGCCGTGGAACTCGAGGCACAAGGGAGACTGTAGGTCGTCGCGAACGAGCGAACCGACACCCAAATTTGCCCGCGACTCGGATCGAGAAAATCGATGCGCGGATTCCGGTGTCGACAGGGATTTTGCGCGTCGACGGGGGGCACCTGCGTCGGAGGTCCGGGCGCGGGTGGGAAATCGTTGCTGGGGAATCGGGGGGGCGATTCTCGACACCCAAATTTGCCCGCGACTCGGATCGAGAAAATCGATGCGCGGATTCCGGTGTCGACAGGGATTTTGCGCGTCGACGGCGGCACTGGCGTCGGAAGCAAGGCGCGCCAAACGGAAGGTTGGCAGGAGCGGCGCTGCGGGCCTTCGGGTAGGAGCGCATCGCGACGCAACGGGCACTGGAGGTCGCTCAGCGACCGCAGGTGCCCTTTTGCGTTGTGTCTAAGCGACGTCGAAGGGCGGTTGCGTCGCGGAGGCAACTACGGACGCTACCGCGGAGGTGGCCACGGGCGACGGCGAAGGGCGGTTGCGTCGCGGAGGCAACTACGGAGGCGACCACGGACGAATCCCGAACCGCGAACACGGCAGCCGCGAAGGCGCCCGCGGAAACGCGCCCACGGATGCGCCGCTAAACGCAACCGCAGAGCAACCAGAGCCCCTACCCCTCGCTTCGCAGTTCCGGTTCCTTTTGCAGGCCTGTCAGGCCGTTCCATGCCAGGTTGACCAGGTGGGCGGCTACTGCGCGTTTGTCGGGCTCGCGGTGGTCCAACCACCATTGGCCGGTCATGGCCACCATGCCTACCAGCATCTGGGCATACATGGCGCCGTCGGCTGCGCTGAATCCTCGCCGCGAGAATTCGTCGGCGAGCAGGTTTTCCACGCGATCGGCCACGTGGGAGAGCAGCGTGGAGAAGGCGCCTTCGGGCTGGGAGGGCGGAGCGTCGCGCATGAGGATCCGGAAGCCGTCGCTCCGCTCTTCGATGTAGCCAAGTAGGGCAAGGGCTGCCTGTTCAACGAGGACGCGTGGTTTGGCTTCGGCTGCGAGGGACTCGTTGATGGCGTCGAGCAGGATCCGGAATTCGAACTCCACAACCTGCGTGTAGAGGCCTTCCTTTGAGCCGAAGTGCTCGTAAATCACCGGTTTGGACACGCCTGCGGCGGCTGCGATTTCGTCAATGGTTGTGGCGTCTAGTCCCCGGACGGCGAAGAGGCCCCGGCCTATTTCGATGAGCTGGGAGCGCCGCTGGGAGCCCGTCATCCTGGCACGGGCAACCTGGCCTGCGGGTGGGTGGTTGATCACCCTGGAACCCGTCGACTGCCGGGGAAGTCCTGTGCTGTTGCTCACGCATCCATCATGCCTTATGCCAAGCGTGAAGCGGCCTCGGGAGGGCCTGCCAATACCGCTGGAAAGGACTCGGGGATGCGCCAAGTCGCGAACACCGCAATGGTCATGGCAAACTAGATTCTTGTGTGTGCGACCCGGTCAAACGGGAACCCCGCGGACCTCGCGTCCGCAAGGGCCACGTGCGCACGGTCCGCTCTGGTGTAATGGCAGCACCCCGGCCTTTGGAGCCGTGGAGTATAGGTTCGAATCCTATGGGCGGAACTTGTCGGTGGTCTGCCGGCACCGCCTCTGATGGCACTGCGTATCCCGAAGCTGTCCACTGGCTGCGCGGAAAGCTGTGAATCGGCAAGAGTAGGATAGAGCAGATGCCGCAGCCGGGTTCGCCCGGACGTAATCGAGCAAGGAGAGCGACTTCGTGAGCCCCGATACTACTGGCCCCGCCGCTGTTATTGTCCTAGCTGCCGGAGCCGGTACGCGCATGAAGTCGCGGACTCCCAAAATCCTTCACGAAATCGGCGGACGCTCCATGGTGGCGCACGCCATCCTCGCGGCGCGTTCCATCCATCCCCGGCAGCTGGCCCTGGTGGTCCGCCATGAACGGGACCTCGTCGCCGCGCACATTGAACTGATCGATCCCGACGCCGTCATCGTGGACCAGGACGATGTTCCGGGAACCGGACGCGCAGTGGAAGTAGCTCTTGACGCCTTGGACGCGAAGGCCGAACTCACTGGGACGGTAGTGGTCACGTATGGCGATGTGCCTCTGCTGACGGGTTCCCTTCTCTCCGAGCTTGTCGCCACGCATGAATCCGAGGGCAACGCCGTGACGGTCCTGACCGCTGTCCTCGACGACGCCAATGGTTACGGCCGTATCCTTCGTGCCGAGGACGGCACCGTGCTTGGCATCCGTGAACACAAAGACGCCAGTGACGCTGAGCGCTCCATCCGCGAGGTCAACTCCGGCATCTATGCCTTTGACGCAAAGGTGCTCCGCGCGCAGCTGCACAAGGTGACCACTGACAACATCCAGTGCGAAAAGTACCTCACTGACGTGCTCGGACTGGCGCGCGACGCCGGAGGCCGGGTTTCCGCCGTCGTCACCAAGGACCGGTGGCAAGTGGAAGGCGCTAACGACCGCGTCCAACTGGCCGCCCTCGGCGCCGAGCACAACCGCCGTACGGTCGAGGCCTGGATGCGTGCGGGTGTCACGGTCGTTGACCCGGCCACCACGTGGATCGATTCCACGGTCACCTTGGACGAAGACGTCCGGCTCCTGCCCAACACACAGCTCCACGGCACCACCACCGTGGCGCGCGACGCCGTCGTCGGGCCCGACACGACCCTCACCGATGTTTCGGTGGGCGAAGGCGCGAAGGTGACCCGCACCCACGGCTCCGGATCCACTATCGGCGCCAAGGCCACGGTAGGCCCGTTTACCTACCTGCGTCCCGGCACTGTCCTCGGGGAGACCGGCAAGATCGGCGCCTTCTACGAAACCAAGAACGTGACGATCGGCCGCGGTTCCAAGCTGTCCCACCTCGGCTACGCCGGCGACGCCGAGATCGGCGAGGACACCAACATCGGCTGCGGCAACATCACGGCCAACTACGACGGCGAGAAGAAGCACCGCACGGTGATCGGCTCCGGCGTGCGGACCGGTTCCAACACCGTCTTCGTGGCCCCCGTAACGATTGGCGACGGCGCGTACAGCGGCGCCGGCGCCATCATCCGCAAAGACGTTCCCGCCGGAGCCCTCACCTTGAGTGTCGCTCCCCAGCGCAATGCAGAAGGCTGGGTCATCGCCAACCGGCAGGGCAGCAACTCGGCCCAGCGGGCGCAGGCTGCGCAAGCCGCGCATGGCTCCACTGCCACCCCCGATTCCTCAAGTACTCCGGCAACCACAGAAGAGGGCACACAGGCATGAGCGAAATTACCGCACACGGCGAGAAGAAACTAGTTCTCGCCGCCGGACGGGCGCACCCCGAGCTGGCGCAGGAAATCGCCAAGGAGTTGGAAACTGAACTCCTGCCTATCGACGCCTACGACTTCGCGAACGGGGAGATCTACGTGCGCTCGGCGGAGAGCGTCCGTGGCACCGATGCCTTCGTCATCCAGGCGCACCCGGCTCCGCTGAACAACTGGCTCATGGAGCAGTTGATCATGATCGATTCCCTGAAGCGCGCTTCGGCGAAGCGGATCACGGTGGTTTCGCCGTTCTACCCGTACGCCCGGCAGGACAAGAAGGGCCGCGGCCGCGAGCCGATCTCCGCCCGCTTGGTGGCAGACCTCTACAAGACTGCCGGCGCGGACCGCATCATGTCCGTGGACCTGCACACGTCCCAGATCCAGGGGTTCTTTGACGGCCCCGTGGACCACCTCATGGCCATCCCGCTGCTTGCCGACTACATCCGCACCAGGGTCGAAGCGGACAACATCACCGTTGTCTCGCCGGACACCGGCCGTGTCCGCGTCGCAGAACAGTGGGCCGAGCGCCTGGGCGGTGCGCCTTTGGCGTTCGTCCACAAGAGCCGCGACCTCACGGTGCCGAACCAGGCTGTCTCGAAGACCGTCGTCGGGCAGATCGAAGGCCGCACCTGCGTCCTGATCGATGACATGATCGACACCGGTGGAACGATCTCCGGCGCTGTCCAGGTCCTCAAGAACGCCGGTGCGAAGGACGTCATCATCGCGTGCACCCACGCCGTGTTCTCCGAGCCGGCGGCGCAGCGCTTGGCCGATTCCGGTGCACGCGAGGTTGTCGTCACCAACACCCTGCCGATTCCGGCCGACAAGCGCTTCCCGCAGCTCACGGTGCTGTCGATCGCACCGTTGATTGCGCGCGCCATCCGTGAAGTGTTCGACGACGGTTCCGTCACCAGCCTCTTCGACGGCAACGCCTGACCCGCCAATCCGCTGGTCGGGGCCGTTTTCCCTTCGGTGGGACGCGGCTGCTAAACTCTTGGGGATACCTTGGCGAGGGAGAGCACATCCGGGTTAAAACCGGATTGCGGGTCTCCGTTATCGACTGGGTCTGAATCTCCTTCAACGAAGGCGGACTGAACCTGCTGCTCAGCGGCCGGCATTCCGTCGGGCGTGGAAGGTCACCACAGACCTCCGCCCTTGCTGATCGACTTGCCGGCAATTCGCCGGCGCCACAGTAATCAAGGAGTACACATGTCTGAGCAGAAGCTCGCAGCAGAACTGCGCACCGAATTCGGCAAGGGTTTCGCCCGCCGCGCCCGCGCAGCCGGCCAGATCCCCGCCGTCATCTACGGTCACGGCGCTGAGCCCATCCACATCAACCTGCCCGGCCGCGCCACCACCCTGGCCGTCCGCGTTTCCAACGCCCTGCTGGCCCTGGACGTCAACGGCGAAGAGCACCTGGCCCTCGTGAAGGACATCCAGCGCGACCCGATCAAGCAGATCATCGAGCACATCGACCTCCTGACCGTCCGCAAGGGCGAGAAGGTCACCGTTGACGTGGCCGTCCACGTTATCGGTGAAGCTGCCATTGGCGCAGTCGCCAACCAGGAAGCCACCACGGTTTCCCTCGAAGCCGAAGCCACGCACCTGCCGACCTTCGTCGAGATCAGCATCGAAGGCCGCAAGGCCGGCGAGCACGTCCACGCTTCGGACATCGTCCTGCCGAGCGGTTCGGAACTGCTCACCGATCCCGAGACCCTCATCATCAACATCTCGGAGGCCACTTCGGAGGCCGAGGAAGAAGCAGCTCCTGCCGCCGAGTAGTTTTTCGGTTTATTAGTCGTTCCGACTAATTGCGGCATGAGCCTTTGCGAGTGGCCGGGTCCCTGAGGGGTCCCGGCCACTTCTTTTCATTCCACACTCTTGATTCCCTAGGATGACTCCATGACAGACACCTGGCTGATCGTAGGCCTTGGCAATCCCGGCGCTGAGTACAGCCACAACCGCCACAATGTCGGCCAGATGGTCCTGGACGAACTTGCCTCACGCATGGGCGGAAGCTTCAAGGCCCACAAGGCCCGGGCCCAGGTGGTCGAGGGCAGGCTCGGGATCGGTGGCCCGCGCGTGGTGCTGGCTAAACCGATGAGCTATATGAACGTGTCCGGGGGACCCGTCTCCGGCTTGGCCAGGTTCTTCGACATCGCTCCCGATCACGTCATTGCCGTCCACGATGAAATTGATATTCCGTTCAATACTGTCAAGTTGAAGATCGGCGGCGGAGAAGGTGGGCATAACGGCCTGCGGGATATTTCCAAGGCTTTGGCTACAAAGGACTACTTGCGGGTTCGCGTGGGCGTCGGCAGGCCGCCGGGGAGGATGGACACCGCGGATTACGTCCTCAGGGATTTTGGAGCCTCCGAGAAGAAGGAGCTTCCATTCCTCCTGGATGAAGCTGCCGATGCTGTCGAAGTATTGATGACTGAAGGTTTGCTCGCCGCCCAGCAGAAGTTCCACCCGGTCAAGGCCTGACCCCACTGCCTCCCTAACCTCGCTTCGCTCGGCCAGGGAACCCGAGCAGCGTGGGCCTGCCGTGCACTCAATTCAGTGGTTAACAAGTACCCTGATGGTTCGTCGTCTGGCTAATTGATTCGGGCGGATCGCTATGATACTTTGCAAATCACTGCTGGGGGTGAAGAGGAAATTCTAAAGCAAACGACCCGCTGAACGTCACGTCCGCCAGAGCTGCGAAGGTAGCGTGATCTAAATTGCGAGCAACACCGGAATCTGAAATAGGGCGACCCGCAACGGAGCGGCAAGCACTAGGCGCTGCTGAACGTCGAAAATGGTCGTCGCTTGTCCGGCAGGATCTTCAGAACACGGTTATTGAAGCGCTCGGCGAGCCGTCTTTGTATGGAGTGGTGGTGGTTGGCGCGCCGGGCGTCGGCAAAGCGACTTTTGCCCGTTCGGTTGAAGCCCGGCTCACTCCAAAGACCCACGTCCTCCACCTCCACGGCTCCACGGACGCCAACTCTCCGTTTGGGGCGTTGGCCCATCTTGTCGCGAGGCTTCCAGCAGATGCTGCAGATTCCCCTGGCGCGACCATCTATGGCATATCGCACTTGATAAGTGCGGACGCCGCGGGACGCGAAGTGCTGTTGGTCCTGTCGGAACTTCCTGCTTTGGACAGTATGAGCACGGCACTTCTGGTGCACTTGTTAATTAGCGGGACCGCGAAAGTCCTCGTCACCGTCCGCCAAGCGACGGATATGCCGGAAGACCTGATCAGGTTGTTGAAGGACGGCCTCCTGGAAGAAGTTCAGCTTCAGGTTTTTTCCCGCTCGGAAGTTGCCAAATTGCTGACCGGCGTCCTTGGAAAACGGGTGACCGCAACCGCGGCAAGTGCATTGCACGCGTCCAGCGGTGGAAACCCCTTGGTGCTCCAAGCCATCGTCACCGAGCAGCTCCGCTCAGGCAACCTGCATCTGGCCGGGCAGGTTTGGGCGATGAAAGGCGAAATCCACCTTTCATCCGCGGAAGTCCTGACCGACCTGGTCCGTTCCCGCCTTTCCCGGGAGAGCCCTGCCGTCCAGGAAGCGCTGGAGCTACTTGCCCTCATTCGAACGGCCCCGCTCGCCGTGCTGTTGGACGTCCTCGAACCTGAAGTGGTTGCGGAGATGGAGTGGTCCGGCTACCTCCGCATCGAACCGTCCGGCTCCCGCCGGGTGGCGCTGCGCGACGAGTACATGGGCGAGGTCATTCGAGGCTGGATGGACTTGCCACGGCGGAATGAACTGCGGCGGCTTGCCGCCGGGGTGATTGGCAGCATTTCCCGGGACCTGGATGCGGAGGCCCTCCTGGGCTTTGCTTCTTCGACGCTAAACGTCCGCGAAACCCTTGAACCCGGGGTGGCCTTGGCGGCTGCGACGGCAGCGAACAGGCAATTCGATCCTTGGTTCGCCTTGGAATGCGCCCGGCAGATCGGGCGCGAGGACAAAGAATGGGTGGCTGCGGCCCAGCAACGCTGCGTTTCCCACGTCATTCTGGCCGAGCACGAGGCTGCGGTGGCCGCTTTGAAGGATGTGACTCCCGAGCAGCTCCGGCGCCTCCCGGCGTACGACTATGCGGACTACGTCCAGGAGCTCTGCAGTGCGCTGTTGTGGATTCCAGGCGGGCACCTCCAGATACCAGACCTCATCGCCCAGGCCCAGGAGGATCTTTCCCGCCGATCGCAGGAAGTCGGAGCGGATGCCACGGAAATTGAACGGGCCTGCGGGATGCTCAGGCTTGCGAGTTTCGAGCTCCAGGTCCATCAGGGCGAGTATGCCGAAGTTGCCGAGGCCTTGGAGCAGGAGTACCGGGATGGCAATGATCTTCAACAAAGGTTGAGCTGCGGGAGCCTGCTGACCATGGCCTGGGCAGTGCTTGGGCGGGAAATGGAAGCCATCGAGCTGGCGCGCGAGTTGAAGCACAAGATACAGCGCGCAAAGGCGCGGCCGCGCTTGCACAACTGGTTGTCCGAAGGCTTGTTTGCCGCACTCCTCTGCAGCGGACAGTGGGAAGAACTAGCCCGGATGCTGACGGCGACCCTCGATCAGCAACCAAAGAACATCCACTACCTTGGCGGAGCCGCCGAACTTGCCTTGGGCGTTTCCTACACCTATGCGGGACGGGCTGCGGTGGCCATCGACACCCTGCTGGGGGCCCAGGCGCAACTGGAGATCAGACGCAACTACTATGGACCCGCGCTGGCCTACTCGGCGCTTGCCTTTGCCTATGCGCAGGCCGGCGACGTGAAGGAATCCCGGACGTTTCTCGAACTGGCGGAAAAGGGACAAGGGGAGACAGCATGGTTCCCCGCATGGATGGCCGAATTCTGCGTCAAGATGGCACGACGCTGGTTGAAGGATCCCGGGGCGAAGCAAAGCCTCATCGAGTCGGCCAACCGGGACTTGGCGAAAGGACGGATCACCACGGCATCCATCAGCCTCTTCGGCGCCACCGTCCACGGTACCGAGGAGGAGTTGCTGCTCCTGGAGCAGGTCTCCTCCCGCCGCCAAGGCAAGATGGCCGCAGTGAACCGGATGGTGGCCGAGGGAAGCCGCAAGAAGGACCCGAAGACCCTGCTTCTTGCCGCTTCAGTTGCCCAGGAACTGAAGTTGGACGCGGTGGAGTCGCGCTGTGCCGTCCTGGCCCTGGACATCGCCCGGGAAGCCGGCGATTCGGCGTCCGCCAGGCTTGCCCAGCAACGGCTGGACCGCCTGGTCGGTACCGTGCCTGTATTGCCCCTGACACCGCATACTTTCGGACCCGAACTGACGGAAAGGGAGCGTCAGGTTGCAAAGATGGCCAGTCAAGGGTTGAGTAACAAAGAGGTAGCCAACCAGTTGCAAGTTTCCGTCCGCACAGTCGAAGGCCACCTGTACCAAATCTTCACGAAAATGGGAATCTCATCGAGGAGCGAGCTTGAAGGAACCGCGCAGTCATGACAACGCTGCGGCGGTGCATGGTCATGTCGGAGAAAGCGGTACGAGGCCGGCTGAACCGTGGCTCGACTATGGGCATTTGCTTCCCGGAATTACCGCTGCGGTGCGTGCCGACGATTGTTCGGCCGTCTTCATCGTGGGCGATTCCGGTCTCGGCGCGTCATCTCTCCTGGCACAGCTGGGCAGTGTCTTCGGCGGGGACCTTGCGGTAGTCCCGATTCACGGGAGTCCTTCACTGACCGCTGTCCCATATGGGGTACTCGCTCCGTTTCTTGCCCATCTTTCGCTTGCCGACATATCCTCCCGGGTCGCTGTGCTCCGCTCACTTTGGGATCACCTCGAAAGCATCCGCGTAGGTACCGGGCCGGCTTTGCTGCTGGTCGACGACGCGCACTACCTGGACGATGCCACGTGCGCGATGCTGACGGAGCTTGTCCAGGCGGGTTGGGCCAAAATCGTGGCCGCATGCGTTCCGCGGCCGGGAGTTCCCGGGCCGCTCTTGCGCTTGTGGCACGAGGGAACTGCCGAGTGGTTTGACCTGGAGCCCCTGACGGCAGAGCAAGGCCACGAATTGTGCGAGGCATTGCTGGGCGGAATCGTCCTGAACAGCACGAGCCATGGGTTCTGGACAGAGGCAGGGGGAAACACCCTTCTGCTCAAGACCCTTGTCCGCGAAGCCGAGAGCTCGGGGACCCTCGTCCAGAGGCACGGTGTGTGGCTCAAAACGGCTGCAGCACCGGTCCACACGGTGAAGCTCGAGGCGGTTGTCAAACTTCAGCTGATGCGCATTTCGGCCGCTGGCAGGGAAGCCTTGAGCTTGATTGCATTGGCGGAGCCGGTGGACGAGACCCTGATTAACGTTGTGGCCGGAGAAGCGGCCGTCCAGGAGTTGGTGGACCAGCATTTGATCAAGCCCGGAGGCAATGGGTTGCCAACCCTGCGGCTCGTCAATCCGGTCTACGGCGAGGTGCTTCGTAGCATCGTCCCGGCCGCACAGAGCCTCCAACTGCATCGGCAGCTGATCTCACGGATGGATGTTCTGGAGGACAATCCGGATTCCTTGCTGCGGATGGTGACATGGTCTCTTGACTGCGGAGCGGACGTGCCCGATCGTCTCTTGATCCGGGCCGCGGTCCTTTCGGCAAGGCTCCTGCAGAGCGAGACGGCGCTGCGCATGGCGGCTGCGGTGCGGGACACGCAGTGGCAATCGATTGCCCAGGCGGTTATGGCCCGCTCCTACTTCAATCTTGGCCGCCGGGAGGAGGCCGCGGCAGTCCTGGCCCAGGAAACAGTGGATACCGACGCCGGACCCTCCCACGTAGTATCCGGCAGCCTCCTTCGCGCGGCTACGCGTGCCGCCGTCGGGCAGCCTGCTTCCTTGATCCGGTCAGAAGCCGAGGTCCTCCGCGAGTGGGGAGAACAGCAGCCAGGCCTGCAGGGCCAGCGGACGCCGGCGGCGAAAGCCGCGGTGCCGCTCGCAGCCGCCCTCATCGGGCTGCTTGCCGGCTCCGTGGACGGCGACTACGAGAGGATGGGCCCTGAACTGGAGCGCGTGCTTCTTCAGTCGGGAACCGTGGAAGGTTCCTCGGCGCCGCTATTCAGGGCCTTGGCGCTGGCCCTGAAGGCAGAGATGTTCTGCGCTCTCGGCTTGGGACGCCAGGCAAAGCTGCTGGTGCTGGAGGCTGCCGCCCTCGCGCAGCCCCAGGAGAACGACGTCTTCTTCGTCCCTGAGTTCATCTCTGCGCGCCTCGTCATTTGCGCGTTGGCTGTAGGTGACTGGGCCGACGCACAAAAGCTGCTCGACAGGTACTACGAATCGTCCGGCGTCTCGATGGCGTCCTTCGGCGGGGCGGCCTACGTGGTGGCCGGGTACATTGACATCAGGCAGGGAAAATCCGCCGACGCCTTGCCGTTGCTGACTGCGGGACTTGAAGCCCTGAGGGACAGCGACCCGCAGAATCTCTTCGGGCTGTGTGCTGCCATGGCTTTCTATGCCGCAGCGGGCGCAGGGTTGCCTGAAGCCGAACGGTTCCGGGCGGACTACAAGTCCTGGGGACAACACAGCACCCACCTTCTCGCGGCACAGGCAAGCAGCTTTTTCGAGGCCGCAGTTGAACTCCTCAACGCTGACGGCTCCGGCGTGGAGGCGTTGCACCTCAACGCGGACAACGCAGCGAAGGAAAACGCCACCTACCTTGAACTTCATGCCCTGGAGCTTGCGCTTGGCCTGGGAGACACCAGCAGGCTGGACCGGTTTTGTGAAACCGCGGCCGCAACGGAGGGCGAATGGGCGCATGCGCTCGCTGAATACGGGCTCGCGCTCAAATTCGGAGGGGCCGCCCGGTATCTGTCCGCAGGAGAGAAGCTGCAGGCGGCCACCGCCTACCACCTGGCCGCGAAGGCTTATGGTTTGGCGCTGGGAGCAGCGGATCGCGGCCAGACCAAAGAGCTCAGCGCGGTTGCCCGCGCAGGGCTGGCCCGTTGCAACGAAGAACTCGGTCAGGGCAGCGAGGAGGCACAGAACGAGTCCGTGGTTCCGAGGCTGACCCGGAGGGAATGGGACATCGTCAACCTCGCGGTCCAGGGCCTCAGCGACCGCCAGATTGCAGATACGCTCCTTATCTCGGTCCGGACCGTCGAAGGGCATCTCTACAGGTGCTATTCGAAGTTGGGGATCACCGGCAGGGACGAACTTGCCGGAGCTGCCGCCGTCGCACAGGGGGCGTCGGGCACAGGCTGAAGCCGGAAACGGCCGCAGGGCAGTAGTAGTGCACTCTCGATTCGAACAAGTCCCACTGCCAGCGACGAGTACCCGCAAACCGGGGCAGGGGTACTCACACCCGCATACGAGTATCCGGCGGTATGAAAGTCGAGTACTCACTACTGGTGTGGGCCTGACGGCTAGCTGGTTAATTGGGGGGTGTCACCACTCGATCACTGGGGGTCTCGCTCATGTTGACAGCAGGCAGTGCATCTACGGTCCATGCCGTTCGGTCCGGGGGATCCCGGTACCAGGCATTCGACGCATCCTCGGCTTCATCCGCACCTGACGGAACCGAGGGCAAGCCGGCGATTTCGACGGCCTGGCCGCCGATTGGACCTAGAGCCGCTGTTGAGGACATCGCCCTTGCGTTGGCAGCATCCAAAGGCGGGGTGCTCGTCACGGGTCCGTCGGGCAGCGGCAAGAGCTACTTGACTACTCGGGCGGTCAACGAACTACGCGGAAACTCATTCGTCGTCGTCATCCGCGGCAGCGCAGCATTGGCGAGATCACCGTACGGCGCCCTCAATATCCTTTTGAGCGATCTTGACCCCGGATACCTGGCCCATCCCGTCCTGGTGCTGTCGGCGCTCACCAACTTGCTCCGTGAACGCGCCGAGGGAAAGCCGGTGTACCTGGTCATTGAAAACGCGGCCGAGCTTGACGAGTTGGCGGCTATGACAGTGGCCCAACTCGCGAGGAACGGCACCGCACAGCTTGTCCTCACCTGCACGGACCCGCAGCGGCTCTGCGGCGAGATCACACGGCTTTGCGGCGATGGGTTCTTGCACCGGATTGACCTCAAACCACTGACTTTCCAGGAATCGCATGCCTGGCTCGAGGCCGGGCTGGGGGCACAAGTCTCTCCTTCCGGTGCCCATGCCCTGTGGACCGCCAGCGGGGGAAACCCGCACTACCTCAAGATGCTCGCGGCGGAGCTCGCCGAATCCGGTTCGCTTCTGAAAAGCGATGGTGTCTGGGTCCTGACATCCCGGAACGAACTGCACGGCAGGGCAATCACCGATCTCATCACCACGCGGCTTGGGCGGATGGGCGGCGGTGAGCGCAAAGTCCTGGAGATCCTTTCACTGGCCAGGGCGGTGCCCCTGGAATCCCTGCTGGCGCTCGCTTCGGCGGACGATGTGGATTCCCTTGAGAAAAGGAGCGTCCTCGTCGTCGACGATTCGCTGCCCAGGATGGCCCGCCTCCAAAGCCAGCTCGTGGGAGACGTGGTCCGGGCGAACGTTCCCCCCGGCCGTAGCAACGAACTACGGGGCCTGCTCCTTGAGTCGATGGATCCGGGCCTCGGCCAACGCTCCATGCTGCTGTCCATGGCCTCTTGGGCATTGGACTGCGGAGCCAAGCTGGGAAGGGAAGAAGCGCTTGAAGCTGCTGCAGTGGCGAATCGGCAACTTGATGCGCGGCTGGCCCTGCGCCTGGTCCGGTCCATTCCAGGCCACTCCACGGTGCCCGGGGCAGTAGCCGAGGAAGCCCGTGCGTTGATGACGCTGGGGGATGCCGCCGGGGCCCGGGACGTGCTGAGGCAACACCAGGACGGATCCGGCGATGAAGCCAGCCTTGCCGAATGGGTCCGGCTCAAGCTGGCCGAGGCCTCGGTCCTTCTGGCCCTTCCCGAAACCACGGCGCAAGCTTGCGAGACGCTGGCACACGTCCGCCGGCGGCTGGAAGACGAAACGATCACGGCGGGTGAAGGTCAGGACATCGCCACGCTTCGGGAGCAACTTGTCCTGGCCGAATCGCAGGCCGCCAGCTATTCGGGTTCCTACGCTGAGATGGCAGCAAGGCTGGAAGAGGTACTTCAAGATTTTGAATCGCACGGCACGGAGTTCCGCCTCCTCGCCGGAAGCTGGCTGTGCGAGGCATGGGCCCTGACGGGACGGCAATCCGAGGCGGCGGACATGGCAGAACAGCTGACGGCTGACTGCCATGACCCCGCTGTTTCGGTCGCCGCGGCCCGGCGCGCCACATCGCGGCTGCGGTTCGCCTTCGTGCTTGCCGGACGGTGGGACAAAGAGGCGGAAATGGTCCAGCCAGGCGATGAGCTCTTGGTCTCCGCGGCCGAGGTATTGCCCACGGCCATCGATCTTCCCAAAGCGATCTTCCGGTGCCTTCAGGGACGGGGCCAAGACGGCTTGGAGGCGCTCATTCCGGTGATTAGCCAGCTGCGGGTCCAGGACAATGAAGGCATGCTGGATGTCGCCTGCACGGCAGCGGCCTACGCCTCCGCCTTGCAAGGCGAGCACGAGCAGGCCCTGCGCTACCTGAAGGAAGCGTCCACCCAGCTGCGCCGGCCGACGTGGCGGAAGGAGCGGACGAAGAGGTATCTCGCGGCGTTGGCCCGGGATCGGATCAACGGCCCGGAGGCCGCCATCGAGGAGCTCCTCCGCTTGGCCGACGCCGACCGGGACGAGGGCGCCCCGGGTCACGAGATCTTTTGCCTCAGTTCGGCCGTCCGGCTTGGCGCGGTCGCAGCTGCTCCACGGCTGTTGGACTCGGCCCTCCGCTGCCAGGGACGATTCGCTGAACTGTGCGTTGCGTACGCACGGGCGACGATATCCGGTAGCGCCGAGCTTCTTCTCGAGGCAGCACGGTTGGCCGAAGACATGCAGAACGACAGGTTCGCCTTCGATATCGCCGAGACCGTGTTGCACCTGGACCAGGTTCAGCTGGACAAGACGGTCCTCAGGAAGGCGCGGCAACTCGCGGAGACGTGCAGGCAGCGCTTGCGCACACCGCAAAGCGGTAACCAAGAGGGATTGAAGTTGACTTCCCGCGAGTTGGAGATCGCCAAGTTGGCGGCGAACCGGGAGAGCAACAAAAGTATTGCCGCGAAGCTCCATGTTTCAGTACGCACGGTGGAGGGGCATCTCTACCAGATCTTCGGCAAGCTGAAAATCGTGGAACGCTCCGAGCTGAGCTTCGCCCTTGGCAACGTCGAAGGTGGTGCGAAATGACTGAGGTGGTTTCGACCGATGCGCTCGTCGGACGATTCAGCGTGATGGCAGCCGTTGTCGACTGCCTTCTCGATGTCAACGGCCCCGGGGTCCTGCTTTTCGGCGACGCGGGCATCGGCAAAACGGCACTGATTAACGAAGTGGTCCATGAATTGGGGCAACGTGTCCGCCCCTTCAGGGTCTTTGCCGGTCCCACCCTGGCCTCCGTGCCGTTTGCCGCCTTGGCGCCGCTGTTGACGGCTTTGACCCCAAGCCAGATCAATGAACCGTTGTCAGTCCTCAGGGCCGTGGTAGCGGCGTTGAACCCGGCAGGCCAGCCCCATCCGGCACCCGCCGTCCTGATCGTGGAGGACGCACACCATATCGATGACAGCAGCGTGGCTGTCCTGGCGCAGTTGGCGGCGGCGGAAGCCGCCAAAGTCGTATTCTTGTGCCGTCCGTATCCTGCGCCGCCGGCCGAGGTTTTCTCGATGTGGTCCGAGGGGCTCGTGGACCGATTCGACTTGCAGCCGCTCAACGAGCAGGAAGTCAACCAGCTTTGCGCCCAGGCCTTGGAAGCGCCCGTCGTCCAGGGCACCAGCGCCGTCCTCTGCAAGTACTCCGGCGGAAACCCGATGTTCCTGCTGGAACTCATCGAGCATGCAAAGTCGCTGGGCCAGTTGGTCTGCCGCAACGACGCCTGGATGCTTTCGGGCGAGCTGCGGGGAACCAGCGTGCGCTTGATGGACCTCGTGCGGAACCAGATCCTGATGCTGGGAGCCGCGCAGCGTGAGACCCTCGAGACCGTGGCATTGGCGGAGCCTGTCCCGCTGAACGTCGTACAACAGGCTTGCGACTCCAGTGCCGTGGATGAACTGCAGGAGCTGCATTTCATCGAGATCGCGTCCGACCCCGTCCGGCACGTCCGGCTGGCGCAGCCGCTGGTTGGCGAAGTGATCCGCCAGCTGGTCCCGACCGCCCACAGCATGACCATCCGGCGGCGCATCGTGGAGCTCATGGGGGCCAAGCCGCAGACCATGGACGGACTGCTGCGCTTCGTCTCCTGGGGTTTGGAATCAGGCACCGAGGTTCCGGACTCCGACATCCTGGAAGCAGCCCAGCTGGCCAACCGCTTGTTCATCCCCAGCTACGTGGAACGGGTAGCCGGCGCGATCAAGGATCCTTCGCTGAGGCTGGCAGCCCAGGTGGAGGTGGCGCGGGCCAAATGGTACCGGGGCGACATCAGGGGATCGGTGTCCTCGCTTGCCGGAGTGGTGGACAGGACAAATGATCCGCGGACGGTCCGGCAGGCATCGATGTTGGCGGCCCAGCTTGCCGGGCGTCAAGGCGTCGGGCCGAACGCCATCAAACAAGCAGCATACGAATGGGAGGCGGCCCTGGCCAGGCTCGCCGAATCCCGTCAGGGGATCGACCCTGGTGAACTGGAACGCGGGAAGCTGGGAAGCAGGCTCCTCTCGCTGGAAGGCCTCCAAGCCGAAGGCCACTACGTCGAGACAGAGCGTGAGCTTCGCCAGATCTGGAAGGAAACGGACGACGACGAGTCCCGCCTCGTGGCGGGCACCCTCCTCGCCGAGGCCCTGGCTGTCACAGGACGCCCGGTTTCCGCCATCCAGATCCTGATGGAAATACAGGAGATGGTTTCCACAAGCGGCGACTGGAGCCTCCAGTACGCAGGAATGGTGATGCGCCGCTACATTCTGGCCTTGCACCAGGCAGGTGAGTTCGGCGTTCTTGAAACGTTCCTCAAGAACCATGTTTCGCAGGCACCGAACTCCCTGATCTATTCAGGCGGGATGCTGCACCTGGCCGCAGGAATGGTGGACCTGCGCAGGGGAGACCTGGGGGTGGCGCTGCCCCGGCTTCGCCAGGCGGTCAGCATGCTGCGGGTCTCCGACATGGGAAGCGACCTGCCCGACGCCGTTGCTGCCGCCGCCTACGCGGCGTCGATCCTGAAACGCCGGGACACGGCCATGACGTACTCAGGCGAGTACGACGCATTGATCCGGGAAGGCGTGCATCCGTCGCTGCTTGCGCAAGGTCATGCGGCCGTAGCGCGAGCCGAACATACCGGATCGCAGACGGCGATTGCGAGACTCATGTCCCTCGCGGATTCCGCGGCCGCGGACGGAGCGATCGGCGCCGAGATCGACATCCTGATGTTGATCCTGAGGCTGGGAGACACGGGTGTGGCGCGTCGGCTGATAGCAGTAGCCGAGGGCAGCGAAGGCCGGACGGCTGAGTTTGCCCTGAGCGTCGGGCTTGCCCTTGCGCACAAGGACGCGGACCGCCTCATTGAGCTGAGTGAATCGGCCGCCAGGGACGGACTGGAGTTGGCCGCAGCTGATTGCGCCGGCCACGCCTTGCGGATCCTGGAAAGCAGGGGTGACAAGGCGCGCCAGCTGGAGGGACAGCGACTCCTCAAGCGCCGCACCGCTGCCCTCGACAAGGCCGGCCCGGCCCTTGAAGGCGGTTCCCCGGATCTCCAGAAGCTGACCCGCCGCGAACAGGAAATTGCAACGCTCGTGCAGTCGGGTTCGAGCAACAAGGACATCGCGCTTAGCCTGGGCTTGTCATTGCGCACCGTTGAAGGTCATCTGTACCGAATGTTTGCCAAGCTTGGCATCAGCCACCGGGAAGATTTGATGAACGGTGCCCACGGCACGCAGGGCCTGGGCTAGCCGCACGCGCGGCTTCCTTGCCCACTGCTTGGGGTGACCGCTTCCCCGAAGCCTCCTTCCGCCGTCGTCCGCTGCAATGAATGGCGCGAGGCCTTAAAGCGAGTACTAAATCGAGTGGTGAAAAGCGCCCGGACGGGTAGTCAATGGCCCCGGAAGGGGCCGCGCATCCAAAGACGGGTATAGCCCACTCGCGCCCGCCCTAGGGGTTCGTTAATACGCTTTTCCTGATGGCAACCGCCACTCATTTGGGGATAAGTGGGTCTCGAGATGAAACGCAGGAAGAATTCTTTGCTCCAGGAAAACCACCCGGTAATCCGGCGAGAAGTCAGCTCCAATGCGACCGGTCTCCCGCTTTCGGCGGGTACCCCCACAATCGAGCCGGCGGCGAGCGGTCATGTGCCCTCTGAGACCAGGGCACATCCCGTTTCGCCGCCGGCTTTCTTTCACACTGGAGACAACAGGCACCGGGAGGTCGACTGACCATGGCACCGAACACGAAGGTAAAGACCCTCAAGGCAGAGCCCAGCGGGAGCTCGCAGTCCTTGCACACGCAGGCCCCAGCTTGGCCGGAGGGCGCGGGAACACGGACAAGCACACAGGACCAGGCCTTTACTTTCGACGTCGCGATCGTGGGCATGGGCTATGTCGGCCTGCCCACGGCCCTGGCCATCAACGCCTCCGGCCGGCGCGTTCTGGGCCTCGACGTGTCCGATGCCCGCCTGGCCGTGATCCGCGAGCAACGGGCAGATCTCCTCGACTCGGACAGGGAGCGGCTCAGCAACGCACTCCTGGACCCGACCTTCATGCTGAGCAGCGATTTGTCGTTGCTTGCCCGCGCGGCGGCGGTGGTTGTGTGCGTTCCCACTCCCGTAGACGAGTACTTGGTCCCGGACCTTGGCATTCTCCGGGCGGCGTGTGCCTCGGTGGTCGATTTCGCCACTACTGGCCAGTTGCTGATGCTGACCTCTACAACGTACGTCGGATCCACCCGCGACCTTCTGGCTTTGCCCCTGGCTGCCAAGGGACTTATTCCGGGCCGCGATGTGTTCGTGGCCTTTTCACCGGAGCGCATCAACCCTGGCGTGGATTCGTTCTCCCACGAAGACGTTCCCCGTGTAGTCGGCGGCGTGACCCCGGCCTGCGGCGAAGTTGCCGAACGGCTTCTGAGCGCCAGCACCAAGCTGGTCCACGTTGTACCGTCGGCGGATGTCGCCGAAATGACCAAGCTGGTGGAGAACACCTTCCGGGCCGTCAATATCGCCTTGGCGAACGAATTCGCCGATATCTGCCACGAACTCAATATGGAGGTCATGGACGTTATCGATGCGGCTTCCACCAAGCCATATGGATTCATGGCGTTCACTCCCGGCCCTGGGGTCGGCGGACACTGCATACCGTGCGACCCCCACTACTTGCTGTGGCAATTGCGCAAGGCCCGCTTGACGGCTCCGGTGATCGAGCAAGCGATGGCAGGGATTGCAGGCAGGCCGCACCAAGTGGTGGAGAAGGCCCGGCGCATCCTGTCGGACCGCAACCACGGTGTTGCCGGTGCCCGCGTCATGGTGCTCGGAGTCGCGTACAAGCCCGATGTCGAAGATCTCCGGGAATCCCCGGCACTGGAGATCATCTCCGCCTTGATCGCCGACGGAGCGGAAGTGGCATTCTCCGATCCTTGGTGCCAGACGGCTCCGGATGGCCACGGCGGGACGCTCGAATCCGAGCAATCGCCTGCTGACTGGGGCGCGGATCTGGTGATCCTGCACACGAGGCACAGCCGGATGGAACTTGACTGGCTGGCCGGAGCATCAGCAGTCCTGGACACGACGTACCGCTTGCCCAAAGCCGACAACGTAACCCGGCTCTAGATCCACCAGGTTTTCGACGGAAGCAGGAGTAATGAAAACAGCAATCACCGGCGGTGCCGGTTTCATAGGAAGCCACCTTGTTGAGCACTTGTTGGCAGCCGGGGACGAAGTCGCCGTGCTGGACAACTTGTCGACCGGACGCTTGGAGAATCTCAAGGGCGTCATCGGCCACAGGAACTTCCATTTCGTCGAGGGCACCATTCTCGACCGGGATGCGGTGGACAGGGTCGTGGCGGGTGCCGACAGGGTCTTCCATCTGGCCGCCGCTGTTGGGGTGAACTTGATTGTCGACCACCCGTTGGAGAGCCTCCGCACGAATATCCATGGCACCGAAGTGGTCCTGGACGCGGTCCTGGAATCAGGTGCCTCGCTCTTGCTGGCGTCCACAAGCGAGATCTACGGCAAGAACACCTCGGACAGCCTCTCGGAGGAAGCGGACCGCATCCTGGGATCCGCGCTCAAATCCCGGTGGACCTACGCTGCGGCCAAGGGCATTGACGAGGCATTTGCCCATGCATACTGGCGCCAATTCGGGTTGCCGGTTGCCATCGTGCGGCTCTTCAACACAGTAGGCCCGCGGCAGACAGGCCGCTATGGAATGGTTGTTCCGCGACTTGTGCGGCAGGCGCTCCTCGGTGAGCCCCTGACGGTATATGGAGACGGCCACCAGACGAGGTGCTTCTCCTACGTGGGCGATATCGTTCCCGCCATCGTCCGCATTTCCGAGGAGCCGCTTGCCTACGGAAATGCCTACAACCTCGGCGGCAGTTACGAGATTTCAATCCTGACGTTGGCCGAAAGGATCGTTGAACTCCTTGGGAGCGGCAGCGCCATCACCTTGGTGCCCTATGAGCAGGCGTACTCGGAAGGCTACGAGGACATGCGCCGGCGGGTTCCGGACAACAGCAAGTCTTTCGGGCTTGTTGGCTTCGAGCCGAAGACCACCTTGGATGAAATCATCCTCAACGTCGCGGCCGACTACAAGCCGGCAAAAGTCCTGGATCCCGCACGTTGGAAGATCACCCTCGCGTCTTGATGCGGGCCAGAACAAGCCGTGCCGACTGAAGCGGCGTCGTTCGACTGAAGTCGTTCAAGTGAAGAAGTACCGTGAAGAGAAAGGCTGAGTGCAAATGAAACGAATCTGGGGGGCGTCTTTGTCTCAACCTCGCCACAGGGCCGAACGCTTGAGCCCCAAGGGAAAGTCGCGTTGGCTCGCAGGCGTTCTGAGCGTCCTGATGTCAACGTCTGTCTTTGGGATAGCGGTACCGGCCGCCCACGCGGCGCCGAACACCATCATTACCCTGACTTTCGACGACGCCAACGCAGATCAGATTCCCGCTGCGGCTATCCTCAAAAGCAACGGGCTCAAGGGCACGTTCTTTACGCCGTCGGGCTTCCTCAACGCTCCGGGCTACATGACAACCCAGGAAGCACTGGCGTTGCAGGCGGACGGAAACGAGATCGGCGGCCACACAGTCACCCACCCGGACCTGGCCCAAATGGGTGCGGACGAGGTCACACGCCAGATCTGCAATGACAGGGTCAATCTCACCAACATGGGATTCACCAACGTCACCAACTTCGCGTACCCCTTCGCTTCCCTGACCCCGGCAGTGGAAACCACCGTCGCCGCCTGCGGATACAACAGCGCCCGCGGGCTCGGTGACCTGGAAAGCAAGGTGCCCGGAAGTGCAGGGCTGGGATTCGCTGAGACCCTTCCTCCCGCCGATCCTTATGACACAAAGGCTCCGGACGAAGTGGACAACACCTGGACCTTGACCGACCTGCAGAACCTGGTCACCAAGGCCGAGCCCGGCGGCGGCTGGGTGCAGGTGACGTTCCACCACATCGGCACCGGTATCGATCCGACGTCAGGAATCGCGGATCCCCTGACGGTTTCCACCGCGCTCTTCACCCAGTATGTACAGTGGCTCGCCGCGGAGAAGGCCGCCGGACGGATCGCCGTCCAGACGGTCCAGGAGACGCTTGGCGGAGCCGTCAAACCCGTTGTCGCCGGGCCGCCCGCACCGCCTCCCGTCACCGCGGGGAACCTCGTCAAGAATGCGAGCATGGAAACCGCTGGGCCGGTAGCTTCGGGACTGCCGCAGTGCTGGGCCCAGGGCAACTACGGCAGCCACACTTCGGCCTTCACCACGGTAACCCCCGGGCATGGAGGCACCACCGGGACCCATGCCGAGCAGCTCGTGATGTCGGCCTATGTCAGCGGGGACGCCAAGCTAGTGCCAACCCTCGACCTGGGCGAGTGCGCGCCAAGTGCGACTCCCGGCCACACCTATGAGATGAAAGCCTGGTATACGTCGACGACGACGACCCAATTCGAACTGTATTACCGCACGGGGCTGGGAACGTGGACGTATTGGACCGCTAGCCCGTATTTCCCTGCGTCGACCGCATGGGCCCACGCTACGTGGACCTCGCCCGCGCTTCCAGCCGGTGCTTCGGCCGTCAGCATGGGCTTGAACCTGCTCGGCAACGGCACCTTGATCACGGACGACTTTGAACTCTATGACAGTGCAGGTATCAAGCACTTCATAGACGTCACTCCTACCACGGCGTTCTATGAGGAAATCAGTTGGCTGTCGAACAACTTGATTTCGCAAGGTTGGCCTGACAACACCTACCGTCCCCTCACGTCAATCACCCGCGAAGCCATGGCAGCGTTCCTCTACCGTTTCTCCGGAAGCCCTGTAGTGCCGGCGAACGCGCCCACGTTCTCCGATGTGCCAGCCGGCGCTCCGTTCTACAACGAGATCCGTTGGCTGGCATCCACAGGCATCACCACGGGGTACCCGGACGGAACCTACCACCCAGGTGAGGCCGTCAGCCGGGCCGCGATGGCAGCGTTCCTCTATCGTCTCAAGGGCCGTCCCTCTGTGCCGGCGAACGCACCAACCTTCTCCGATGTGCCGGCCGGCGCTCCGTTCTACAACGAGATCCGTTGGCTGGCATCCACAGGCATCACTACCGGCTTCCCTGACGGCACGTACAGGCCAACCACCGCAATCAACCGTGACGCCATGGCTGCCTTCTTGTACCGCTACAACATTGATTTCCCGAAGGGTTGACCGCGGCTCGTCCTGAGGGACAGTGGGTGGGATTTCCCAGCAAATTTCCGGTGTTCTCCCGCCCGAGGCCACGTACACTGCGAAAAGCACGTAAGACAGGTCCCAAGGGAGCGAATGGTGAATCCGGCGAAATCGACGGTGAAGCGTTGGAACCGCCCGGCCGTGTGCACTGCATTTTGCGTGGCCCTGCTGACGGCGGCCTGCACCGGACCAGGGCCGGCGCCGAGCCCGACCCAATCAGCCACGACGGCCGGGCGCTATCCCTGGCACACCGGGATAGTGTCCACGACCTTTTGGGTTGGCGAGATCTTTGATCCCAAGGCCGCAGATGGCAGCCAAGTAATGTCCACTTACGACTCCCAATGGATGCAGAGCTACGGAGGCTGCGACGGCGTCGTGAAGAACGGCTGCCAGACCGAGGCGAGAGCCCAGGCAAAAGGATACGCGCCGACCAGCATGACTCCGAAGGAGAACCCGTTCTACCTCGATCTTCCTTTCGATGACATCAACGATCCCGTCGCCTTTGCTGAACGGGCCAGCGTCATCCCATGGGCGAATGATCCCGGGTTCGCTGGCAATGCCCAGAACCGTTCCTTCAGCTACATGAAGAATCAATGGGTCAGGATCCGGATGGGCAACCGCGAATGCTACGGACAGATCGAAGATGCCGGTCCGGGCCAGTATCACGACAAGGACTACGTCTTCGGTTCGAATGATGCCCGTCCAGCCAACAAGAACTTCAACGGGGCCGGCATGGATGTGTCGCCTGCGCTCAACGGGTGCCTTGGTTTCTCCGAGCTCGATGGCGAGTCGGACAAAGTCGACTGGCAGTTCGTGCCACGGGACCAGGTTCCGGCTGGACCCTGGCTGAACATCGTCACGGTCAGCCAAGTGAAATAGCCACGGCGGCCGGGGCCGTCCCAGGAACCCGGTACAAGCAGCCCCTCGAAAACTGGAGGTATCCATGCAGTGGCTTAAGAAATTGTTCCGGCACGGCAACGGCCGGCACCTCGCCCGACCGGCCGACGGCAAGAACCAGAACAGGGCGTAACGTACTGGCCCGGCATGATCCTCTCTTGATCGGCGGGATCAAGGCAGTTTGGCGTGGAATCCTGCACTCAACAAATCGGAGAAGCGCTGGGTTCCTTGATCGATGCCGCTGCACACGTGGCTGGCCGGATCCTCTGGAGTGTCCTGCGGGCACGACATATCCCGGTTCAGGGACCACATGGATACTCGTTGAACCCCCTTGCTGATGGCGAAGGAGTTCAATCCGCGGGCCGCATCAAGGTCGAACACTTCGCCCGGGAGATCGTTCCGGCCGATCATGGGGGTCAATCCCATCTTTCCCCAGATCTGTTCGCTGTTAAGGGCAATCCCCGCACGCTGATAGATGATGCTGAGCTGGTCGTTGGTGGACTGGGCCGCCGAGGTTCCGGCATCGAGCATGCTCTGCGATTGACTCCGGCTTGAACCGTAGTTCATGGTCATGATGTTGACCCCGGACAGCTGGACTCCGGCGGCGAGCATCTGGTCAACGGCTGAGGTTCCGGCGTCGGTCAGCCCTTGCGGGGTGACCGGGAGGGTCAGCCAAATTGAAAGGGCGTGCCCTTCCTTGACACGCTCCTTCTGGAGGGCAGCGACGGCTGCGGCGCGGCGCTGCCAGGCTGCGCTGTCCGCAAGGTTGTCGCCCTCGATGTCAAAGTCGATGGTTGCGGGGTTGTAGCGTTCGAGGACGGCCCGGTAGGCCCTTTCCAGATCTGTTGCGTTCTGGCAGGAGTTGGCGAGCTCACTGTTCACTGAGCCGCCGAAGGACACAGCGAAGGCGCCGCCGTTCGACCGGAGCTTGGCGATACGTTCTTCGAGCTTGAGTGAGGTCTTCGCGGCATCGAGGCTGTATGTGCTACCCCAACTCGGTGTGCAGGCCTGTCCAGCCATTGCCACCACAAACGCCAGAGTGACATTCTTGGTGCCCTCGCCCACGGGTGTCTCGAAAGCGTATTGAGGGACCACAGTGACGTCGACGTAGCCGGAAAACCACGGGGGCTCGAGGGAACCGTTTGCGTCCGTAGTAAACCGCCACACGAGGATGCCTCCCATCCCCACCACCACAAGGACTGCGGCAATGCAGGCCCGGGCGAAACCTGACAGCCGGCGGCGAGGTCCATTGGCTTGGGGCGACAAGCGACGGACGTCCCGCGCGCCGCCC
Organism: Arthrobacter sp. 05L417; assembly: GCF_056397865.1. Taxonomy (NCBI): domain Bacteria; kingdom Bacillati; phylum Actinomycetota; class Actinomycetes; order Micrococcales; family Micrococcaceae; genus Arthrobacter; species Arthrobacter sp. 05L417. The sequence continues at coordinate 259,615 of NZ_JBFTOG010000003.1, forward strand.
GCCCCAGCCGAAACGGACGTGCCGCTTCCCTGTTTCCTGGACACGCTCTCCGCCATCCTTAAACTCCGACTGCCCTGATTGCACCATTTGACCATGAACAGACCGGATTCGCCCCTGCCCGCGCCCCCGGGTTTGATCCCCGTGGTTTCGGCGCGTAGCGCACGAGTAGTGGTGCTGTCCGGACGCCAAGGTTGAGTGTAAAGACGGGTAGAGCCTACTCGTGTCCGTTGCCTCCCTAATTCATACGCTGATGGTGTCAGTTGGTTGAGGGCAACGGGGGAGAGACAGGTCTCACAATGGAAACGGACTCTCTGGTCCGAACGGCATCAGGACGCGGCGGATTCATCCGAGAAGGCGTTTGCCTCGAGTCCGAGCCTGTTCTTTGGGGATACAGCACAGTCCCTCCTATGGACCCAGCGCCAATTGACGGTGCTGCCGGACGGCAGCGCGCCCTCGCAGAGAGGGTCCCTGAGCGGGGGCCGGTGGTGAATAAGCCTTTGAGACCGAGGCTTCCCCCAGTCGCCACCGGCCCCTTCAGGAATCCCGGCAACTCGGGTTGGCAATGAGTCCCCGGGTGAAGGGCATCGCATCCGGCCCGGTCCGCACTTCGAGGAAGCGGGCAGGTCTATGGGCTGCCTCGTGGGTGTCGGTGTTGCTCTTGTTGACGGGCGCAACATCGCTGATCAACGGAAGCCAAGCTCCCGTCGGTGGGTCCGCGAACAATACCCCCACACCTTCTATCGCCCCGCTCTCTTCTGTCAGCTTGACGTTCGATGCGGGCCGGGCGAGCCAGATGGAGGCGGCCCGGATCCTGAAGGACCACGGACTCCGGGGCACCTTTTTCATCGACTCGGGCTTTGTTGGCGCACCTGACTACATGACAACGGACAATCTCCATAGCCTGGCCGCGGACCAGAATGAAATCGGTGGCCACACAGTCACCCTTGCCGATGTGACCTCCGTAGAACCCGATGAAGCGTCGAGACAGATTTGCAACGATCGGGTGAACCTCACGGACTGGGGCTTTAAGGTCACTTCCTTTGCCTATCCGTTTGCGGCTTCAACGCCGAAATCGGAGGAACTGGTCGCCGGATGCGGCTACAACAGCGCGCGAGGCCTCGGCGAGATCAGCACTCCTGTTGACTGCGTCGGCTGCGCGGCAGCAGAAACTGTCCGCCCCGCCGACTTGTTCCGGACGCGGGCGACCTCGGAGGTCGGCAGCAAATGGACGTTGGCCGACCTTGAGGCGACCGTAGCGCAAGCCGAAAAGGCCGGCGGCTGGTTACAACTGACCTTCTACGACATCGACAACAGCGGCAGTCCCCGCTCCATCAGCCCCGCGTTGTTCGAACAGTTCGCCACCTGGCTGGCGGCCAAGACCCAACCAGGGACGATGGCCGTGCGCACGGTACACGACGTGATCGGCGGCGTGGCGAAACCCGTGGTGAACGGTCCCGTGGCCGCTCCGGCAGCACCGGGACAGAACGCCATTCGGAATCCGGGGCTCGAAACTGCTGGAAAGTACGGCTTGCCGCAATGCTGGCAGGTGTCGTCCTACGGCAAGAACGCCGTCGTTCTGAGCACTTTGACTCCAGGTCGCACCGGTGCGGTGGCCCGTCGCCTGGACGTGACCGAATACGCCTCCGGTGACGCCAAATTGCTTCCCGTCCTCGATCTCGGAGCATGCGCTCCGAGCGTGAGTGCAGGCCACAGCTATTCGCTCAGGGCGTGGTACCAGTCCAACGCGAAGACCCAATTTGAAGTCTATTACCGCAACAAGCTGGGCACGTGGACCTATTGGACAGCCAGTCCGTGGTTTACGGCCAACACCAGTTACGAGCAGGCGATCTGGGAAACGCCGCCCGTTCCGGCAGGAGCCGAGGCCATCAGCTTTGGAATGAACCTCTTCAGTGATGGCCAGCTTGCTACCGACGATTACGAAATGTACGACACTGTGGGAGCACCGTCGCCGTGATAGTTCTTTCGATCTTTTTGGTTCTGGGAGTCAGCACGATCTTTTGGTCTCTTGCCGGGCTGGTCCGTCTCGCGGGTGAGGAGTCGTGGCGGGCCCGGGAATTGTCCTTCCGGATCCGCGGGTGGATCGCCTTGCTGCGCGGCGTCAACGCGCCGATCCCTCGACGTCAACGCGCCCGCCATCGCGCAAAGGGAGTGCGGATCTCCCCGGCGAATGTCGCGGTCCTCATGGCCGCCCACAACGAGGCTTTGGTCATCAGCGAGACAATCCTTGCCGCGTCCGCTTTAGTCCCTCGACGCAACATCCACGTCGTTTCGGACATGTCCACCGATGACACTGCGGCCATTGCGCGGGCCGCCGGGGTGAAGGTCCTTGACCTGGAACCGAACCGTGGCAAGGCAGGTGCACTCGCGGCGGGCATCGCCCATTTCGATCTGTGCAGGCGGTTCAAGGTGGTCATGCTCCTGGACGCAGACACCCGCCCGATGCCGGATTATCTCGAAACGGGGCTCCCGCTCTTTGACGACCCCGCGGTGGTCGCCGTCGCGGGACGGGCCAAGTCAATCATGAGCCCGGCACCTCCGACGGCGATGGGCCGCTTCCTTGTGGCCTACCGGGAGCGTTTGTACATCGCGGTCCAACTCCTGCTCAAGTACGGCCAGGCAGCCCAGGGCGCCAATGTCGTCTCCATCGTGCCTGGATTTGCCAGCATGTACAGAACCAGCGCGCTCGCGAAAATAGAGGTCTTGGCGCCCGGACTGGTGATCGAAGACTTCAACATGACGTTTGAAATCCATGCAAAAAAGCTGGGACGGATCGCATTCCATCCCTCGGCCGCTGTTGCGTACACCCAGGATCCGGACAATCTGAAGGACTACATCAAGCAGGTGCGGCGGTGGATACTCGGTTTCTGGCAGACCGTCAGGCGGCACGGCCTGCAGTTCAGCCGATTCTGGTTTGTCCTGGGTTTGTACATTGTTGAACTCGTAGCCAGCTGCCTCTTCTTCGTGCTTCTGGTGCCGGCTTTCCTGCTATCGTCCCTCGCTGCTGTCGAGGTGTGGATTTTTGGCAATCGATCGGACGTTTTTGTCTTTCTGTCGGGTGTCCTGCGGCCCCAGGACGTCCTCATTGGGGTCTTCCTGCCGGACCTTTTCCTGACAGTCCTTGCCGCAGTTTCGATGCGCAACCCGCGTTTTCTGTTGATGGCGCCCCTGTTTCCGCTGATGCGGATCCTGGACGCAGTCATCTGCCTCCAGGTCCTGCCCAGGGCGTACTCGTCGAGTTCGTCGGGAGTGTGGGTCAGCCCGGTCCGGAGGATCCAGCGCCAACCCCAGGAAGTCTCGACGCCGGGGCCTTCCGTCGTGCGGACGGGCTAGCGCACAATCTGGCGAAGTGAGCGGACACACGGACGCCCACGCTACACAGCCATCGCGGCTGTGTGGCGTGGGCGTCCGGCACTCCCGGAGTATGTAGTGTCCGGTTGACCCTCAGGGACCTGGGAACGCGTGTCGCGTTAGTTGGTCACTCCCGCGGTGGTGACAACAGAGAGCCACGGACCGGCGGGCACACTGGCGCGGTCAACGAAACGCCACGATACGTGGTCGTTGTCGCCGTCCAGATCAGCGAAGCCCAGGCAGCCGTTCAAGGCAGGTGACACATCCATGCCCGCACCCTGGCTCGGGTCGCCGGAGAACTGCTTGTTGGCAGGACGCGCGTTGTTCGCACCGAAGACGTAGGCGGAATCGTGGTAAAGGGAGCCGCTGGACGGGCCGGCATCTTCGACTTGTCCGTAGCAGACGCTGCCATTGGGGCCGGTGATCTGGACCCATGCGTTTTTCATGTAGCTGTAGCTCGAGTCCGCGCAATGGTTGACGCCCGTTTTGGCGTTGTCCGCGGCGGCCCACGGAATCACGTTGCAACGCTCGGCGAAGGCGACACTGTCATTGACGTCGTCGTAAGGCAGGTCCAGGTAGAACGGGTTCTGCAAAGGCTTGGGCTGGTGCAGCGGGAAGTACCCATTACTGGCAACGCGCTGTTCCGTGGCGCATTTGAAGCTCGTGCCGGTCCCGGAACTGACTCCGTCACAACCGCCGTAAGTGCTGCCGGGGCAACCGCTCGCGCTCGACGGAGTGGTTCCCATGTTGATGCCGGTGTGCTGCAGAGCCCACTGGCCGTTGTACGTGGAGCAGACCTGGGAGCCGTCCGAGAGGCTGGCATTGAAGATCTCGCCCACCCAGAAGGTGGTGCTCACGATGTTGGTGTGCAGCGGGTATGTTCCCGTGACGGGCAGGGGCGCTGCCGTTGGTGCGGGTGCGCCTGCGGCTGGAGCGGAAGCAGACGGTGCGGCCGGAGCGGGCGTGCTCGACGGCGTCGTGACCTTGGTAGGGGCCGGCGTCGGCGCCGGGGTGGAGGTGCGCGTTGGCGCGGATGAAGCGGAAGGCGACGAGCTCGGCCGCGAATATGAATCGCGGTCGCCGGCCTGGTAGGAGGATTTGTGTGATGACTGGACAGCGGACATGGTGGCGAACCCGCCGAAGGCAAGGACCGCCAAGGCGACGAGTGCTGTGAACAGGTGTTTCATATTTTGGGTGACATATCTGTTGGGGACATAGACATACGAGACCTGGGCAATGGGTAAGGCGATCTGCGGCCGAACGCGCCGCAGCGTCGTACACGGCCAAATGGTGTGTCACGACAGAGTGGTTACGGAAATCGGCTGCGCTTCAACTCCCCAGAAGTAGCCAGCCGGAACTTACTCTTGCGGCACCAGCTTACACAGTTAGATCACAGGGTGGTAACAGCGGATGCAAATCCGACGAAGGAACCGGCCTGGAAACGACGCCTTGGCACTTCGCCTGGAGGCCCCGTGGAGCGGGGATATTCCGCGCTAGTAGCCCCGGAAAACCAAGTAGTTACCACTCAATTCAGGGCTGAAACCCGGAGGTAACGTTTGGAAATGACACCGGTCCGTGCCACAGCCGTCAGGAACGTGTGTCCGGCGGCCCGAAGATGAGACAGGACCATGGACGAAACCGAAGGGACCCACACCTCGCCCCCGATTATTCGGGCAGCCGAGCTCCAGGAGATTGTCATTGCCTTGTCAGGGCCGGAACCGGCCGGGATAGTCATCTCGGGACCGGGCGGCTCCGGAATGACCACCCTCTTGGACGCCGCGGCTTCAGTGCTGGGCGGGTCCTTTAGCGTAATCGCCCACAACGTCTCGGAGTCATTCGCGGACATTCCTTTTGGAATCGCCATGGCGCTTGTTCCGGACCTGCCGGCCAGGGCCAAGGTGTGGCCGGGTTCCATCGTGGCAGCTTGCCGCAAAGCAATACGTGGGGCTGCGACATCCGGATCCGCCGCCTTGCTGGTGCTGGACAACATCGATTTCCTGGATGACATGTCCCTTTGGCTCCTGAGCCAATTGCTTGTTGAACCGGACATCCGCCTGATTGCCACACACCGCTCGGACCGGCCCTTGAGGATGGAACTCATGGAGTCCGTGGTTTCACGGCAGCTTTCCGTTGTGACGCTGGATGATCTTACGGAGCAGCAGCTCCGCGAATTCCTTGATGATCGCCTCGGCGGGCGTGCTGCCCGCAGCCTGGTCCGGGACATCCATGCCCTCACCGGAGGAAACCTGCAGACCGCGAAGTTGCTGGTGGACGAAGCCGCGGCGCGTGGCGAGATCGTGGAGCAGGCTGATTCCTGGATATTGTCCGGGCCGATCCGCCTGGACGGTTCGCAAGCGCTCGAGCTGACCCGCCACCGGCTTGAGGGCTATTCCGTGCCGCAGCGGCAGGTCGTGGACATTCTGGCGGTGGGGGAGCCCATACCGCTGGCAGTCCTTGACCAACTTGTCCAAAAGCGGGCGATCGAAGCGCTGCGGGCCGACGGAACGATCCGTGTCCAGAAAGACAGCCAGGAGACGGCAACGCTCAGCCACGCCATCGAGGGGAGGCTGGCCCGGCAGCAGCTGGGAGCTGCACGGATCCTCGAACTACGGCGGAGCATCTACGCGTCGTTTTCACCCGTTGCCGATGACTCGCTTTGGACGCTGTTCCGTCGCGTGGACCTCGAACAGGCGAGTGGTCTGCCGGTGCCCGACGCCGATCTTTTGGCCGTGGCCATTGCCGCAAACGACATTCACGACAATCGGAGGGCCCGGCGGTCCGCGGAAGCGGTGCAGGCGCCGGAACTCGGACTGGTTGCAGGTGTGGAACTGGCAAGGGCCCTCTACCAAACAAGGGATTTCTCCGGGGCGGTCAGGGTCCTGAAGGGTTTGGTGGCGAACACCCCCGACGTCCTGACTCTGGACTTCGCCCACGCGGTATGGCTCCTGCTGCATGCGCTTTTGCCGACATCGCCCGGGGCCAGTGTGCTGCAGGCGGTCCTCCAGGATGCCCGACGGCGGCTGGAGGCTGCCGCCGTCGGAATCCAGCCGGGCGGGGAGGCCCATCGTGACCATTCGGCCGTCCGGGACGAACTGGATGTTCTCCAGCTGTATCTGGATGCGCAGAACGGCACCTGGCCTTCAGCCAGTGGTGAGCTGTTCCAAAGGCTTAGCCATAGCCAATTGGTCGATCCTGGATTGCGTACGGAGCGCCATCCACCACCGCCTACCCAGGCTGGCGTGCTGTTGATGGCCCTCGTATCCCAAGGGCTGGCCGTCAGCGGACGGTTCGCGGACGCCGTCGCCCTTTCGACGCTGGCCCTCGAAGCCGTGGGGCGGCTGCCACGGTGCCCCGTGGACTTCCACTCCACGGTGCTGACCATCCACGGGTCCAATCTGATCTGGCGCGGGCAATGGGGTGGCCCCGAAATGTTCTGCGCCGGCAGTTCCAGCTTCAGCAACCGGATGAGCTATTTCGGCGGCTCCGCCCACCTCTACAGGGCGCTCGTCCTCGCCAGGCAGGGGAGCCTGGAACTGGCATGTGAACAATTCCGCCAGGCCAAGGCCCGGCTCGATGAAGCCGACCCCGACGGACTCCTGCCGCCGGCCCTCGGAGGACTTGCCGCGGCTGCGTGGTTGCTGGGCGATGTCAACCAGGTACGTCGCGCCTTGGCGGCCTACGACTCGCGGGCCAGCGGCGGGAACTATCTCGCCTCGCAGCTCGCCGAAAGCTATTCGTCCGCCGCCCGGTCAGTGCTGGTTGGCGCGGAACACTCGCACCGGAAACTGCTCCAACTTGCCGGTTCTGCCGCCAAGAAGGGACACCGGGCCCTCGAAATGTTGAATCTCGGCCTGGCTGCCCGCACCGGCAGCCGGGGATACAGGCAGCTGGGAGCGGGAGTGTCCGAACTGGTGTGGAGCGTCGAGTCCGGCATACCGTCGGGACAGGAAGCAGGACAGGAAATGGGAACAGGGCAAGTAAGCACGGGGGAACCTCAGCAAGCGTTCGACCAGGAGGAAGCGTTCGCTTTTGACGAGCCCCACCCGGTCGGTCCGGAGACCGGGTCCTCGGTCCTTCCCGGCATTGTCAAGCTTTCACAGCGTGAACGGGAAGTCACCGCCTTGGTGGCCTCCGGGCTGAGCAGTGCTGAGGTGGCTGCTCGATTGGGTATCGCGGTGAACACGGTCAACGCCCACCTGCAGCGGGTTTACGGCAAGCTCGGGGTTTCGCGCAGGCAGAAGCTCTCCGAACTGTGGGACGAGTTGGCGAAGCCGGAGGAGTAGGGTCGGCGCTCCGCGGATGAAGGCAGCGAAGCCGATTGGTGGGACAATTACTAGGTGACGCCGCCACTCCTGGCGGTCAGCCGCTGGCGATTGCCACGTAGTCCTAACAAGGAGCACCGGTTTTGACAATGGTTTCCACCCCCGCGAGGGGAGATGCCCAGGTTTCCGCACTCGATGACGATGAAGTCCGTCGCATCCGCAACGACTTCCCCGTTCTTGAGCAGGAAATCAACGGCAAACCGCTGGTCTACCTGGATTCGGGAGCCACCTCGCAGAACCCCCGGAGCGTTCTCGAGGCTGAGCAGGAATTCTATGAACAGCGGAACTCCGCCGTCCATCGCGGCGCGCACCATCTTGCGGTAGAAGCCACGGACGCCTTCGAGGAAGCGCGTGCCACCGTGGCACGTTTTGTGGGAGTGCAGGACGATGAGCTGATCTGGACCGCCAACGCCACCGCCGGGCTGAACCTCCTGGCCTATTCGTTTTCGAACGCCAGCGTGGGGCGGGCAGCCGGCGACGCCGGGCGTTTTGCCCTCAAGCCGGGCGACGAAGTGCTTGTCACCGAAATGGAACACCATGCCAACTTGATCCCCTGGCAGGAATTGTGCCGGCGGACCGGAGCAAGCCTCAAGTACATTCCCCTGGACGACGCCGGTGCGCTGCGTCTTGAGGAAGCAGCACGCCTCATGACCGCGCGCACCAGGATCCTGGCCTTCACCCACACCTCCAACGTGCTTGGCAACATCAACCCCGTGGACGTGTTGGTCCGGATGGCCCGGGAAGTGGGCGCCTTGGTGGTCCTGGACGCCTGCCAGTCCGCGCCGCACCTGCCCTTGGACTTCAAGGCCCTGGACGTGGATTTCGCGGTATTCTCCGGCCACAAAATGCTGGGGCCCACGGGTATCGGCGCGGTCTATGGCCGCAGCGAACTACTCAATGCCATGCCACCGTTCCTGACCGGTGGTTCCATGATCACTACCGTGACCATGGAGGAAGCCCAGTACCTGCCCGCCCCGCAGCGTTTCGAGGCCGGAACCCAGGCTATTTCTCAGGCGGTGGCACTGGCTGCCGCAGCAAACTACCTCAGCGAAACAGGAATGCACCGGATCGCCCTTCGTGAGGCGGAGCTTGGCCAAAGGCTTGTCACAGGCCTTAGCGCTATCGACGGCGTGCGCGTGCTGGGACCCGGTCCAGGAGAAGAACGGACCGGACTTGCCGCGTTCGACGTCGCCGGAGTGCACGCGCACGACGTCGGGCAGTACCTCGATGATCTGGGCATCGCCGTCCGGGTGGGTCACCATTGTGCCCAGCCCCTGCACCGCAGGCTGGGCCTGAGCGCTTCCACCAGGGCCAGTACGTACCTGTACACCACGTCCGAAGAAGTCGACCTGCTGGTCGAGGCCGTCGCGCAGATCAGGCCATACTTTGGTGTAACCGCTGCCGGAGCCACATTATGAGCGGCCTGGATTCCTTGTACCAGCAGCTGATCCTGGAGCACTCCAAGACCCGCAGCGGTGGAGACCTCGCCAAGCTTCCGGCCGCGGCAACGGGCACTCCCGGCCCGGGACAGAGCGGAACGGGACAGGGCGGAACGGGACAGAGCCACCAGCTCAATCCCATTTGCGGGGACGAAATCACCCTCCGGCTGAGTCTCGGCACCGACGGTGACGGACAGGCTGTCACGGAGATCCATTGGGACGGTGACGGCTGTGCCATTTCGATGGCCTCCGCGTCCATCCTCAGTGAAATGGCACCGGGCATGTCCCCGACGTCCCTTCGCCACACGATCGATCACTTCCGGGAATTGATGCGTTCGCGCGGCAAGCTGGAAGCGGATGAGGAACTGCTGCAGGACGCTGCCGCCCTGGCCGGGGTTGCCAAGTATCCTGCCCGGGTAAAGTGCGCCATGCTCGCATGGGTTGCCGCGGAGGACGCGCTGCGCCAAGCCGAGGCGGGCCAAGGGGTGTCCCAGGCTCTCTAATGCGGGTAGCCCGAGGTCGAGTAGCGTCCACTCTATTTCGGGCTCCGGGCCGGACTTAGCCTCGAAGCATGATTACCTTGGAGAGCAGGCGCGAATGGCGCCGGAGCCAGCATCGGGTCCGCAGGGCGGAATTCGTGGTTGTGGGAATGTTGCTCGTCCTCGTCGCCGCGACAATTCTCGCCGCCGTCGCGGGACTGATGCAGTAAGGGCCGGACGCACCAACGCAGCCATGCTGCGGGGTTCACGGCCGACTATATGACGTTGAAAAGCCTACGAGATGACGTTGAAAAGCCTACGAGGCAAAGAAAAGCTCGGACCCGCAAAAACCGGTCCGAGCTTTTTTGTACCGTTGGCCTAGTCACCGCATCATTTGGGTACCGCTGCGATGAGCACCGAAATCGACATGAGACCGAGAATTGCCCAAACAAAGATCAATGACCAGTTCTTCTCTTGGGCTTTCCTGTGGGCCCCATGCCACACTCGTTCCATACTATTCGCGTCCATAGCAGCAAGGTATTCCTGCCGAAACCGGCCAAACAGCGTGCCAACCACCCTACTTGAAAGACTCATTACTCCATTTGAAATATCGGCTACTCGTATCATTCCCGTCGTGGCATTTCCTGGGTGTCAGCACTCAAAACCCGGAGAATCGTCAAGGTTCGGAGTCCCCGGAGAAGAACGATAGGCTGTTTCAGCGCATCCGGAAGTGGTTGGGAGCCTAGCCACTGCAACCACTGCGTGCATGGTTAGGGAAGGACCGAGCGTTGAAGATTCTGGTACAAGGCGATTTGGGCCAGGTGGCCTACCACGTCGGTGACGAGGCGATGGCAATCGCAGCGGCTGATGAACTTCGAGCCCGGTTGCAAGCCGGAATCGTCCTCCTCACCCGCGACCCGGGACAAACCGGGGAGCTTTACGGCACGGCCGCGATAGACACCTTGGTGTTCCCCTGGCCGCCGGCAGAGCGCAGCAACCACTTGGAGCTCGTCCGCCGGGCGGCTCGCGGAGACAGGACGGCGTTGCCCCCGCAAGATTCGGTGTGGCGGGTCATTGACGAAGTGAAATCGGCCGACGGCGTGCTGATCGCGGGCGGCGGCAACATGAATTCATTGTATGGATGGTTGCTCTATGAACGTGCGGCGCTGGGCCTTATCGCGAAGGAACTGGGCAAGCCCTTGGTTGTGAGCGGACAGACTTTCGGTCCCACGCTGTTACCCCAGGATCAGCAAATTCTCCATGAGCTCTTGGATTACGCGGCGTTGGTGGGTGCGAGGGAGCCATCCTCCTATGCGCTGGGCTTCCAGATGGGCCTGGGTTCCGGGAAGCTCATCAGGGTCCTGGACGATGCCAGCTTCCTGGTCCCGCCCGGATCGGTAGGCGCACTGCCCGGATCGGTAGGCGCACTGCCCGGATCGGTAGGCGCGGAAAATCCAGCCCGGGAAGAGTTCGAGTATCCGGCCGGCCCTTTCATTGCGGCGACCTTTGGTCCCGAATCCTGGCGGGACGGAACCCGCAGCCTTGCAAAGCTGGGAGAGGTGTTGGACCGGGCCGTGGAGCTGACCGGCCTTCCGGTCTATCTGATCCCGCACGTCGGCCCCCTGGGCCAACATGGCCAGGGCGGTGACCACGAGTCCCATGAAACTGTACTGGCACACTCCCGGAGCGGCCGGGTTCACGTTTGCCCCGTGCTTCCGGCTCCCGCGGCCGCGGCATTGACGGTGGCATCGGAGCTAGTGCTGACAAACCGCTACCATCCTGTGGTCTTCGGCCTAGCTGCCGGCGTGCCGGTTGTTGCGCTCGCGAATGACTCCTACTCGGATGTGAGATTGCATGGAGCCATGGGCAACTGGGGTGTGCAGGACTGGGCCTTGCCGCTGAGCAGCCTCGACATCGGCGGTTTCGACCTTGCGATCGCCGAAGCATGGACGAGGCGCGCGGAAATCCGCGAGCACCTCGACTCGCTGCGTCCCCAGATACACGCCGTCCACGAGAACTGGTGGGACGCCGTCGCAAGCATTTTCTCGGCGACAGGCGTCGAAGCAGCAAAGGGGCTGGGGGACGTCGTGACGCTTGAATCGGACTCGGAGTGGGCCAAACAGGCCCGCGGCCAACGGGCCCAGTTCCGTGCATTGAGCGGCGGTATCGCCAGCCTCTGGACGGAGTGGGACGACGTCCGCTCGCAACGCGATCTACTGTTGCATGAACGGAATGAAGCCCTGAATGAAAAGGAACGAATCGTGCAATCACGATCGTTCAGGACCGCTTCCATGTTGCGCGAAGGTGCCAACCTGCTGCGCCGTGTTTCCGGAGGCCGTCGATGAACGCCCAGGCCCGCGTCGCCGTCGTCGTACGCACAAAAAACCGGCCGGTCCTCTTGCGCAGGGCGCTCGCGGACATCTTTGACCAGTCCTTCGAGGATGTTGCGGTGGTCGTCGTGAACGACGGCGGGGATCCTGTTCCCGTAGACGCGCTCGCCAGGACCTGGGACCACCTTCCCGCCGGCAAGCTGACGATCCTCCATCACGAGGCCAGCAAAGGCATGGAGGCCGCGTCCAACGCGGGAATCCATGCCACGGACTCGGAGTTCATCTCCATTCATGACGACGACGATCGTTGGCACAGGGACTTCTTGAAGAAGACCGTGGGCTTCCTCGAGGGGGCGCCGCAGGCCCAGGGCGTGGCCGTCCGGACGGATATCGTCTATGAGGAAATCCGCGGCGGAGTCATCGAGCAGACCGGCTCCCAGGGGTTTGAGCATGAGCTTCGGGCGATCACCTTGTCCGATATGCTTCGCAGCAACCGGGTGGTGCCGATTTCCTTCCTGTACCGCCGTTCCATCCTGGAGCGGATCGGGTGTTACAACGAAGCGCTGGACGCCGTGGGGGATTGGGAGTTCAACCTCCGTTTCCTTTCGGCGTCTCCCATTGAATTGCTGGACGGCGAGCCCCTTGCCTACTGGTGCCATCGACCATCAGAGCGCGGCGACATGGGAAACAGTGTCATCGCCGGTGCCGATGACCACCAGAAGTTCGACCGCTATGTGCGTGATGTCTACCTTCGCGAAGAGGCAGGCAAGACTGGATACGGAACCTTGCTCTATTTGGCCCAGATGCACGGCCAGCAAGAAGGTGCGATCCGTGAGTTGCGCGAGTTGGCGGAGCGGATAAATTCAAGTGTGGACGAGCTGGGCCGAAGGGTGGCGTCCTTGGAAGAAACCGTCCTGAACAGGACCAGCTTTACCGATCTTGCCAGGCGTCCCGGCCGGGTGACCGGCAGGATCGTCCGGTTCTTGCGCGGCAATCGATGACGGCCGGCTTATCCTCGAACCGCCCAACGCGGGCGAACGTGACCAGGTGCATCAGGCGCGGGTAAAAACATCGGGGACGCCATCGCCGTCGGCGTCCCTTTGCTCCTCCCACGCGACGCTGCGGTAGTGCCGGTTGCGGGCTTTGAGCACGACGGCGGCAAGCACCGCCGCGGCGAGGGAACCGGCGAGGATGGCCACTTTCGCGTGGTCATCGTGCGGGGAACCGGTACCGAAGCCCAGCTCGGCGATGAGGAGGGAGACGGTGAAACCGACGCCCGCCAGCATGGCCAGCCCCGCGACGTCGATCCATGTCAGGCCGTCATCCAACCGCGCGCGGGTGGTCTTGGTGATGAGGAATGTAGTGCCGAAGACTCCTGCCGTCTTGCCCACCACGAGGGCCAGAACGATCCCTATAGCTACCGGGTCGCTCAGGGCAGCTCCGAGTCCCTCGGCGCCGCCCAAAGCCACGCCGGCAGAGAAGAACGCGAAAACAGGTACGGCAAAGCCTGCGGAGAAAGGACGCAAGCGGTGTTCGAAACTTTCGGCGAGCCCGGCCGCAGGTTCACCCTTCTTGCCTGAGGCCACGACGGGTACGGCGAAACCGAGCAGGACCCCGGCGACGGTGGCGTGGATTCCCGAGGCGTGGACGAAGGCCCAGGTGGCCGCCGCCAAGGGGAGGAGCAGGTACCAGCTGCGAACCCGTTTCTGGACGAGGAAAGCAAAGAGGGCCAGGGGCACCGCAGCGGCCAGCAGCATGAAGGGTTCGAGGCCGTTCGAGTAGAAGAACGCGATGATGCCGATAGCAATCAAGTCATCCACCACGGCCAGGGTCAGCAGGAAGGTCCGCAACGCGGCCGGCAAATGCGTGTTGATGACTGCCAGGACAGCCAACGCGAACGCGATGTCCGTGGCCGTCGGGATAGCCCAGCCCTTGAGTGTTTCCGCGCCCGAGCCGAGGTTGATGACCACGTAGATGAGCGCGGGAAGGGCCACGCCGCCCACTGCCGCCGCCACCGGGACGATTGCTTTTGCGGGCTTCCGCAGTTCCCCGGCCACGAATTCACGCTTGAGCTCCAGCCCGGCGATGAAGAAGAAAACGGCCAGGAGCCCGTCGGAGGCCCAGTGGCCCAGGCTCAATTCCAGATGCCAGGGAGCGTAGCCGATCTTCACTTCGCGCAGTGCGAAGTAGCCGTTCGCCAGGGGTGAGTTTGCCCAGACGAGCGCGGCCACCGTGGCGGCGAGCAAGAGTGCGCCGCCGACGGTTTCAGTGCGCAGAATAGCCAGGATCCGTTGGTACTCGGGGAAGCTGGAGCGGCTCAAAACCCTGGAAGGGGCAGCGCGGTGCGGACGGTTCGCCATGTGGCTCCTTGGGGAGTTCGGGGTCGACAAAACTGTTGCCGACCAGACTTCCCGGCGCACCTGTGTTCTATTTTAGCCGAGGCTCCCAACTCACTCGCAGTTGTTGTCGTTATGAGCCGTCAAAACGACAACAAATGCGAGCTAGTTGGGCTCGGAAGGGGCGTTTAGGTGAGCAGCCCCGTGATCCCGATGACCGCCGTCGCGAGTCCGAGCACCATGGAGATGGTGACCAACACGACGTGGACCGTGAGGAACTTCGTGGCTTTCCCGTTGGCGTCGCGGGCACGGGAGTCGGCCATGACGCGGCGCAGGAACTGTGGCCACACAATCAGTGACCACGCGCCTGCGACGATCAGCACAATCGACAGCCCGGCTGCCAGCTGCACGCTAGTGGCTTTCGAGCCAGGCCTGGGCCTGCTGGGACTGGATGTTCAAGGCCTTGCCCACCATCGGTTCGGCTGCGTCGGCGATCTTGCCGCCGAGGAATGGAACCGACGACGTGACGGCACCTTCGAGCTCGACGCGGGTGTTGCCGCCGTCGGCCACCAGGCGCTGCACTGCGGTGACATCCAGCGGTGCGCCGGAAATCTTCAGGGAGATGTGGCTGGTCCGGGAGCCGTCGGCCGTCGGGGCGTCCCATTTCTCGGTCTGGGTGACGGTGAGTTTCTCGCCCACGAATTTGCGGGCGATCTCCGGGAGGCGCGTGGTGGGCAGGGTGCGGACCGTTGTGGTGGTGAAGGGTCCGGCGACGTCGCCGTCGATCTGGAATGATTCCAGCGTGCCGCCGACATACTCGCTCGTGTGGCGCAGGAAGTCTTCGTCAATGAAAGTAGCTGCTACGCGGTCGACGCCGTAGGGCAGGGTGGTGGATGCGTTCAGGGCCATGGGGGTCCTCCGTGAATATCTCGGTTGAAAGCTCTTGCGGCTCCCAAACATCCTACGGTGTGGGCGGGGTAGGCTAGGAACGCCCCGGGATTCGAGAGAATTTCGGGTTTTCGTGCTGCCTTTCCCTATCCGACTTCCCTCTTCCGAGGAGTGCCATCCATGAGCCCCAAAGGCCAACCATCAGCGGTCAACTCCGGAATCAGCCCTGCCGGCACTGTCGCATCCCTTGATGGATTGCGGCGTGCCCTGGGTGAGGACCGGACGTTCGCGCGGGTCAGGCCTGAGGCTTCGCGGGCGTTCGGCGAACGCAGCAGCGACTACCAGATCAGCGCCCCCGCAGGCTTGAGGGCCGCGCTGCTGGCGGAAATGGCCGACGGCCTCGCCTCCCGGAAGCTTGAAGACAGCGCCGTGGTGTTGGCCGTCACGGCAACGGGTCGAGAAGCCGAGGACCTCACCGAGGCCTTGGCCGCCTATCTCCCCGCGGACTCAGTGGCGGCCTTCCCCAGCTGGGAAACCCTGCCGCACGAAAGGCTCTCCCCGCGCTCGGACACCGTGGGCCGCAGGCTCTCGGTCCTTCGCCGCCTGGCCCACCCGGAGAGCTCGACGGCGGGACCCCTGCGGGTGGTCGTGGCGCCCGTTCGCGCCGTGGTCCAGCCGGTCGTGGCGGGCCTCGGAGAGCTGGTCCCGGTGACATTGAGGGTGGGGCAGGAAATGCCCTTCAGCGACGTGGTACGCCGCCTTGCCGACGCTGCCTACTCGCGCGTGGACATGGTTACCCACCGTGGTGAATTCGCCGTCAGGGGCGGTATTTTGGACGTGTTCCCACCCACCGAGGACCACCCGATCAGGGTGGAATTCTTCGGCGACGAAGTGGACCAGATGCGCTGGTTTGCGGTGGCCGACCAGCGTTCGCTCTCGGGTCCGGCCGTGCACCACCCCAGCGAGTTGCACGCCCCGCCTTGCCGGGAAATCCTCATCACGCCGGCGGTCATGTCCCGCGCCGCGAAGCTCAAGGCCGACATGCCGGCCGCCGCGGACATGTTGGAAAAGATCGCGGGCGGCATCGCCGTCGAGGGCATGGAGTCCCTGGCGCCGGTCCTGGTGGACGCCATGGTGCCTTTCGTGGACCAGTTGCCGGCAGGTTCGATCGGTGTGGTCATTGAACCTGAGAAGGTCCGCACCCGCGCGCATGACCTCGCCGCCACCAACGAGGAGTTCCTCGAAGCGGCCTGGTCCACGGCGTCCGACGGCGGGGCGGCGCCCCTCGATCTCGACTCGGTATTGGGCTCCCAAGCCGCTTCAGCGTTGCACGCGGCCAGTTTCCAATCCTTGACGGACACCCGGAGTGCGGCGATGGCCCACGGCGTCTCCTGGTGGTCCATCACGTCGTTGGCGACCGACGAAGACCTGGTCCTCGACATCGACGTCCTGAACCTGCACGCCCGTGAACCGCGCGGATACCAGGGCGACGTCGCGGAAATGCTCGAATTCATCGGTTCCCATGTGCGGGACCAATGGCGCATCGTGGTGGCGACGGACGGCCCCGGGCCTGCCCAGCGCCTCGCCGAATTGTTCCATGATGCTGATATCCCGTGTTCCCGCGTCGACTCCCTGGCCCACGAACCCCAGGCAGGCATCATCGAGGTGACCACTGCCGCCGTCGGACGCGGTTTTGTCCTGGACGGCCTCAAGCTGGGGCTCCTCACGGAAGCGGACCTCCTGGGCCGCTCGTCGGCCGGCTCCACGAAGGACATGCGGCGCATGCCCTCGAAGCGGCGCAACGCCGTCGACCCCCTCCAGCTGCACGCAGGCGACTTCGTGGTCCACGAACAGCACGGGATCGGAAAGTTCGTGGAGCTGATCCAGCGCAAAGTGGCCGGCTCATCTGCCGGTTCCTCCGGGGGAGACGCCGGTCTTCGCGAGTACCTCGTGCTTGAGTACGCCGCGTCCAAGCGCGGTGCGCCCGGCGACCGGCTTTTCGTGCCCACGGACCAGCTGGACCAGGTGACCCGCTACGTCGGTGGCGACACGCCGTCGTTGAGCAAGATGGGCGGGGCGGACTGGGCGAGCACCAAGTCCAAGGCCCGCAAGGCCGTGAAGGAAATCGCGGGCGAGCTCATCAGGCTGTACTCCGCCCGAATGGCCTCGCGAGGGCATGCCTTCGCTCCGGACACGCCATGGCAGCGGGAGCTTGAGGAAGCCTTCCCGTATGTGGAGACGCCGGACCAGCTCACCACCATCAACGAGGTCAAGGCCGACATGGAACGCGAGATCCCCATGGACCGGCTCGTCTCTGGCGACGTCGGCTACGGGAAGACCGAGATCGCCGTGCGTGCCGCATTCAAGGCGGTACAGGACGGCAAGCAGGTCGCAGTTCTGGTTCCCACCACGCTGCTCGCCCAGCAGCACTATGAAACGTTCACCGAGCGCTTCTCCGGATTCCCTTTGCGCGTCAAGCCGCTGTCACGGTTCCAAGGTGCGAAGGAAGCCAAGGAAACCATGGAGGGAGTCAAGAATGGCTCCGTGGATGTGGTCATTGGCACGCACCGCCTGCTGTCCAAGGACTTCGAGTTCAAGGATCTCGGTTTGGTGATCGTCGATGAGGAGCAGCGCTTCGGCGTGGAGCACAAGGAAGCCCTCAAAAAGATGCGCACCAACGTGGATGTCCTGGCCATGAGCGCCACTCCCATCCCGCGCACCTTGGAGATGTCCCTCACGGGCATCCGCGAAACGTCCACCCTGGCCACGCCGCCGGAGGAGCGGCACCCCGTGCTGACGTACGTCGGGCCGTTCACCAACAAGCAGACCTCCGCGGCGATCCGACGCGAACTCATGCGCGAAGGCCAGGTGTTCTTCGTCCACAACCGGGTGTCCTCGATTGAGCGCATCGCCGCCCAGATCCGGGAACTCGTCCCCGAAGCCCGCGTGGAAGTGGCGCATGGTCAGATGTCCGAGAGTCGCCTGGAAAAAATCATCGTGGACTTCTGGGAGAAGCGCTTTGACGTCCTGGTCTGCACCACCATCATTGAGACCGGCCTGGATATTTCCAACGCCAACACCCTGATTGTGGACGGCGCGGACAAGTACGGGCTTTCCCAGCTCCACCAGTTGCGCGGCCGCGTGGGCCGTGGCCGGGAACGCGCCTACGCCTACTTCCTGTACCCCTCCGAGAAGCCGTTGGGCGAAGTGGCGCTCGAACGCCTCAAGGCCGTCGCGGCCCACAACGAGCTTGGCGCGGGTATGCAGTTGGCCATGAAAGACCTCGAAATCCGCGGTGCCGGCAACCTGCTGGGCGGGGAACAGTCCGGGCACATCCAAGGAGTCGGCTTCGACCTGTACATCCGCCTGGTGGGCGAAGCCGTGGCCGAGTACCGGGGCGAGGCCGAAGAGAAGGCCGCCGACATGAAGATCGAGCTGCCAGTCAACGCCCACTTACCGCACGACTACGTGCCCGGCGAACGCCTGCGCCTCGAGGCCTATAGGAAACTGGCCGCGGCCATCACCAACGAGGCCATCGACGAGGTACTGGCCGAACTCGTGGACCGTTACGGTGAGCCGCCGCTGCCCGCGAAGAACCTGATCGCCGTCGCGCGTTTCCGGGTGGGTGCCCGCGAAGCCGGGCTGTCCGACGTCGCGCTCCAAGGCAACTTCATCCGCTTCTCGCCCGCCCAGCTGCCCGAATCCAAGGTCATGCGGCTCAACCGCATGTACCCGGGATCGCAGATCAAGCCGGCCCTCGACGCCGTGCTGCTCCCCAAGCCCAAGACGGCAAGGATCGGCGGCCGCGACCTGCAGGACGCCGAAATCCTGGAATGGGCCAACACTGTGATCGAAGCTATCTTCTTCCCGGCTTCGCCGGCGTCCAGCGCTTCGCAGACCGCAGGCTAAGCGATGATGGGAGGACACCACGCCGCGTCCGGGGCTGCGGCGTGGATAGCTATCGCTTCAACCGGCCCGTACGCCTTGGGCTGGTACCCGCTGGACGCCACCGGAATCCTCATCGGGGCGATGACGACGGCGGGAACTGCTTTGGTGTGCGATTGGGACCACCGCTCAAGCACCATCGCCCACTCACTGCCGCCGTTGTCGAACGTGATCGCCGTCGGGATCGAGAAGGCCAGCGGAGGGCACCGGCAAGGAACCCATTCACTCCTGGGCGCCTCGGCCTTCGTGGTGCTCGCCGCCATGGCCGCCCAGTTCCAGCTGGATACTCCTGTGGGCCGTTTGTCCGTGGGGGCCGGGCTGTTATGCATGTTCATGATCAACCTGGCCGCAAAAGCACTGAAGCTGTTCCCGAACTCGGGGTGGCTGGTCAATTGGGTTTTTGCCCTTGCTATGGCCGGACTGGTGACCTGGTTCGCTCCGCACCAATGGAGCTGGTTGCCGCTGTCCATGCTCACCGGCGTGATAGTCCACATTGTCGGCGACATGATCACCACCGGGGGAGTGCCGCTCCTGTGGCCCATCGTCATCAAGCCGCCGAAGTTCTGGCGCAAGCTGCCCCTCGTGAGCGGAATCTGGCGGGCCAACGGCGCATTCTCCATTCCCTTGCTCGGCAAGGCCGGTTCACGGCGGGAATGGCTGGTCCTGATTCCAGTGGGTGGTTACGCGATGGTTGGATTTGGCCTAGCGGCGTGGGCATTGCTCCGAAACCAGTGGCCGGCGCTCCTGGCGCTCATGCTCGGCTTGGGTGGATGACGGTGGATTTCAGAACTTGCTGGTTCTGACGCCGGGACCCGACGTCAGAACCTTGACGTACCTGCTGATGTAAACGGCGTTGTGCCGAGTGGGTTCGCAGCCAGGTCGGACAGTCCAGACGGCGGGGTGTAGGACGGGGTTCCGGCAACACTCGACGCTAGAGTCCCGGTTTTGTTGGTGCCGAGGACAATCGTGAGCTTGAAGAGGGCCGGATCCCATTGAACCGAGGAAACCTTCCCGTTGCCCGAGCCCTGGAACGTTGCCGTCGCGGAGCTAACATAGTTTCCGCCCAAGGCCACGGTCCCGATGTTGAGGGAGGGACATGCACTGCTGGAGACGGTCAGAGTGTCGTTGGACCCGTTGTCATGGAGGGTGACGACGACATCGCTGTTGCTGTTCAGGACCTGAGTTCCGGTGTTATTCCAACCTGGGCAGAACTTGGTCGCATCCATGCGCTCCGAATAGGTAATGGTCACCGAGTCTAAGACGTCAGCTGTGCCAACAGTGTTGCCACCGTTCGACAGTGCAACCCCTGTCACTGTAGGCGGCACGACGTCCTTCGTGCTGCTTGCCGTACCCGCGGCGCTGACATTGCCGGCGGGGTCCGTGGCTGTTGCCGAGTAACTGATGGCACCGGGGTTGAGCGTGCCCAGGTTGAGTCCACTGATAGACCAGGTCCCCGAGCCCGTCGCGGTGACAGTCTGGCTGACGGTGTGAGTGGGGGTGCCGACATCCGTGACAGTCAGACTGACTGACGCTCCGGCGTCGGAGGTTCCGCTGACCGGGACACTGGCTACGTTGGCGCCGTTCACAAAGGCAGGAGCGTTGACCACCGGAGTAGCGGAAACCGTGTCTTTCGTGTTCGTCGCCGTAACGGTGGCGCTCACGTTTCCGGCCGCGTCGGTCGCTGTCACCTGGTAGGTGGCCGTGCCTTGGTTCAGCCCCGTGAGGTTGAGTGCAGTCGTGGACCATGCACCAGTGCCACTGGCCGTCACGGTTTGTTGCACCGTGTGCGCCGGACCGGGGTCCGTGACGCTCAGCGCAACCGATGTGCCCGGTTCGGCGGTGCCGCTGATGGGGACGTTGGCCATATTGGCGCTATTCACGAATGGTGGGACGGTGATCGACGGCAATCCGGGCGCGATCGTGTCCTTGGTTTTAGTAACCGTGGTAGTAGTCCCGGTATTGCCGGCGGCGTCCGTGGCGGTGACCGCGTACGTGACGGCGCCCTGGTTGAGGGCTGCCAGGTTGAGCCCGGTTGTGGACCATGCGCCGGTGCCGCTGGCCGTCGCTGTTTGCGTTACCGTATGGGCGGCCCCGGCGTCGGTGACGACCAGGGTTACCGCCGCGCCAGCCTCCGCTGTGCCGCTGACTGGCACGTTGGCAACGTTGGCGCTGTTGACGTACAGCGGGGCGGAGATCGTTGGGGCGGCCGGGGCCACTGTGTCCTTGATGCTGGTGACGGTTACCGTGGAGCCGGCGTTGCCTGCAGCGTCCGTGGCTTTTGCGGCATACGTGACGGTGCCTTGGTTCAGGGAGGTCAGGTCGAGGCCGGTTGCCGTCCATGCTCCGGAGCCGCTGACTGCAACTGTTCGTGCCAGCGTGTGGGCAGCACCGGGATCGGTGACAGTAAGGGTCAGAGTGGATCCGGGCTCAGCTGTGCCGCTGACCGGGACAGCGGCAACGTTGGCGCTGTTCACGTACGTGGGCACGATGATCGAAGGCGCGCCGGGTGCCACGGTATCGATCTTGATCGCAAGATTCTGGGAGGCGCAGGAGTTGCCTGCGTTGTCGGTCGCGAAGTAGGACACGACATGCGTTCCGTCGCCACTGACGGTAACGGCCGCGTTGGCGGCATTCACCGTTGTCTGGCTGCCGGAATCAACGGCGTAGGTGATCGATGCGACGCCGGAGCCGCCTGCGTTGTCCTGGGCTGTCAGGTTGACGATGACAGGGCTGCTGTTGTTGAAGCCGGACGCGTTGGGCGTCGGGGAAATGGACGCAACGGAGGCCACCGGCGGTGTGCTGTCACTGCTGACGGCGTCACTGCGAGGGCTTTCAGCGCCGGTCCAGAGTGCGATGACCGGGGTGACGGTGTAGAACCATATTCCGCCGGGGACGTTGTGTTCGGCACAACTGAGGACCGTAACGGTGCCTGCGCAGGCCCCTGTCGCAGGGGTTTTGGATCCGCCGGTGGCCGCGTTGTACCGGGCCACGGTGTAGCCGGTAACGGCCCTGCCGCCCGCCGTCGTACCAGGTGTCCAGCTCACTGAGATATCGGCGCCAGTGGCAGTGGCGGATGGCTTGCTTCCAGGCATGACGGCGTCCCCGGCGGCAGCGGCGAAGTTGCTGCTGCTGATGGACTGCCAGAACGCGTAGGCTGCCGAACCGATGCCGGACACCAGGAGGATTCCGATCAGTACCCACGGCGCACGGGTCCTAAGCCAAGCGACAGTGAGGGGCATGTGGTGCCGTGGTTTAGTGCTCATTTTCGGACCGCCAACGTGACTGGAAGGTGGAAGGTGGCACCCTGGCAGGCCGGCTGGGATGTTGTATCCATGCCCGCCGCCCCGGGGAGGGTGACCAACGCTGTCGAATTCGCGGGGATGGAAACGGACGGGCTGAGTGGACCGGGAGAGCCGGCGAAGGTGACGCCCGTAGTGGTGCAGGCAGGATGCGCGGTGTCGGCGGTGACGGGTCCGTCGCCCATGACGCTGTACACCTGGACCGGGTAGGGGTTCGGGTTGGTCACCCGAAGCACTACGTCGGCTGTCCCACCCGGGATCAGCATCGACGTCGGGGTGTCACCGGGAACGAGCGCGTCGACGGTCACCGTTTGCATGTCGCCGGTGGCAGCGGAGCCGCTGCCGGAGCCGTTCGTGGCCCAGTATGCAAACGCCGTCCCCGTACCGAGTGCCAGGGTGAGCGCGCCTGCCAGGAATGCGGCCTTGACGCCCCGGCCTCCGCTGATCTTCAGCCGTCCGTTGGAAGTCATGTCAGTTGCCCTGTCCCGTTCCGGAGTAGGAAAGCTGGAGGGTTGCGCCTTTGCAACCGTCCTGGTTGAGCGAGCTATTCAGCATCTTTATCTGGGGCCATTGAGCCGCCGGAATTCCGTTCCCGGAAAGGGAGGAATTGCCCGGCGGGGAGGCGATCGGATAGCTGCCGCTGAATTGTGTCACTGCGTAGTCCGAAGGATTGCACGGCCGGTTGTTAGCCATGGCCTGGGCAGTCCGGGTGACTCCCGTGACGGAAACAGTGAGGCCAGTGACATTGAGGCTGGAATTGCCCGGGTTCGCCAACTGGAGATCAATCGGCACGCCGTAGCCCGGCGCGAGAACTCCGGTGGGGCCGCCTGAGATGGTGAACGGCTGGTGCTGGCCGGCGGTCACCGTCAAGGAAACGACGACGACGGCGGACTGTAGCGTCCCGCTGCTGCCCTTGAGGCTCAGGGAGTAGGTTCCAAGAGGTGTGGCGGAAGTGGTGGACACGTCGAGGGTTGCTGACCCTGATCCGGGCCCGGTGGCTACGACGGCGGGAGAAAACGATGCCGTGGCACCTGCCGGCAGCCCAGTGGCCGACAACGAGACATTCCCGGTAAAGCCGCCCGAAGGCTGGACCACCACGTTGTAGCTTGCCGACGTTCCCTGAACGGCGGTCCTGTTGGTGGGTGCCAGCTGAAGCGTAATGCCTTTGGGCGGGTTTTGGGTGCCGTTGCTGTTGGCGGCGAGCACTACGCCCGATGTGAGGGTCACCAGAAGAAGGCCTGCCAGGAGCACTTTAGCTCCCGCGCGGACGGTGCGGATCGGCGATCGGAATAGCTCCGGAATGCGTGGCACCGGTTCCTCCTCTGGGTCTGTTCTGCGTGGATTCTGTGCGGACAGCACAAGCTGGTGGGCCCGTGACGGGCCCACCAGCTGGATGGCTAGAGACTTCCGACCGTGACCGTCACCGTGGCGCCCTTGCAGGAGTCTTGGCTGGCGGCGTCGTTGAGGAAGGTCAGCGTTCCGCTGCCGACGGACGTGCCGGTTGAGTTGTGTGCCACGGGCGAATTCGAGGTCGAGGCGGTAACCGTGAACCAGGAAGCGAGGCAATGCGTGGGATCGCTGGTGGATACCGTTGCGGTGAGGGCTCCCACAACTGTGTCGGTGTTGCTCGCATTGTCGGCCGTGTAGGCGACAGACGTCGAGTTGCCTGGTGCCAGGCCGGCCGCGAAGGTGGCGTGCAGGGTGACCGTTCCTCCGCCTGCCGAGTTGGCCGCCCCTCCCGACCCGGTGCCGGTGGTGGTCCAGTAGGCGAAGGCTGCTCCGCCGCTTGCTGCCACAAGGGCAACCGATGCTGCAACGGCGTAGACTTTTCCCTTTTTGCTCAATTTGCGCATGAGTGAAACTCCTTTTTGAATTGGTATTCCCCAGAACAGGCGAAGCGGCAAGGAATTCGCAATTACCAATTCTTGCTTCGATTGCCCATTCAATCGATGACCAAATGCTGGCATGCGCAGTGTTTAACTAACAACGAGTGGTGTTACCCGTTTTTCGCAGTCCAATGCGAGTGGTACTACTTGGTTTCGAAGGAGTCACACTTAAACCACTATGGCCCCGGACCGAAGTCCGGGGCCACAGCTTTTGCAGTTAGGTCTTAGCTTTCGCCAGCCGAGTTGGAGCGGCCGAGGATGGTCTGCGGGATCCAGAAGGCGAGGCCAAAGAGGACTAGGCAGACGGCCATCGGCCAGGTGTTCTCCAGCGTCAGGAAGGTCAGCGAGTAGATGGCGCCGAGGAACAGGACCATGCTGAACACAAAGAGCAGAATGCTCTGGGCCAGGGGGTTCTCTTTTTCGATGGGCTGGCTGGCGTTCTGGGACATGCTTTCCTCCTCGGCCCCGTGGGGCTCAAAAACTATGGCGGCTTCCGTGACATTCAGTACGAGGATGAACCTTGTTCACCCTTGACGATGGCAATTCCGGAGCTCGCACCGATACGTGTTGCACCAGCAGCAATCATAGCCTGTGCATCGGCCAAGGAACGTACTCCACCGGAGGCCTTGACGCCCAGCTCCGGGCCCACCGTCCTGCGCATGAGGGCAACGTCTTCCACCGTGGCGCCGCCACCGTTGAAACCGGTTGAGGTCTTGACGAAATCAGCCCCGGCCTCGACAGATGCCTCGCAAGCGAGGACCTTCTGCTCGTCATTCAGCAGGGCCGTCTCGATGATGACCTTCAGGATGGCTCCGCCGGCGTGGACCGCCTCCGCTACGGCGGTGATGTCATCCACCAACGCGCCCTTGTCCCCGGCCCGGGCCGCGGCGATGTTGATCACCATGTCGATTTCGTCCGCACCATCCAAAACGGCACCGCGTGCTTCGAAAGCCTTGACGTCGCTGGGAGTCGCGCCCAGCGGAAAGCCGACAACCGAACAAGTGAGCACTCCGGAACCTTTGAGGGCCTTCGTTACGGTCTTGACCCAAATCGGATTGACGCACACCGACTTGAACTTGTACTCCGCCGCCTCGGCACAGACTTGGCGCACCTCGGCCTCGCTGGCCTCTGGCTTGAGGAGAGTGTGGTCGATGTATGAAGCGATGCTTGCACTATTGTCCAGTGCGGTGGAGGCTTCGTTGCTCATGGAGGTCCTTCCGTGGCGGGCCCGGTGCGCCGCAAGGGTCGCGGCTCGTCAAATGACCATCTTGCCACACCGCCCGGCTGCCGTGGAGGCTCCCCTCAAGCAGCGGCGGAACGTTCGGAACGCTCGGACCGTGTGGCACTGGAAGCGCGGAGCCTGGCGTCTTCCTCAAGCCGGGAGGCGCAATGTGCCGCCGCGGCATTCGAGGACAAGACGAGCCCAAGGCGCATGCCGTCCCGGGAAGCGGCGTCGCCGATTGCCCAGATGCCGGGCACCGAAGTGGCGAAGTCGCGCCCCACCCTGATGCCGCCGTCGGGCGCTGTTTGCAGGCCGGCACTTTCAGCGAGCCCGTTGCGGGGGAGCCGTTCCTCGGCGAGCACCACAAGATCACCGTTCATGCTGCTCCCGTCTTCGAAGACGATCCCGGTAGCAGGCAGGACCGAGCCGGCGACGGAAGGCATGACGGCAGCTGGACGCAAAGTGGTACGGATGGGCCGGACTCCGCGGGCGCGGAGCACGGCCTCGGCCTGGCCGGCTGCCGGACCGGTGCCAACCAGTATCCCCAGCGGACGACGGCCCAGGACCCGGGTGATGTCCTTGACCGCGGTGCCGATCTGCTCGGCGTCGTCGATGGTGGAGTAGCTCAAGCTACGCGCAGCGCCTTGGACGGGCGGGAACATCGGGGAGGACCCGGTCGCAATGACCAGCTGATCATAGGGGAACTCGAGGCCTTCGGTGGTGGTGACCGTGCGGGTCTGGACATCGATGAAGCTCGCGGCCTGGCCGAAACGCACGGAAACCTGGGGGAGGGCGGCTATCTCCAGCAGCGCATCAGGGCAGTCGTCGCGGTTGCTCAGGACCGTGATGGTGCCGTGGAACGCTGCCGTTCCCGGCTGTCGCGACGTAGTGCTACTGCCTGCCAGTTGGCGGACCAGGGCCTGGGCTGCGGGCCCGGCTCCTGCGATGACGAGGTGGATGGAACCTGCGGACGGGGTGATGGACATGGTGGGTCCCTTCGCTGAACTGAGCTGTGGTTGATGCGCCTGTACCCAGCGTAGGCGCGGGGTTTTTCGCTGGTGTTTCCCCGCTGTTGCCATTTGCCGGTGGCCCGTTCCCTGCCGGTTACCGGCCGGTAATGAGCTGGGTCACATGGGGGCGGGTGCCGTTGAGTTTCGGACTACCAGTTCGGGCGTGAGGCGCGTGTCCGCGACGGGAGCATCGGGATTATTGAGCCGGTCCATGGCCACGGCTCCGGCGACGCTTCCCAGTTCCACTGCGTGGAGGTCCACCGACGTCAGGTCGATTCCGTGGAGCCGGCCGGTCCGTGAATTGTCGTAGCCCACGAGCGACAGGTCTCCGGGAATGGCCAGGCCCCACGCGTAGGCAGCTTCGCGTACCGCCATCGCGAACTGGTCATTGTGGGTGAAGATGGCCGTCGGGCGCTCCGCGGAGTCAAGCAGTTCAACTGCGGCACGCCGTCCGGCTTCTTGCGTGAAGTCATCGGCCGGTACGGTCCAAGGCACCCTACCGGCGTCGCGCATCGTCTTCTCATAGCTTCTGCGGCGGACCGTGTGGCCGTCATAATCGGGTCCGGCAAGATGGGCGATCCGGGTGTGTCCAAGGCTGAGGAGGTGTTCGGTGGCGGCGCGGGCGCCGGCGTCGTCGTCCGAATACACGCTGTCCACGCCGGGTACGGGCCGCGCGACACTGACGATCGGGACTATTTGGGCCAGTTCCCGCACTCGTTCGTCCGGGTCCAGCAGCGTCGCGGCGATGATGATCCCCACCCGCGCCTCGATCAGCGAGTCCACGGCTCCCGGGTCCACGCCGTCGATAGACTGGGAGACGCTCAGGATGAGCCGGTTGCGGGCCTGGGGAAGTGACATCCTTACGCCGCTGAGGATGTCCGCGTAGACCTCGTTGTGGATGTCCATCAAATAGAGCCCGACGGCGGAGCGATGCTTTCGTGCCAGGTCGGCAGCTGCCGCGTTGGGCCGGTAGCCGAGACGTTTTGCCGCGTCGAAGATGGCCTGTTTCGTCTCGCCGCTGACACCCGGAGCACCGCGGAATGCGAAGGACACGAGCGTGCGGGAGACGCCGACTTCACGAGCCACATCGCTCTGTGTTGCGGGACGGAGCTGCCGGTCAGGACCCATGCCCTCATCTTCCCATGACGGAGAAGTCTCAATTAAGTCATTTGTTAGATTGACCTTACATTTAAGTCTTTCGCGCGTTAGTCTGTTATTCAGAGCGGGTGTATGACCCGCATCACAAGACAAAGGAGTCCTGATGTCTGCTACGCAAAGCCATAGGGGAATCGGCAGCGCAGTCGCGCTTCCCCCACTGACCAACGGCCCGCATCGTAAGCGCCTTGGCCTGGTCGCCCTGATTGCCACCTTCGGTGGCCTGCTATTCGGTTACGACACGGGTGTCATCAATGGCGCCCTGAGGCCAATGACGGCCGAGCTCGGCCTCACCCCGTTCACCGAGGGCATCGTTGCCAGCTCGCTCGTTTTCGCCGCGGCGATCGGTGCGCTCTCGGGCGGGCGCATTTCCGACGGGTGGGGGCGCCGCAAGACGATCATTCTGCTGGCGGTGCTGTTCTTCGCCGGCACCGTGGTGTGCGTATTCACGCCGAGTTTCGGGGTGCTCGTCGTCGGCCGGATCCTGCTCGGTCTCGCCGTCGGGGGCGCCTCAGCGGTGGTCCCGGTGTTCCTGGCGGAGATGGCCCCGTATGAGATCCGTGGCTCCCTCGCGGGCCGCAACGAGCTCATGATCGTCGTCGGTCAGCTGGCGGCCTTCGTCGTCAATGCCATTATCGGCATCGTCTGGGGCGACATCCCCGGTGTGTGGCGCATCATGCTTGCGGTCTGCGCGTTGCCGGCGATCGCGCTGTTCTTCGGGATGCTCCGCGTGCCCGAATCGCCGCGCTGGCTCGTGGAGAAGGGTCGGCACGATGAGGCCCTCGCCGTGCTGCGGTCCGTCCGCTCGGAGGAACGTGCACTTGCGGAGCTTGGCGAGGTCGAGAACGTCGCGAAGGAGGAGCAGGAGAGCCAGCAGATCGGCTGGCGTGCGGTCTTCAGCAACAAGAACCTGTTCCGCATCCTCCTCGTGGGAATCGGCCTGGGCGTCGCCCAGCAGCTGACCGGCATCAACTCGATCATGTACTACGGCCAGACGGTGCTCGTCGAGTCGGGCTTCAACGAGAGCGGCGCGCTCATCGCGAACATCGCGCCCGGCGTGATCGCCGTGATCGGCGGCGTCATCGCTTTGACCCTGATGGACCGGATCGACCGTCGCAAGACCTTCATTCTCGGCCTGACGCTGACCACCAGCTGCCACCTGCTGATCGGGTTCGCCTCGATGATGTTGCCCGTCGGCAACCCGATCCGCCCGTACGTGATCCTCTTCCTGGTGGTTGCCTTCGTCGGGTCCATGCAGACGTTCCTGAACGTCGCGGTGTGGGTCTACCTGTCGGAGGTCTTCCCGCTGCACATGCGCGGCTTCGGTACCGGCGTCTCGATCTTCTTCCTCTGGGTCGTGAACGGTTTCCTTTCGCTGTTCTTCCCGTCGCTGGTCGCGGGCCTCGGGATCACCGGCACGTTCTTCCTCTTCGCCGTCGTCGGGGCGCTGGCACTGATCTTCGTCGTCAAGCAAGTTCCCGAAACCCGTGGCCGCACCTTGGAAGCACTTGAGGAGGACGTCACCACTGGTGCCATCTACCTCGTCCACAAGAACCAGGGCTAGACCCGCAGCCGGTAGCCCCGTTTGACCACGGTTTCCACGAGCTTTCCGTCAGGGAGCGAGGACCGCAAACGGCTCACCGTCATGTCCAGGGCGTGGACCGAGCCACGCAGTTCCAACAGGTCGGAAAGCGACTCGCGGGACAGTACTGCGCCCCCGGCTCCCAAAAGCGCGCGCAACAGGAGCAGCGGAGCCGGGGCCAGTTCCACCACGGAACCATTGATCCTCAAGCAACGACCGCGCAGCTCGATATGCCCTGAGGGAGTGTCGAGCCGGCGCACATGGTTCAGGGCCAGATGTTCGGTGACGAGACGGATGAGCGCGCCCATGCGGTAGCGGTCCGGGATGAGGGGGCTGAGCCCGGCGTCGATCAGCGGTTGTGCGGTCACGGGCCCGACGGCGGCAACAGTCACCTGGGTCTTGAGGGCCTCGATCAGTTGGCGGTACATGCCCATTTCGTGGGCTGTGCTCCACATGGCGTCTACCGCGGGCGCGCTCGTAAAGGTGAGCACATCCAAGTCTCCACTGCAGGCGGCTTCGATGAGGCGCGGCAGCTTGTCTTCGCCGTCGGGCTTTACCCAGCGGTACGGGGTGACGGTGAGGACCGTCGCGCCGGACATGCGGAGGCGCTCCAACTGGCGGACGTCGGTGTAGCCGTGCAATTGCACGGCGACGGTCTTCCCCCGGACGCCTTCCTGAAGGAGCATGTCCACGAGTGTGGCGGTGGTTTCGTCACTGCTGATTCCGACGTCGGCAAGGCCTGCCGCGCGGACCGCACCCCGGGCTTTTGGTCCCCGCACGAACATGCGGCAAGCGGCCAGGACGTCAAGAAGTTGCTCGCCGATGCCGAAGGAGTCGGCGGCCTCGCACCAGCGCCGCATGCCGTAGGCGGTGGTGGCGATGCAGATATCGGGCTTGGCCGCGATGATCGTTTTCGTGTCCTCGATGAGCGTGACGTCTTCCTGGACCGGCGCGATCTTCAACGCCGGAGCGTGCAGCACCGAAGCACCGCGCCGTTCGAGCGCCTCGATCAAGTCACGTGAACGCCTGTGCGAAGTCACTCCGATCCGGAAACCGTCCAGCGGCGCATCGTCGCTTGGTCCGGGCGCGGCCAACGGCGAGCCTGCATCGATGGAATCAAGGGCATTCAACGTAGTCATGTGTGTTCTTTCAGGCTTCAAGGAGGGAAGCCGCGAGGCGGTCCAGGTCTGCGGTGGCTTCGGTGTGATCGCGGTTGGTTTCGGCCACCCGGACCACCTCTCCGATGACCAGGACGGCCGGGTTGGTGCAGCCTGCGGCCGCGGTTTCGATGGTGCCGAGTTCGGCGATGGTGGTGCGTTGTCCGGGGCGGTAGCCGCGTTCGACGACGGCCATGGGCATCGCGGGATCCATCCCCGCCCGCCGGAGCCCGGCAGCGAGTTGGGGGAGGGTACCGATGCCCATGAGGACCACGATGGTCCCGCCGAGCCCGGCCAGGTGGGTGTGTTCCTTCTCGGTCAGCGGTGCGTGGCCGGATACCACGGTGAACATGTGGCTGACCTCGCGGTGCGTGACGGGAATGCCGGCGGCCGCCGGGACCGATATGGCGCTCGTGACGCCCGAGATGACGCGGACGGGGACGCCCGCCTGCACGCAGGCGCTGACTTCTTCGCCGCCGCGGCCGAACACGTAAGGGTCACCGCCTTTGAGCCGGACCACATTCTTGCCCGTCAGCGCGGCGTCCACCATGAGCTTTTCGATGTCGCATTGGGCGACCTTGTGGTGCCCGGGGCGCTTGCCGACATCCACCAGTTCCGCGGACGTCAGTTGCGCCAGTTCCGCGTAGGGGGCAAGCCGGTCGTAAAAGACGACGTCGGCGTCCCGCAGCGCGTTGACCGCGCCTACGGTCAGGAGGTCGAGGGTGCCGGGACCGCCGCCGACCAAGGTGACGTGCCCGGACTCGCCTGCAGCCGGTTCGCTGGTGACGGGGATCCCCGCTTCCCGGCAGCGTTCGAGCAGGGGTTCCCAGCCGGGCTGGCCGTCGTCGACGGCCGCGACCAGGAAAGGGCGTTCGGGCAGCGGGCCGTCAGAGTCGGCTCCGTCGGGGGTGCTGAGCCGATATACGACGGCGCCGGCGGCTTCGAAGCGCCGCACGGCTTGCCGCGCGGCGTGGGCAGAGCCCGTGACCAGAACATCGCGGCCTGTGAGGTCGATGGTGAGCTGCATGGCTTTGTGCTCCTTAGTCCTGGCCGCGAACGGGGATCGTGCTGGCGATGAGGACGCCGCCCTTTTCCTCGTTGGTGGCGGGGCGGATCTGGCCGCGTTCGGGGACGAAGGCGATGGCCTCGTCTTTTTGGTCGGGGGCGTTCACGAAAGAGCGGAAGCGGCGCAGGCGTTCGGGATCCTTGAGCGTCTCGGCCCATTCGTCCTGGTAGGTGTCGATATGGCGGGCCATCGCGGCTTCGAGGTCGTTGGCGATGCCGAGCGAGTCGTGGATGATGACGTCTTCGATGTGTTTGAGGCCGCCGTCGAGTTCCTCCTGCCAGCGGGCGGTGCGCTGGAGCCGGTCGGCGGTGCGGATGTAGTACATGAGGTAGCGGTCGATGTACTTGATCAGGGTGTCGTCGTCCAGGTCCTGGGCAAGGAGCTGGGCGTGGGCGGGCAGGAAGCCGCCGTTGCCGCCGACGTACAGGTTCCAGCCCTTGTCGGTGGCGATGACGCCGACGTCCTTGCCGCGGGCTTCTGCGCATTCGCGGGCGCAGCCGGACACGCCCATTTTGAGTTTGTGCGGGCTGCGCAGTCCCCGGTAGCGCAGCTCGAGGTTGATGGCCATGGCGACGGAGTCCTGGACGCCGAAGCGGCACCAGGTGGAGCCTACGCAGGATTTCACGGTGCGCAGGCTCTTGCCGTACGCCTGACCGGATTCGAAGCCGGCTTCGACGAGTTCCTTCCAGATCTCCGGGAGTTGTTCGAGGCGGGCGCCGAACATGTCGATGCGCTGGCCGCCGGTGATCTTCGTGTAGAGACCGTATTTCTCGGCAACCCGGGCGATGACACCCAGGCCCTTAGGGGTGATTTCGCCGCCGGCGATGCGGGGGACCACGGAGTAGGTACCGTCCTTTTGCATGTTAGCCAAGGCTCGGTCGTTGGTGTCCTGCAGGGTGCCGCGACCGGCACCGAGGACGTATTCGCTGTTTTGGCTGGCCAAGATGGAGGCGATGGTGGGTTTGCAGATGTCGCAGCCCGCGCCGGTGCCGTATTTGGCCAGGATGTCCTCGAAGGAGGTCAGTTCCAGGACGCGGATGGCGTCGAAGAGTTCCTGGCGGGAGAGCTCGAAGTGCTCGCACAGGGCCTTGGAGACCTCGATGCCGGACTTCTTCAGTTCCCCTTCAAGGAGTTTCTTGAGCATCGGGACGCACGAACCGCACTGGGTGCCTGCCCGCGAACACGTCTTCAGTTCGCCGAGTTCCTGGACGGGGGCGTTGCCTTCGCAGGAGCCGCAGCCGTTGATGGCATCGCGGACGCTACCTGCGGCCACGTTGTTGCAAGAGCACAGGATCGCGTCATCCGGCAGTTCGGTCTCGGGGGCGTCACCGCCACCGGCAGCGGTGAGGTAGGCGCCGGGTTCGGCGGGCAGTTCGCGGCCGAGCAGGGGGCGCAGGCTCATGTACGGGGTGGCGTCGCCGACGAAGATCCCGCCGAGCAGGGTCTTGGCGTCGTCGGTGGTGACGATCTTCTGGTAGACGCCCCGGGCCGGATCCGCGTAGACGATCTCCAGGGAGTGCTCGGTTGTGGCGAACGCGTCGCCGAAGCTGGCCACGTCGACGCCGGAAAGCTTGAGCTTGGTGGCGGTGTCGAAGCCGGGGAAGGTAGCTTGCCCGCCGTGCAGGCGGTCGGCGACGATCTCGGCCATCGTGTTCGCCGGCGCCACGAGCCCCAGGCACATCCCGCCGAAGTTCGCCACCTCACCGATCGCCCAAATGCCCGGGACCGGGGTGGCGCAATGGTCGTTGATGACCACGCCGCCCTTCTTGCCCAGTTCGAACAGCTGTTCTTTGCCAGCGGTGGGGCCGTCTGCGGTGCCTTCCGTTTCGCGGAACAGCTCATCGCGGGGACGGATGCCGATGGACGCGATAACCATGTCGGCGGGGATGACGCGGCCGTCCTTCATGAGGACGCCGGTGACCTGGCCGTCGTCGTCGGACAATACTTCGGCAGGGTAGGTTCCCGTAAGAACTTTAAGCCCCTTGGCAGTGACCAGCCGGCCCAGCGCCTGGCCGGCGCCCTCATCGAGTTGGGCGTTCATGAGCCAGCGCGAACCGTTGATGACGGTGGCCTGCGCGCCCAGCTCCATGGTGCCGGCCGCGGCTTCCAAACCGAGGAGGCCGCCGCCGATGGTCACGGTCTTCACGGTCCGGCCGAGCTTCTCCGTGAGTTCGGCGATGGCCTTGTTGATGGCCCAGACGTCGTCGAGGGTGCGGTAGACATGGGCGAGTTCGCCGCCGGGGAAGGGGAGCTGTGCCGCGTCCGAGCCGGTGGCCACCACCAGGTGGTCATAGGCGTAAGTGTTGCCGGCTGCGGTTTCCACGGACTTGGCATCGGGGTTGATCTTGACCACCCGCTCGCCCGTGCGCAGCTCCAGCGCATCATGCTCCCACATGGACATGTCGCCCAAGGTGAGGTCGTAGTCCACATCGGTCAGCGCTTTGCTCAGGGTGACCCGGTCATACGGAACGTGCGCTTCCTCGGTCAGGACCGTGACGTGCCAGCCCTCGAGACCGCGGGTATGCATCGCATCGGCAAAACGGTGGGCCGCAGGGCCCCCGCCGGCGACAACAATACGGCGCTGGTTTTCTGGGGTGGAAGTGTGTCCGGTCACTGGTGGCCTTTCGCATACGCCGCAGAACGTGCTCCGCAACTTGTCACTTCAGACTACGGACGGGCAGTTTCTCTTCAGTTTCCCCTTTGTTTCGTGGTCTTAACTTCTGGGTCACGATTGGATGTCGGCACCTGTGAGGTCTCTTTTACGCACCGGACACATTGACTGCGTTCCGGTGAAACACTCCCCGCCTACCTTGAAGGTATGGCCGCTGGGCGGCCAACGCCTGAAAGGAAAGGACAGCATTTGTCCGGCTGCAGGCATAGCGAGAGGGGTTGACATGACCGTCATTCTGGAACGGGAAGAACAACTGACGAGCGCGCCGACCGCGTCCAGCTGGCACCGTGTATGCCCGTTGGACGAACTTGAGCCGGCTTGGGGCGAGGCAGCGTTGATCGACGGCGTGCAAGTGGCGATTTTCCGCCTCGATGCCGACAATGTCTACGCAGTCGCCCAGCAGGACCCCGCAACCCTGGCCAATGTCATGGCCCGCGGGATCACCGGTTCCCGGGGATCACGCCCCACCATCGCCTCCCCGTTGCACAAGGAGGTCTACGACCTGCAGACCGGTGAGTGCTATTCCAACCCCGGGCTCCGGCTTCCGGCATTCAGGACCCGCATGGTTGACGGCTTCATCGAAGTCGAACTCTAGCTCAGAGCCCCAGCGCCTCGCGGACGTCCGCGAGTATGTGGTCCAAAATGGTTCGCGCGGCGTGCCGGGTTTCTGCGAGTTCCGCCGCGGAACCGACCGACTTGATGACCTCCAGGTAGCACTTGAGCTTTGGCTCGGTGCCACTGGGCCGGATGATGACGCGGCTTAGGTCCTTGGTCAGGTAGAGGAGACCGTCCGTTGGCGGCAGTTGCTCGCTTCCCTCGGCCAAATCCACAAAGGTCTCGATGGCGGATCCGCCAAAGGACTCCGGCGGATCGGCCCGAAGCCGGTTCATCATCGCGTCCAGCAAACCAAGGTCCGCCACGCGGATGCTGAGTTGGTCACTCGCGTGCAGGCCGTGCACCAGGTAGATCTCGTCCAGGGTGTCGAAGATCGTCTTTCCTTCGGCCTTGGCCGCCGCCGCTAGTTCGGCGATGAGCAAGGAGGCGGAAATGCCATCCTTGTCCCTGACAAGTTCGGGCGCAACGCAGTAGCCCAGGGCTTCCTCGTAGCCGTACACAAGCCCCGGCACCCGGGAAATCCACTTGAATCCCGTCAGCGTTTCTTCATGGGCGAAGCCGGCCGCCGCCGCAATGCGGGAAAGCAGCCGGGACGAGACGATCGAGTTGGCAAAAACGCCGCGTGTCGTATCTCCTTGCCGCGTATCCGCGGCGTGCCGGGCCACCACATGCGCCCCAAGCAGGGCGCCCACTTCGTCGCCCCGCAACATCCGCCAAGCACCCGTATCAGGGTCCTTTGCCGCCACAGCCGCGCGGTCGGCGTCGGGGTCGTTGGCCAGCACGATGTCGGCACCCAGGCGCGCCGCTGCCGCCAAAGCCAGGTCCAGTGCGCCGGGCTCTTCCGGGTTGGGGAAATTGACCGTGGGAAAGTCCGGATCCGGCGCTGCCTGCTCTTCCACGAGCGAGACGTCCGTGAAGCCTGCCGCATTCAGCACCGACACCGCCGTCTCGCCGCCCACGCCATGCATTGGAGTCAAAACGATCTTCAGCTCACGGGCCGGGAAATTCCCGACGTCGGCGAGGCCGGCCATCGCGGCCTCATACTCGCCGGTAATGGAAACAGGCATCTCAGTCCAGCCGGACCCGGCCAGTTCGATGGAATCCAAGGGGCCCACGGCTTCGATGCTTGCGGCGATCTGCGAATCGTAGGGTGCCACGATCTGGGATCCCCGGCCGCTTTCCTCCACGGCCCGGCCGCCTAGGTACACCTTGTATCCGTTGTCCTGCGGTGGGTTATGGCTCGCCGTGACCATGACACCGCCGTCGCAATCAAGGGCGCGGACGGCGTAAGCCAGCAGGGGGGTCGGAAGGGCCGAAGGCATCAGGAACGTGTCGATTCCCGCGGCTGTGAAGATGGCTGCGGACTCTCGTGCGAAGACGTCCGAGTTGTGCCTCGCGTCATAGCCGACGACGGCGCGCGGCCGCGTTCCCGGGGAAGCCGCCCCAACGGCGTCCTTGAGGAAGGCGGCCAAACCTGCTGCTGCCCGCCGCACCACCACGCGGTTCATCCTGTTGGGACCAGGACCGAGGGCGGCGCGGAGTCCCGCGGTACCGAACTGCAGTGTTCCACTGAAGCTGTCTTCAAGCTGTTGACGGGCTGCAGCGACGCCGCTGGAGGCGAGGCCGGCCAGTTCGGACAGCGCTGCCGCGGTGACCGGGTCCGGGTCCTGGGCAGCCCATTCGCCGGCGTCGGATATCAGCTTTTCAAATTCGGCATCGCTCGATGTCATAGGGATAAAGCTATCGTCAAAGAGAATGAATGCCGAGGTCAAGGGCTATGTCAGCCGTCACAGTATGGTGGCCCCATCCCAACTGACTAGCATTAGTTGTCGTTATGAGGCGTCTAAACGACAACTAGTGCGGGGGCCCACGCCGCCAGGGTTCCTTGGCCGTGGGGCCACACCGGCGAGGGCCCCGGCCTGAGCTTGCGAAGGCTGGGAGCCGGTGGGGACTTGCGAGGCGAGGGTGGCGGTGGGGATTAGTTGGGTTCCCCGGCGTCAGGGTTGCTGCCGCGTGCTGGTGAGTACGAAGCTCGCCGCGCAGCCTGCGCTGAAGGCGGCCGCGCCCGTGTTGCCCCAATGCGGGAAGAAGATGTCCGAGATAACCGCCGCTCCGTCGCCCGTGAAGACCTCCACGGATGAGGAATCCAGGAGGATACGCAGGCGGACCTTGCCGTCCTTCATAGGCACGAAGACTTGATGGTAGGGGCTGAATTTCGGCGAGAAGTTGGAGGTTCCGGCCGCCGAACGGTCCACTTTCAGGGTTTCGCTTGCGCGGTTGTACGAGATGCGGAGGCCTGCCTTCCCGTCCGCCGAAGCCCGCAGCACCAATCCGGCCTCAGCTGCGCCCGAAACGTCCATTTCGGCGTCGATCAGCTGGGTTCGGGCCCCGAAATCGCTGCCCAGGGGCTCCGTGGAGTCGGTGACGGTGAGGTTTTTGCCATGTACTTCACTGGTCTTGGTGTTCGTGAGCGCGTTCGCGGCAGCCTGGGCGATGGTCGAATGGATCTCGAAACGGCTTCCCGCGGCCACGAGGGTGAGCTGGCGGGGGATGGCCATGGACCCGCGCCACGGGGTGCTCGGGACGGCTTGCGCATAGTCCCAGTTCCCCATCCAGCCCAGAAGCACCGGCTTTCCACCAGGAGCCGCGGTGATGGTGTTGGCCGCATAGAAGTCCGCTCCATGGTCCAGCCACTGTGACTTCGTCAGCGGGTCGCCCGGCTTTGCAGCGTTTTCCGCCGTGAACCGTGTGCCGTCGAAATCGCCCACGAAGTACTGCATGCCGGAGCCTCCCGCGATGCCTCCCGGGTTGATGCTCAGGATCATGACCCACTTCTTCAGGCCGTTGCCGCCGTCGACGTCCATCTGGAGCAGCTCGGGAACTTCCCAGAGCCCGCCCTGGGCGCCCACTCCCGAGAAGTCGCTGAGGAAGTTCCAGTGCAGCAGGTCGGTGGATTTGAAGAGTTTTACCACCTGGGCGTCAGCAACCACCGTGGTCATGACCCAGTATTTGCCGGGCTCGTACCAGGTGATCTTCGGATCCCGGAAGTTGTTCGACGCGGGCTGCAAGCTGAGTACCGGGTTGCCTTTGTACTTGGTCCAGGACTTCCCGTGGTCCAGGCTGTAGGCCACGGACTGGGCCTGGCTGCCCTTGGGCAGCGCCCCGCCGTCGCCGTATGAGCTGGTGTAGAGGGCTACCAGCGGCGGGTTTTCAGCGCTGCCCAGGCCGGAGGCGTTCTTGCTGTCCGGAACGATGGCGCCGGAAAAGATTTCCTCGCTGGCGGAGCCTTCCATGGCTACCGGCTGTTGGGTCCAGTGCACCAGATCCGTGCTGGTGGAGTGGCCCCACGACATGTCTCCCCAGAAGTTGCCGTGCGGATTGTGCTGGTAGAACGCGTGGTAAGTGCCGTTTTCGTAGACGAGTCCGTTGGGATCGTTGATCCAGTTTTGCGACGCCGTGAGGTGCGCGGCGGGCCGCCACGGGTCCGATTCGGATGGTGCGGGGGCAGCCATCCCGACGGCGGTGCCGCCGGCGGATGGCGACGCGTCCGGCGTCGGGGTGCAGGAACTCGCGAACACCGCCAGGACGACGGCGACGGCGGCGAGTACCGCCCTGCGAGCGGGCCGGAACGGGTGTTGGGGAGAGTGGAGCATGGGACTTCCTGGGTTGTGGAGCGGGGCGCCCGGGTGAACCGGGCGCCCCATGTTGCCGGGCAGGCAGCGAATCCTCTGCCTGCCCAGCTGGTTTTGACTGTGGCCTACTTGTAGAGGCCTTCCCCGCCGACGCGGACGTTGGTGGGGAGGTAGCCGAACGGGCCGAGGCCGTTCTTGCCGAAGCTGCGGTCCACCTGCGTGACGCCACCGGCGAAGTTGATCTTTACCGTGGGGGAGAGGGACCCTCCACGGACGCCGTCAACGTTGTCGATGAAGGACTGCACCAGGCCGCCCGGCTGCACGTAGTGCGAGTAGGCCTGGAACTGGCGGCCGTTCTGCTGTGCCGACTGGGTGCCGCTCGGGTTGTTCGCCGGCAGGTTCAAGTCGGTCGGCGAGCCGAGGGCGAGGCCCGAGCTGTTCACCGGCTGGAAGTCCGAACGGACACCGTTGCCAACAAAGCCGTAGACGCCGTCGGGACCACGCATGCCATCGGCGTACGTGAACTGGTGGCTGATGGTGAACAGGTAGTACTTGTTCTGGCCGTTTTCATTCTGGATGAAGATCTGCGGGCGCTCGGTCTGGTCGTTGACGCAGTTGGCGGACAGGATCGGCGGCAGGAAGTGCCACTGGGTCAGGTCCTTGTTGTCCGCGACGGCCAGGCCGACACTCGCGGTCTGGAACCAGGAACCAGTGGTGGTGTTGACCGTATTCGTGTTTTCGGCGTGGGGATCGCCGGGGCGGTAGCCAAGGTCAGCGTCCGTGCACTTGTACTCGCCGCGGTTTCCGGCGGTGTTGCCTTCGAAAACCATGTACGTCTTGCCCGGGTGCGCCGGGTCTTCGAAGGTGTACGGGTCACGGAAGGCAAAGCCGGCGTTCTGGGCCTTGGTCTGGTACAGCTTTCCGTCCGGCTCGAGCAGCTTGGTGTGCTGGAAGCCGTCGAAGGTCACACCGTTCTGGTCGGCGTGGATGTTGCCGAGGGCCTTGGCGATGACTGCGTCGGGAGCGATCCCGCCGCCGCCCGCGTTGCGCTCTGCACGGTCGTAGAACGTGGTGGCCGTGTAGAACACGTTGACGTGGTCACCCTGCATGAGGCGGGTGGAACCGGACCATTCGGTGTTGCCGATCGAGGTGTTGTCCAGGAACAAGTGTCCGCCGTAGTTCCACTTGTCCTTCGCGGGGTCTGCGTTGGTCTTGCGGAAGAAGTAGCCGATGCGGGCATTCCAGTGGCGCTGGTCGAAGCCGTAGCCCGCGTGGCGATCGGCGACGAGGGAGAAGATAACGTCCCAGCCCTTGTAGCTGATCTGGTTGGCGTTCTGGTCGGTCAGCGACCACGTGTCCCAGACCCAGACGTCGTCGTTCATGGCGGGGAAATCCTTGGGGATTTCCGGCATGGTGACGTTGGGGCTCATGGAGTTCTGGCCGGGGGCCACGTTCGGATTGCTCTGGGCCATGATCTGCTTGGCATCCGCCCGCGTCCATTTGGACGTGAAGGCTGCTGCAGGGTCAAAGGCCTCTTGCGTGTGGACCGTCGGCAGCGGGAATCCCGGCGTCGGGGCCGGCATTGTGGTGGCCGGCTTGTCGGCAGGCAGGTTTGCCTGGGCTGCCGGCGATGCCATGAGCACCGTGGCAGCCACGCCGGCAGCGGCCGCAAAGGCGGCCGCCGACCGCAGGCGTCGGCGTGGCCTGTTGGGGGTTGAGTGAGATTTCATGCTTGCTCTTCTCGCGGAGGTTGGACTACGTGGAATGGGCGCAAGCCCTGGTCCGAACTCCGGCGTTCCCGGTAACACCAATGGCGTCGTCAGGAACGCCATCGTGTCGGGTGGATGGGGGATTCTTAGGAAGCCCCCATCCTTCGGTCCGGCACGTCGACTTGCCGGGACCGTTCAAAGCTTGACGTGCGCTGGATGCGGTTGCAACCCGTGTTTCGAGCGCCGTTCCGGGCCTTAGGCAACATGTCAGACATATGTGCGCAAGCGTTTACATTCTTACACCGCGCGCGTGCCATGGAAAGCGCGACGGGTCAAATGTTTCTGAATAAATCTGATTTATTTTTAAAATTCACATGCCATTAACGCGGGGGCGAATTGACTTGACAGGCGTCGGAAAATTGCTGTGGCGACGACTGTCGTTGGTGGGATTCGTGGTCGGCTGCAGCGGGATGCAAAACTGCCCGCGCCGGGGTCCGGTGCGGGCAGTTCGCTTGTTCGATGTGAGGCTAGTTGGCCTTCGTGGAGCGGGTTCGCACCAGGGCGGTGACGCCTGCGGCCAGGCCGATGAGCCCAGCCGCGAGTCCGAACCAGCCGGCCGCGGATCCGGCGTCGCTGGATGTCGCCGATGCTGCAGCTGACGGGGCTGGGGTCGCGGACGGGGCCGGGGTCGCGGACGGGGACGCCGTGGCCGTCGCGGATGCCGCGGCCTCGTCGCTGGCTGTGGTCACGAAGGAGGGTGCCGGGTGCTCGGGTTCGGGCTGGCCTTTGACGGTCTTCTCGTCCCACTTCACCACCGTGCCGTCGGTGTACGTCTGGGTGGCCGGCAGCGTCACGGTGGTGCCGGCGTCGGGCAGGACACCCACGGAGATCGAGAAGGCCTGGTATTCGTTCTGGCCGATCTGGTGTGCGGCGTCCGCGGTCCAGACGACCGAACTGATCGCTTTGGTCACCGTTGCACCGGCGACAGTGACGGGCTTTGGCAGGGTGGTGGTGACGAGCTCGGCCGTCCAGCCCTCGACCGGCTTCACGGACACCGAGTTGAAGGGTGCGTCCGTCGGCAGTGAGACCTCTAATTTGTTGGTCTTGGCCGTCGGGGATTCGTTGGGAACGTTGAAGGTCAGGTGGGTGTAGCCGCCCGCTGCCGGGTCGTCGGGATTGACGTTGACGTGCGCGGACGCGGCTGAGACGCCGAAGGCGAGCAGCCCGGCGGCCATCGTCGCGGCGCAGGCGGTTTTGAGGGTACGGCGGTGGGTAGTCTTCATGGCAATGGTGCCCTTTCACAAAGGAAAAGCGGTTGGGGACCGGGCGGACGGAGGTCCGGACCGGTGAAGGCAGCGAGTTGCCGCCTGTCCCTGCCCGCAGATGAAAGGGGGCAGTCTCAGGCGGCCGGAACCAGGGCAGGCGGGCCGCGCCGGGAGGGAAGCCGAAGGCCGGGGAGGCTGCGGGAACGCACAACCTGGGTCGGGCACGGAGCGGGGGTGCGAAGTGGGTGGATCGCTCTTGGAGCGGGCAGTTGGACTAACGGGCGCAGCCACGCCGCCAATGCCCATAGTGCTTGTTCGCCGCGCGCGAGGACCAGGGCCGTGCCCAAGGTTGCGAGTGTGTGCGCAGCGAGCATTTGCCAGTCGCTGGCCGAGGCGTGGGTTGAGGCGATGGCGCTTACGGTATCCGGGGCTGGCGCCAGTGGAACATGTCCTGCATGCCCGGACTGCAACGGTTGCGCGGTGGAAGTTCCAGATAGCGCACAGAACGCCCAGTGAAGGCAGAGTTGCCCGGCCCCCAGTAGCCCGGCGAAGACTGGCAGCGAAAGCCGGGCACGCGTCAGGATGGCGACGGGGAGGATTGTCAGGGCACAGAGCGCCGTCAGAATGGCCGGTGCCGGAAGGTTTCCGCCGCCGGCAAGGTGCCCACCCGCGGCAAAGCCCAGAATGATTGATCCGATCAGGCCCGTTCGCAAGAACCGGAAAGGCGCGGATGTCATGATCGGCGGTCCTTTCCGGTTCGAGCGCTGTGGCGGAGAATCAGTCAAATTCTACCGGGGCTGCTTAGTCCGGAATTGCCGGGGAGCCTCGACGCCCCGGGTGCTCGATCAGAGCTTGGCGATGATGTCCGCCAGGAGGCGCGAAATGCGTGCGCCCGCCGTCTGCCCCGCCTCGATGACTTCCTGATGGCTCAGCGGTACCGGGCTGATGCCTGCGGCGAGGTTGGTCACGAGGGAGATGCCGAAGACTTCCATGCCCGCGTGCCGGGCGGCGATGGCTTCGAGAGCGGTGGACATGCCCACCAAATCCGCGCCGATTCGCTTGGCGTATTGGACCTCGGCCGGCGTTTCGTAGTGCGGGCCGGTGAACTGGGCGTAGACGCCTTCGTCGAGCGTGGGATCCACCTCGCGGGCCAGGCCGCGGATGCGCGAGGAGTACAGGTCCGTGAGGTCGACGAACGTGGCGCCTTCAAGGGGGGAAGCCGCCGTCAGGTTGATGTGGTCACTGATCAGCACAGGAGTTCCAGGGGTCCAGGCTTCATTCAGGCCGCCGCAGCCGTTGGTCACCACGAGGGTCTTGCATCCGGCTGCCGCAGCCGTGCGCACGCCGTGGACCACTGCCCGGACGCCCTTGCCTTCGTAGTAATGGGTACGCGCACCCAGGACAAGGGCGCGCTTGCCCTTCTTCGTCAGGACCGAGCGGATGGTGCCCACATGCCCCTCAACGGCAGGCGCGTGGAAGCCGGGAACTTCCGACGCAGTGAGGGTCGCCGTCGTTTCGCCTATGAGATCCGCAGCCGCGCCCCAGCCTGAGCCGAGCACGAGTGCGACGTCGTGCGATTCGACGCCGGTCTCCGCTGCGATGTAGTCGGCCGCAGCTTTGGCGGCCTCGAATGGGTCTGTGTTCATCAGCTCTGTGTTACTCACTGGTACAAACTACAGTGCTGCGCGCGCTGTTGAACAGGGCGGTGTTGGCTAGGTAAACGGCCTTTACAGGCGTTCTCAGGTGGGGCTTAGTGGCAGGTCCGCCCGCATTAAGTGAGAATGGAACATTGTGACCATGCATCCTGACTTCAGCTCACCACGAATCGCGATCCTGGGCGGAGGTCCAGGCGGATATGAAGCGGCCATGGTCGCGGCCCACTTGGGAGCGCGGGTTACGCTCATCGAGCGCGCCGGGCTCGGCGGCTCGGCCGTCCTCACCGACGTCGTACCTTCCAAAACCCTGATCGCGACGGCGGATCTCATGACCCGCGTCGGCGAGGCGGGGGAGCTGGGAGTCAAGTTCGCGGTCGACGGCAGTGACGTGGCGCCGGGCATGCGCGCGGACCTCGGCCACATCAACGACCGCGTCCTGCACCTCGCGCGCGAGCAGTCGGACGACATCCGGGTGGGCCTTGAGCACCTTGGCGTGGAGATCCTGATGGGCTCCGGAAAGCTCCTGGACAACCACACCATCGAGGTCATCACCTCGGACGGCGTCAAGACGATTACGGCTGACGCCATTCTTCTCGCCGTCGGCGCCCACCCCCGCGAACTGCCCACGGCAAAGCCCGACGGCGAACGCATCCTGAACTGGGCACAGATCTACAACCTCGAGCAACTTCCGGAAGACCTGATCGTCGTTGGTTCCGGCGTAACCGGCGCCGAATTCGCTTCGGCCTACAACGGGCTTGGCTCGAACGTCACCCTGATTTCGAGCCGCGACCAGGTGCTGCCAGGTTCGGACACGGACGCGGCCCAGGTCCTCGAAGGCGTCTTCAAACGCCGCGGCGTGCGCGTTCTGTCCCGCTCGCGCGCGGAGGCCGTTGAAAGGACCGACGCCGGCGTGAAGGTGACGCTCGGCGACGGCAGCACGGTCTCGGGCAGCCACTGCCTCGTCTGTGTTGGCTCCATCCCCAACACTGCCGGAATCGGGCTGGAAGAGGCGGGCGTGGCTGTCACGGAGTCCGGCCACATCAAGGTCGACGGCGTCTCCCGCACCACGGCGCCGAACATCTACGCCGCTGGCGACTGTACGGGGATCCTGGCCCTCGCCTCGGTCGCTGCCATGCAGGGCCGCATTGCAGTTGCTCATTTCCTGGGCGACGCCGTCATGCCGATCAAGCTCCGCCAAGTGGCCTCAAACATCTTCACTTCGCCGGAAATCGCCTCCGTGGGCGTCTCCGAAGCCGACCTCGAATCGGGCAAGTACCAGGGCGACGTGGTCATGCTGTCCCTGCTAAGCAATGCCCGCGCCAAGATGCGCAACACCAAGGACGGCTTCGTCAAGATCATCGCGCGCAAGGGTTCGGGCACTGTGATCGGCGGCGTCGTCGTCGGACCGAACGCCTCCGAGCTCATCTACCCGATCGCGGTTGCCGTGAAGCAGAAACTACACGTCGACGACCTCGCGAGCACCTTTACGGTGTACCCCTCCTTGACCGGGTCGATCTCGGAAGCGGCGCGACGGTTGCACGTGCATATGTAGGTTGTTGTTCGCATTCGGATCTGCGACACAGAAAATGCCCCACGACGCGCGTATTCGCGTGTCCTGGGGCATTTCGCGTCGCGTGAAACCAGATGCGCGTCCTCGGCACCCAACCCAAATGCGTTTATACCCTCGCTGAGTACGTAGGCAAGCGGCGTGGTCAGCGTTGCGTTTGCTAGCGTCGAGCACATGCTGTCCATCTACCCGCCCAAATTTCGTCGCGGTGACATGGTGCGGGTGGT
Source organism: Arthrobacter sp. 05L417 (assembly GCF_056397865.1). Taxonomy (NCBI): domain Bacteria; kingdom Bacillati; phylum Actinomycetota; class Actinomycetes; order Micrococcales; family Micrococcaceae; genus Arthrobacter; species Arthrobacter sp. 05L417. The sequence goes on from NZ_JBFTOG010000003.1 coordinate 304,441, forward strand.
CGCGCCCGCATTGAGCCGCGCTGTGGTCATGGAGCACGACCACACCAGCCGCATCGAGGGGCGTTTCGCCGAAATGGGGTTGCGGCTTTCCTTCGGGGAGCACGTCGACGAAATGGATGGGCTCCTTTCGTCGTCGGTGCAGTCGCGCGTCGACGATCTTCATGCGGCCTTCTCGGATCCGGAAGTAACGGGAATCCTGACAGTCATTGGTGGATTCAGCAGCAATGAATTGCTTCCGTATCTCGACTGGGAGCTCATCGCGGCGAACCCGAAAATCCTGTGTGGCTACTCGGACATCACGGCACTTTAGAACGCCATCCACGCACGCACCGGACTGGTGACATACCCCGGGCCGCACTGGTCCACATTTGGTATGCGGGACCACTTTGAGGAGACTCAGGCCTGGTTCATGGAGGCGCTCTTTGGCGGGGAGCCCATGGACGTGCGGCAGGCCACGGCTTGGACGGACGATGCATGGTTCCGTGACCAAGACGGCCGAACGGTGATTCCCGGCGATGGCTGGTGGCCGCTGCAACGCGGTGCCGCGAGCGGACGGATTGTGGGCGGAAACCTGTGCACGCTGAATCTCCTCCAGGGAACGGCCAACATGCCATCTTTGGAAGGAACACTCCTCTTCGTGGAGGACGACTTCGAAAGCCACCCGGCTACATTTACGAGGGACCTGGCCTCTCTCCTGCAGACGCCTGAGGCAAAGGGAGTTCGGGGTCTCGTGATAGGTCGCTTTCAGCAGGCAAGCCGAATGACCCGGGATCTACTGGCCCTGATAGTTGCCAAACATTCCGTCCTTTCCGGCCTTCCGGTGCTCGCCAACGTTGATTTTGGCCACACCTCGCCTATCTTCACCTTCCCGATCGGAGGCGACGCCGGGGTATCTGTCGGTGAATCAAGCACTTTGAGGATCACGCGCCACTGACGACGGAGAAATCTGTAAGCGGACTTACTCCCTTTAGATTTCGCGGCGATGACCGGCCTGAACGACGACGATGACGAGTCGGCCGTCGTCGATCCGGTAGAGCACCCGATAATCTCCCGTTCGGACGCGCCACTCGACCCGCCCTGCCAGCTTCTTGGCGCCGGGCGGGCGTGGAGTCTCGGCGAGCAACTCGATGGCTGCTTGGACCCGGCGGCGACCCTCGGGAGGAAGCTTGCGCAGTTGCCGAAGGACCGCTGGCAGGACCGTGATGTAGTAGCTCACGTCAGGCCAGATCGCGCTTGACGTCCTCCCAGGGGATAGGGGTCTCACCGGTCTGTTTCATCTCCTCCCATGCCATGCTGACGTCCCGGATGTCTTCAAGTTCTTCCGCGGCTTCGCGAAGGTGCTCCAGCTCGGCGGAATCAATCACTGCCGCGACCCGAATTCCGCGGCGAGTGAGGAATACCGGTTCGCGCTCACGATGTGCCGTGTCCACAATGGCTACGTCAAGTGCAGCAAAACGTACGTTGCGTACAGAACTGTCGATAACGTATTTTCTGTTCCAGATCGGAAGCGGGTTATTTTGTCGGTGCCTGCTGGCAGAGTATTGCCATGGAAGCGATCGGACACTTCACCAGTAGCCAGGGCACTGCGCCCGGCGGCGGGTTCGTCGTGTTCCATAAGGCGCGGGAACCTCGGAGGGCGACTGCGGCCGGTCAAGGGACGGGTCAAATGCGTGGGCTGCGCCGGCTCGCCCTGCTGGATCCGCGCGAGGACCGCATGGGCGATCACGGCGGCGACGGTGGTCCGCAGCAGGTTCTGGAGGGTGCTCTTGGAGCGTTGCGCTCCCTGGCACGGACCGCGGTGGACGACGTCGGGCCTCTGGGGATGCAGGATTCCGCCGCGTTCGCCTCCGGCGTGGAGGAACTCTCCCGCACCCTGGACTACTTGCAGCTCGTCGCCGCGGGGCAGTTGCACCGGGTCCGGCAGCAGGAGCCGATCGGCGGGACCGGCTGGACGACGGGCTGGGGAGCCGAAGCCCGGGAGGGCGGTTCCAGCGATGGCCCCGGCAGCCCCGAAACTGAAGGCGGAGCAGCCGGTGCCGGGGACGGTGCCGGGTGCGGCGGTCTCGCTGCGGGTGACGCTCTCGCCGGGTTCCGGGAGTTCCGGAACACGGGTGAGCACCTGCGCTCGCTGCTGCGGATCGGCGCGGCGGAGGCCCGGCGCCGCCTGGCCCTGGCCGAGGACCTGCTGCCGGGCCGCTCCCTCACGGGGCAACGGATCCAGCCGCGGTATGGGGAAGTGGCCGCGGCCCTGGCCTGCGGGAGCATCGCGTCCCGGCCGGCCACCACCATCACCATGGCTCTGGAACGCGTCCGGCCCCTGTGCAGCGCCGAGACAGCCGCGGACATGGAACACGCACTGACCCTGACGGCGGCCGGGAACGACGCCGATTTCCTGGCCAGGATCGCCCGCCGCTGGACCGACGCGATCGACCAGGACGGGTCCGAGCCCCGCGAGGAATCCCTCCGCCACCTCCAGGGCGCCTTCCTGCGGCGGCCCAAACACGGGCTGCAGCATCTGGAGAACTTCGCCACCCAGGACCAGTACGAGCACCTGCTCACCGTCATGAACACCGCCACCAATCCCCGGACCCGCGTGTCCGGGGACCCCGGGTCCGGGGACCATGCGGTGGACGCGGGCGGAGGGGACGGCGGGGGCGGGCCGGCAAACGCTCCGGCGGACGGCCGGGCAGATGATCTGCCGGGTGGTTCAGGTGATGATGCCGCGTCCCTGGACCGCCGCACGAGGGCGCAGAAACTCCTGGACGGGTTGCTGGGCGCCTGCAAGATCGCCCTCGCCGCAGGTGCGGTGCCCGCGGCTGGAGGCCAGCGCCCCCAGATCATGGCCACCATCGACCACCGGGACCTCCTGGCACCGCTAAAGGAAGCCGGGCAGCTCGCGTTCCCTGGGCAATCTGGACGACCCGCGCGCTCCGGCGGGCCGCAACGGGGCACGGGGAGCTTCACGTTCACCGGTCCAGTCCCGGCGGCCACGCTGCGGAAGATCGCCTGCGATGCCGACATCATTCCCGTCGTTCTCGGCGGCGAGGGCCAGGTGCTGGACATCGGCAGGGCCTCCAGGATCTTCCCGGCCCACATCCGCAAAGCCATTACCGCCCGGGACAAAGGCTGCGCGTTTCCTTCGTGCACGATGCCGGCCCCGTGGTGCGAAGCCCACCACATCGAGTACTGGTCCCGGGGTGGACCGAGCAGCGTCGAGAACGGCACGCTTCTGTGCAGCCACCACCACCATCTGATCCACAAGGAAGAGTGGCACATCCAGGTCCAAGCAGGCGTGCCTTGGTTCATCCCGCCACCCCACATCGACCCACGGCAAAAACCACGCAAAAACCACTACTTCCACGTGTGACCACGCTCTTCGGTGTGACGTGCGTTGAGAGTGTGATGTGCCGGGAGACTGATCGGCTGTGGACGGCGACTACGCGCTCGCGGGGTACCACCCACCGACGGCCCGGATCTATGCACAAAGCGCCCCCACAAATGCAAGGGCGCTCCGTGACTTGAGGGGTCTAACCGAGTGCGAGGCAGACGTCGAGGACCTTTCCTGAGCCGGAGAAGGGCCTTAGTTCTTCCCCTGTTGGAGTGATGGCGTAGTTGACATTGCCCGTTGTCAGGGCTAGCCCGGCCGGGTGCCCGTTGGCTGCAGGGATGAGTAGGAGGTTCAACCCTGTGGAAGCCAACTCGAGGCTGGTCGGATGGATTGCATCCGGAAGGTAGGTGACGTGGGTTGCTCCTGTGATGAGGTAGCTTGCGGAATGCCCGTTGGGGGCGGTCACTGTCACCCTGAGGTTCGGGGAGGCAAGTATCTGACGTCCGCCAGGAAGGTCGATCGTCTTCGAGCGACCGGTAACGTCCAGCCTGACAGGGTTGGTGAAGTTCGGACAGGGCCAATAGATTGTTCCGTCGGCCGGCGCGGGCGGCGCGGCGACAGCCGGACTGGCGCTTGCGGCGAGTACGGCCGCGACGGAAACGGTGATGGGTGCGAGCCAGCGTTTCATGTAGATCCTCCTGATGTAGCTTGCGAAAGTCCCCCCGGACATACGGGACGAGTCCCTGACGGCAAAGCCCTTGGATGCTACACCGGCACTCACAGCTCGAACGCGAGTGTTTGCTACTTGCGTCTGGAGTGCCCATGAGTAACTACATATTGAGTTGCTTCTGAGTAACGATCCGCTTCCGCAACTCATCACGAGCTACGCCGCAACCCCCTGAAAGTGCTTCTCGATAATCCCCTTGATGTCACCGTGGCACCCACCACACCCAGTGCCAGCCCGCGTAGCCTTCGAAACTTCGGGCACGGAAGAGCAGCCATCCAGCACGGCTTCCTCGATGCTCGCACCGCTGACTCCCGCACAGCGGCACACGGTGCGCTGCGGATCATCATTCGAAGCAGACGGACCCAGTTGGTCCGGGCCGTCCAGGCGCAGCAGGAGTGAACGATCGGCGGGCAGCTCGGAGCCGCGTTCGAACAGCATCACGAGCTCCGCGGCCGTGCGCGGCATGCCTACGGTCACGAGTCCTTCGAGCGCGCCGCCCCGCGTCGTCATTTTGACGTAGCGGCCGTGTTCGGGATCGGCCCACTGGGCGACCTGGCGCCGGGGCATTCCCTCGGAGACACCGACGGACAACAACTCGTCATCCCACGGTTCGGCGCTGTTGTCGCCAGCGACGGCCATGTTGATGCCGCGTGCCTTCAGCACCACGACGCCGGGCTTCTCCTGCGGCAGGGGCGCCAAGGTGTCGGCTGCGTCCTGGCCGCCTTCGGCGAGGAGGATCAGGTACTCGGCAAGCCATTCGGCCTGCCGCCAGCCCGGCCCCACCAGGCCTGATGGACCCAATGCGGTGCGGCATTCGGCGCACTCGGCATCGGCGCAGCGGACTTCGGCGCAATCGCCGATCGCGAACATGTGCGGCTCGTGGTAAGTCCGCAGGCGGTGATCCACCAGGATGCCGGTAGCGGCAGGCAACCCGCAGCCTTCGGCCAATTCGATCCGGGGGCGAACGCCACAGGAAAGGACAAGAAGGTCGCCTTCGATCCGTGACCCGTCGTTGAGCACCAGGGCGGAAAACATGCCGTCGGGGCCGTTGTGCTCCACTGCCGTGGAACGGGCGTTGCCCACCATCGTGATCCCGCTGTTGCGCAAGCTCGTCGCGAGAACGGCCCCGCCGCCGCGGTCGATATTGCGGCCCAGCGGGAAGGAGCCGTTGTGCACCACCGTGGTCAGGGCACCTTCTTCAGCTGCGGCCAATGCCGTTTCAAGGCCGAGTACACCGCCACCGAGGACGATCACGCGCTTGCCGGCAGCTACGGCGTCGCGCAGTTGCGCGGCATCTCGGAGGTCACGGAGGGCAGTCACGCCTGGAGGGAGTACAGGGTGTGAAGGGTCGGGGTTGATACCCGTGAGGTTCGGAATGACGGGCCGCGAGCCCGTGGCGAACACCAGGCGGTCGTAGCCGGGCGTTGTCCCGTCCGAAAGGACAAGCTGCTGGCGTGCACGGTCGATGCGTTTGACGGTGACGCCCAGCCGGACCTCGACGCCGTCGGCCGCCAAAGCGGCAGCGTCCGCCATCGCGAGTGCCTCCGCGGTGGTCCGCCCAACGCCGAGTTCCGCCACCATGACGCGGTTGTACGCGGCTTCGGTTTCCTGCCCGACGACGAGCAGTTGGACAAGGCCGCCGCGCACGGCGGGCAACAACTCGTCCACCAGCCGGGCTGCGACCGGTCCGAATCCGACCACCACAATTCGCTCGCTCACGATGCCTCCTTGACCTGCATAGACAAGCTGACCTGCATTGATACGCCGGCCGCCGCTGGCAATGCCAACTGCGCAGCCAACTCCGATTCGACGTTTGCCAGTACGGCCTTCCGGACCCAGACCGTGCTCGTCTTGAACTCCGGCATGCCCGAAATAGGATCCGTGACCGCCTCAGTGAGCAGGTTGGCGCTGCCCAGTCCAGGGAAATGGAAGGGCAGGAAGACGGTGTCCGTCCGGATGCTGTTGCTGAGCTCCACCCTGCACAGGACCTCTCCGCGCTCGTTGGAGACCCGGACAAAGTCGCCGCTGGAGATGTCCCTGACGGCCGCCGTCGCGGGGTGGATCTGCAAGAGCGGCTCCGGCTGCGCGGCCGCGAGTTCGGCCACGCGGCGGGTCTGGGCGCCCGATTGGTAGTGTTCCAGGAGCCGTCCGGTGACGAGCGTCAGCGGATCGGGATCAGAGCCGACGACGGCGGAGCGCCGGGACCGCTTCCGCGGTGCCACCGGGACCATGACCGCGCGACCGTCGGCGTGCGCGAAGCTGTCGAGGAAGAGTCGCGGCGTTCCCGAGCTGCCGGTGGGATAGGGCCAGTAGGCGGCCTCTCCTCGATCCAGCATGGCGTAGTCGATTCCGGAGTAGTCTGCCAGGCCACCTTCCGAGGCGAGCCGGAGCTCCTCGAAGACGGTCTCGGGATCGTCGCTGAACGTGGACGGAGCGTCGAGCGATTCGGCGAGCCGGGCCATGAGCCACAATTCGCTGCGGACGCCCGGGGGAGGGGTGAGCGCCTTACGACGGCGGAGCACGCGGCCCTCGAGGTTGGTCAGGGTACCTTCTTCCTCGGCCCATTGGGTGACCGGGAGGACCAGATCGGCTTCCAGCGCGGTCTCGGACATGAAGAAATCGCAGACAACCAGGAAGTCCAGGCGGCGCAGGCCCTCGATCACCGCGCCGGCGTCGGGGGCTGACACCGCCACATTGGCGCCGTGCACGAAAAGGCAACGGACGCCGTCGGGCTGTCCCAAAGACTTCAACAACTCCACGGCCGGAAGGCCGGGGCCGGGGATGAGGGATTCGTCGACGCCCCACACTTTGGCGACGTGTGCGCGGGCGGCGGGATCGGTGATCTTGCGGTAGCCGGGGAGCTGGTCGGACTTTTGGCCGTGCTCGCGACCGCCCTGGCCGTTTCCCTGGCCGGTCAGGGTGCCGTAGCCGCTGCGGGCGGATCCCGGGAGGCCGAGGAGGAGGCTGAGGTTGATCGCGGCTGTGGCGGTGTCAGTGCCGTCGACGTGCTGCTCGACTCCGCGGCCGGTGAGGATGTAGCTGCCGCCGCGCCGGGCGCCGTCTGCGAGGCGCCGGGCGGTTTCGCGGATGAGCGTGGCGGGTACGCCGGTGATCGACTGGACGCGCTCAGGCCAGAACGCGGCGAGGCTGCGAGCGATCGCTGGGTACCCGGTGGTTCGGTTCTGGAGGTATTCGGCATCGGCGAGGCCTTCGTGGACCACTACGTGGGAGATACCCAACAGCAGGGCGAGGTCCGTTCCGGGGGTCGGCTGCAAGTGGATGCCGCCGCCGTCGCCGGTGAATGCGGCCGTCGCGGAACGACGGGGATCGGCCACGATCAACCCGCCGGAATCGCGCGCGCCTTGCAGGTGCTGGACGAACGGCGGCATGGTCTCGGCAACGTTGGAGCCGAGAAGGAAGATGACGCTCGCCGAATCAAGGTCTTCCACGGGGAACGGGAGGCCGCGGTCCACGCCGAACGCGCGGTTTCCGGCTGCCGCGGCAGAGGACATGCAGAAACGTCCGTTGTAATCGATGCGCGAGGTTCCCAGCGCCAAGCGGGCGAACTTGCCCAACTGGTAGGCCTTCTCATTGGTGAGTCCGCCGCCCCCGAACACGCCGACGGCGTCGGGCCCGTACTGCTCGCGGGTCTGCTTGACGGCTCCGGTGACCAGCATGAGTGCTTGGTCCCACGTGACGGGCCGGTGGACGCCATCGGACCCTTTGAGCATGGGTTCCGTTACGCGTCCGGTGTGGTTCAACAACGACGGCGATGTCCAGCCCTTGCGGCACAGCCCGCCCCGGTTGGTGGGGAAATCGCGGCCGGACACTTCCAGGAGCGGAAGTGCCCTTGCCGCGGGAGCGGGGTCTGACCCCGGCTGCGCCGAGGGCGCCGCCGGGGTCAGGGTCATGGCGCACTGCAGCGCACAATACGGGCAGTGGGTGTTGGCGCCATTGGGCATATTAGATGTGTCCCATCGCGTTACGGTTGGCCTTCCGGAGGTAGCAGACCCAGCAGACGATGAGCATCAGCACGTAGGCGCCGACGAAGCCATAGAACGCGGGGGTGTAGGAGCCGGAAGCGCTGGATGCGTTGAGTACCTGGGGGATGACGAATCCGCCGTAGGCGCCAATCGCCGAGATCAGGCCGAGGGAGGAAGACGCGAGGCGTGCCGTGCTGGCGGCGCTCGCCCCCGAGCGGGCTGCACGGCTGGAAGTGGCGAAGATGACCGGAATCATGCGGTAGGTGGCGCCGTTTCCGAAGCCGCTTGCCGTGAAGAGGAACAGGAACAGGACCAGGAAGAGCCAGAAGTTCTTGAGCGGAAGGGTCCAGATCATGGTCAAGGTGATAACGGCCATCGCTGCGAACGCCGTAACGGTCATCCGGGCTCCGCCCATGCGGTCAGCCATGCGTCCACCGTAGGGACGGGCGAGGGAGCCGACCAGCGGGCCGAGGAAGGCGAGCGAGAGGACAACCGCGCCGAGGTGCATGGAGGAGAATGCCGGGAAGTAGTCCTTGATGAGCTTGGGGAAGACCCCGGAGAAGCCGATGAACGAGCCGAACGTACCGATGTACAGGAAGGCCATGATCCACAAGTGCGGTTCCTTGAGTGCGGCGATGGAGCCTGCAACGTCACCCTTGGCGCTCGTGAGGTTGTTCATGTACTTCCAAGCGCCGAAGGCAGCGATAAGGATGAGCGGAATCCAGATAAGGCCGGCCATGGGCAGGTTGACGGTACCGGCGGCCAGGAGGGTGACGGCGATCGGGACGACGAGCTGCGCGACGGCGGCACCAAGGTTTCCGCCCGCGGCGTTCAAGCCCAGCGCCCAGCCCTTTTCGCGGGCAGGGTAGAAGAAGGTGATGTTTGCCATCGAGCTCGCGAAGTTGCCGCCGCCGAAGCCTGCAAGTCCCGCTACCAGTAGCATGACGCCGAAGGGGGTGCCGGGGTTTGAGACGCACAAGGCAAGGCCCGCCGTCGGGATCAGCAGCAGGAGGGCCGAGACGATGGTCCAGTTGCGGCCACCGAACCTTGGAACCATGAAGGTGTAGGGGATGCGCAGTGTGGCACCGACCAGGCTGGGGATCGAGATGAGCCAGAAGATCTGGTTGGTGTCGAACTTGAAGCCTGCGGCCGGGAGCTGGACGACGACGATCGACCAGAGCTGCCAGACGACGAAGCCGAGGAACTCGGCGAAGATGGACCAGTACAGGTTGCGCTTGGCGATGGAACGGCCGGCGGCTTCCCACTGATCTTTGTTCTCTGCGTCCCAGTTGGCAATCCAGCGGCCAGGACGGTGTTCAAGCTCGGGGACGAGGGCGGTGGGCGCCTGCTCGTTGGTGAGGATTTCGGTGCTTCGGTCAACTGTCACGGAGTGCCTCCTTTGTGGGGACGTTGTACTTACACGTTAGGTACGGCGCGTTTCGCGGACCGTCGCGGTTTGTAAACGTGCTGTGACATTCACCTATCGGAGGGGGTAACCACTGCGTGAGGCGATGGTGAGGTTGTTGTGGCGCGGACCACAGAGTGAGACTTTTCCGGGCGTCCGCATCTTGGACTTGATTGTCCATTTGGTGGATACCGGGAACTATTATTGAACTCTCAATAATCTTTGCCGGCAGGCTCAGCGACGCCGGGCCGGCGTGAACGAAAGCATCCACTACATGTCTTCCATCGCTGAATCCAAGGAAAGCGAGTCAGTCAAGCCGGTCAACTCGCGGGGACGGGTGATTTTCGCCAGCCTCATTGGTACGTCCATCGAGTTCTACGATTTCTACGTTTATGCCACGGCAGCCGTGCTCGTCTTCCCCAAACTCTTCTTCCCGACGGCGGACGAGACCACCCAGCTGCTGAGCTCCTTCGCGGTGTTCGGCGTCGCCTTCGTCGCCCGGCCGCTCGGCTCCATCATTTTCGGCCACTTCGGTGACAAGTTCGGTCGCAAGGGAACCCTGGTTGCGTCCCTCCTGACCATGGGTATTGCCACGTTCCTGATCGGTTGCCTCCCCACGGCACAGGTCCCGGGCTGGACCTTCCTAGCCCCCACGTTGCTGGTAGTCCTGCGTTTCGCCCAAGGCCTGGCCCTCGGTGGTGAGTGGAGCGGTGCCGCGCTGCTCGCAACGGAGAACGCGCCGGCCAACAAACGCGCCATCTATGGAACATTCCCGCAGATGGGTGCGCCGATCGGCTTCATCCTGGCCAACATCATCTTCCTGGTCTTCAGCTACACCTTGACCCCCGAGGCCTTCGCCGCGTGGGGCTGGCGCGTGCCGTTCCTACTCAGCGCCGTCATGGTGATCCTCGGCCTCTATGTGCGCCTCAAGCTCATTGAAACTCCTGCATTCACCAAGGTGCTGGAGTCCAACGAAGTGGCCAAGCTGCCCATCGGACGCGTGTTCAAGAAGAGCTGGCGCCCGCTGATCCTCGGCACCTTCATCATGCTTGCGACGTACGTGCTGTTCTACCTGATGACCACGTTCACGCTGACCTACGGCACCAAGCCCACCCTGGCAGGCGCTCAAGCTGCTGCTATCAAGGCGGGAAAGCCCATGACCGACGCGGCCGCCGCGGCGTTCGTCCCGGGCTTGGGCTTCAGCCGGAACGACTTCCTCTGGATGCTGATTGCCGGCGTCGTCTTCTTCGGTATTTTCACACTGGTGGCCGGTCCGCTGGCCGAAAAGTACGGCCGTCGCAAGATGCTCCTGGCCGTCACGGCTGGAATCCTGGTATTCGGCCTGCTCTTCGTGCCGTTGTTCAGTGGCGGCTTCGTAGGGACCATGGCGTTGCTGATCATCGGCTTCACACTGATGGGGCTCACCTTCGGCCCTATGGGTGCACTGCTTCCGGAACTGTTCCCCACCAACGTCCGCTACACCGGATCCGCAGTCAGCTACAACCTGTCCAGCATCCTCGGCGCGGCAGTGGCTCCGTTCATCGCGGTCTGGCTCTGGGAATCGGCCAAGGGAAGCACAGTCCTGGTGGGTGTCTACCTCAGCGCCATGGCGGTGTTGACGCTCGTGGCCCTGTTCCTGTCCAAGGAAACCAAGGACACGGACTACGAGAACAACGTAGCCTGACCCCGTATTAGCAGGCCCGCGTTAAATGGCTCCGGCCCCGCACCAATGGTGCGGGGCCGGAGCCATATAAGCGCTGCTCAGTCTTCAATCGTCGCGATGACGGCGCCTGCGGAGACGGTTTCGCCTGCCTTGGCCACCAGGCCGTGGATGGTGCCGGCCTTGTGGGCGGTGAGGGGCTGTTCCATCTTCATGGCTTCGAGGACCACGATCAGATCGCCTTCGGCAACCACATCGCCCGCGGCAACTGCCACCTTGACGATGGTGCCCTGCATCGGCGAAGTGAGGGCGTTGCCGCCCGCCACGGCAGCCGTAGCGCCCGCCGAGCGGGAACGCTTCTTGACCTTCGCGCCCTTGGCGCCCGCGCTGGCAACCGAGGAAACCGAGCCAAGAGTCGCGGGAAGGACAACTTCGAGGCGCTTGCCGCCAACCTCGACGACGACGCGCTGCCGCTCACCGGCGTCGGCGGCTTCTGTTCCGGTTCCGGTGGGCGTCCACGCGGGGATGTTGTTGACGAACTCGGTCTCGATCCAGCGCGTGTGCACCTTGAACGGGCCTTCGGCCGGAGCGAACGCCGGATCGGTCACCACTGCGAGGTCGAAAGGAATGACGGTGGGGATGCCTTCAACCACCATTTCCTCAAGGGCGCGGCGGGAACGCTGGAGAGCCTGTTCGCGGCTGGCACCGGTGACGATCAGCTTGGACAGCATGGAATCGAAGTTCCCGCTGATGACGTCGCCCTGCTCGATGCCGGAGTCGATGCGGACGCCCGGACCCGTCGGGTTCTTCAGGGTGCTGACGGTTCCCGGTGCGGGCATGAAGTTGCGGCCCGGGTCTTCGCCGGTGATGCGGAATTCGAAGGAGTGGCCGCGGACCTCGGGATCGCCGTAGCCGAGCTTTTCGCCTCGGGCGATGCGGAACTGCTCGCGGACCAGGTCGAGGCCCGTGACTTCCTCCGAAACGCAGTGCTCCACCTGAAGTCGGGTGTTGACCTCAAGGAAGGAGATGATCCCGTCCTGGCCAACCAGGAATTCGCACGTTCCCGCGCCCAGGTAGCCGGCCTCTTTCAGGATGGCCTTGGAGGACTCGTACAGTCGTTCGTTCTGCTCGGGGCTCAGGAACGGTGCCGGGGCTTCTTCCACCAGCTTCTGGTTGCGGCGCTGGAGGGAGCAGTCGCGGGTAGAGACGACAACAACGTTTCCGTAGGCATCGGCGAGGCACTGGGTCTCGACGTGGCGCGGGGAATCCAGGAAGCGCTCGATGAAGCACTCGCCGCGGCCGAAGGCGGCAACGGCCTCGCGCACTGCGGACTCGAAAAGCTCAGGGATTTCCTCGATGGTGCGGGCCACCTTGATGCCGCGGCCGCCGCCACCGTAGGCAGCCTTGATGGCGATCGGGAGGCCGAACTCCTTGGCGAAGGCCAGGATCTCGTCAGCGGACTCCACAGGGTCGGCAGTGCCGGGAACCAGGGGAGCGCCGACCTTCTCGGCGATGTGGCGGGCCTGCACTTTGTCACCCAACGCAGAGATGGCGTCCGGGGAGGGGCCGATCCAGGTGATGCCGGCGTCGATGACCTTGGCGGCAAACTCGGCGTTCTCGGCGAGGAAGCCATAACCGGGGTGGATGGCGTCCGCGCCCGACTGCTTGGCGACGTCGATCAACTTGTCCATCACGAGGTACGACTCAGCGGCGGTGTTGCCGCCCAGCGCATAGGCCTCATCTGCCAGCCGGACGTGCAGTGCGTCGCGGTCGGGGTCCGCATAGACGGCCACGGAAGCGATGCCTTCGTCCCGGGCTGCGCGGATGATGCGGACCGCGATTTCGCCTCGGTTGGCGATCAAGACCTTGGTGAGAGGGCTGGAAATGGGCTGCGCCGGATTAGCTGACAAGTTGACTCCTTCTGTCCTTCAGGGAGCCTAGCGTGATTTTGAGGGTTCCGCCCATATTGATGGGGGATTCCGTGTGTGAGACGGCCTGTCTTTGTAGGGTTGCTACAAAGGCCGGAAATTGGCCACCGCGCTGGCGACCTCGACCGCCGCTATTCGCTGCCGGCTTCGGAGCCGTTTTGGGTCCAGAGTTCGGTGATTCCAACATTCGCCTGGCCGAGTAGATCGCGGAGGGTTGAGATGGAGAGCCCGACGACGGCGTGCGGGTCGCCGTCGACCTTGCGGATGAAGGCCCCGCCCAAGCCGTCGATCGTGAAGGAACCGGCGCAGTGCAGGGGCTCGCCGGTTGCGATGTAGGCGTCGATGTCCTTCTCGCTCATCTCCGCAAAGTGGACCTCCGCGCTGGACACGGCACCGACTGTTGCTCCGGTGCCAAAGGCCGTCTCGCCGTCGTTCACGTCCGCCGCGGTTTCGCGACAGTCCACCAGCCAGTGCCCGGTGTGGAGGACGCCCTTGGAGCCGCTCATGCGAAGCATCCGTTCCTTGGCAATGTCTACTGTGTACGGCTTACCGTGCGATTCGCCGTCGAACTCGAACACGGAATCGCAGCCGATGACCAGGGCCCCCTCGGCGTCGGGCAGGGAAGCGACGGCCTCGGCCTTGGCGCGGGCCAGGAGGAGAGCGGTGTCGTGCGCATCGGTCACACCGTACCGGGCTTGCACGGCGTCCTCGTCCACGTCCGAGACGAGTACCTCGTGGTGGATACCGGCCTCCCTAAGGAGCTTGGTGCGGGCGGGGGACTGGGAGGCCAGGATCAATCGGGTCACGGCTCAAGCGTAGTACGCGGCGCCGCCCCCCGACGCTCGCTCACTTGTGTGGGGGTTGGGCCGGACGCTCGCTCACTTATCTGGGGGTTGGGCCCGACGCTCGCTCACTTATGTGGGGGTTGGGCCGGACGCCCGCTCACTTGTGTGGGAGTTGGGCCGGACGCTCGCTCACTTGTGTGGCCAATTCGTCAAACGCTCCTTCAGATATATCCCAAGGTGGACATGTTCCTTGAATTCAGGTGGGCGAGCGTTTGGGGGAAGGGCGTTATAGGTGAGCGAGCGTTTGGGGGAAGGGCGTTATAGGTGAGCGGGCGTCGGTTCCGGACACAGAACCGACGCCCGCTGAAAGGCAACCAGACGCTTAGTGGACCAGCTCCTTGGCCCCGTCTGCCGCCGTCGTGCGCTGCAGCTTGGCGCCTTCGACGTCGACGTCGGGTAGGACGCGGGACAGCCACCGCGGTAGCCACCAGGCCTTCTCGCCCAACAGGTACATCGCGGCCGGAACAATGGTCATCCGCACCACGAACGCATCCACGAGCACGCCGAACGCCATCGCGAAACCGAGCGGCCGGACCATGGTCAAGTGGCTGAAGATAAAGCCGGCAAACACGCTGACCATGATGATGGCGGCGGCCGTGACCACAGCTGAGGCATGGCTGAAGCCGCTTCGGACCGCCTGCTTCGCGTTCTCTCCATGCATGAACGATTCACGCATGCCAGAGGTGATGAATACCTGGTAGTCCATGGCCAGGCCGAACAGCACACCAATCAGGATGATCGGCAGGAAGCTCAGCACGGCTCCGGGATTGGCGACGTCGAACACGGATCCGAGCCAGCCCCACTGGTATACGGCCACGACGGCGCCGAAAGCTGCCGCGAGCGAGAGCAGGAAGCCGCCGGTGGCGAGCAGCGGGACCACGATCGAACGGAACACCAGCAGCAGGAGGACCAGCGAGAGCCCGACGACGATCGCCAAGTACGGCGGCAAGGCGGCACCGAGCTTCGCAGAGACGTCGATATTGCCGGCCGTCTGCCCCGTCAATCCGATGGTGGCGCCTGTGGCCTGCTGGATTTCGGAACCCTTGGCCCGCAGTTCCGAGACCACCTGGACGGTGCTGGCGCTCGCGGGCCCGTCCTTGGGGATGACCTGGAAAACGGCCGTGCGGTGATCCGGGCTGAGGGCTACCGGTACGGCTGCCACGACGTTGTCGACGCTGCGCAGCTTGTCCGCGACGTCGAACTGCTTGGTCTTGGCCTGGTCGTCGCTGAGCCCGTCCGGGAAGGTGCCGACAACCACGATGGGGCCGGTCATGCCCTCGCCGAAGCTCGTCCGGGTGAGGTCGTACGCCTTGAACGCTTGCGAATCGACAGGCTCCGAACCGCCGTCGGGCAAAGCGAGGCGCAGCTGGGAGGCCGGGAGGGCCAGCACGCCGAGCAGCACGACGCCGGCAAGCAGCGAGACCACCGGATGCCGGGTCACGAGCCCACCCCAACCACGGCTGCTCCGCCGCTGGTCCGCCGCGCGGTCCGCCGAGGCGTGGTCCGGCTCGGCGTTGTGGCGTTCTGCCTTGGCCCACGCCCGCTTCGAGATCAGTTTGCGGCCCACCAGCGAGAGGACTGCCGGAGTCAGAGTGAGGGAGACGACGACGGCGACTGCCACCGTCGCGGCGGCCGACAGGCCCATGACGGCCAGGAACGGGAGCCCCGGCACGACCAATGCGGCAAGCGCGATGACAACAGTGAGGCCGGCGAAAAGAACGGCGTTACCCGAGGTTCCAGTGGCAAGAGCCACTGATTCCTCCGCGTCCATCCCCGAAAGCAATTGCCCGCGGTGCCGGTTGACGATGAAGAGCGAGTAGTCGATTCCGACGGCGAGGCCCAGCATGAGCGCGAGCATCGGGGAGATGGAACTCATATCAATGACGCCGGTGAGGGCAAACGTTCCGCCGACACCCACGGCCACGCCAATGATCGCCATCAGGAGGGGCAGGCCAGCGGCGACGAGCGTCCCCAGCATCACGATGAGGGCGATCGCCGCCACCGCAATGCCGATAATTTCCGAGACACCGAACAACTGCGAGACGTCCTCGGTGATTTCCTTGCTGGCCAGGGCTGTGACGCCAGCTGACGAGACTCCGTGGACGATGTCCTGAACTTGCTGCCGGACGGCAGGGGTCAGGCCGTTGATGGAGGTCTTGAACTGGACCTGGGCGATTGCCGCCTTACCGTCTTCGGAGACGAAACGCATGCCTTGGGAAGCCGTCAGCTGGCGTTTTGCCAACGCAAGGGCTGCAGCGCCGTCCGTGGCTTGCTTCTGGCCAGCATCGAGCTTTTGGTGCCCGGCCAGGAGTTCGGCCTCCTGCGGGGCAAGTTGCGCTTGGATCTGCGCAGCCGGCATCCCGGCAGCGGCCATTTGCTGTTCCGCGGCCTTGAGCCGGGCATCCCCTGCATCGAGCGTGGCCCGGGCGTTGTCCAACTCAGCCTGCCCGGCAGCTGCTTTCTGTTCCCCGGCAGCAAGGTCGGACGGTGCTTTGTCCAAGGTGGCTTGGGTTGTGAAGGGGTTGACCGTTGACTGCACATCAGGCAGCTTTTCCAGCCGGGCGAGGGCCGACGCAATGGCGTCCTTGCCCGCTTGGTTGAACCCGGCGTCGCCGGCTTCGAAGACGATCCCTGCGGAACCGCCCGAGGAGGCAGGAAGGTCCTTCTTGAGCTTGTCCAGCATCTGCTGGGTCTCAGTGCCGGGGATCTGGAAGTTGTTGGACATAATGCCATGGAAGGCGGCCGCGGAGCCGCCGACGGCCATGAGCACGGCCAGCCAGAGGGAGATCACCAGCCAGCGGTGACGATAGGAGAACTTGCCAAGACGGTAGAGCAGGAGTGCCATGTCGGAACCGATCTGTCGGTGTGTGGTTATGCCGAGTGTTGGGGGTCAGCCGCGGGCTGAGGGCTGTGCGCCGACGGGGTTTGAGGGGCGGGTGCCGTGAAGCCCGAACCGAGCAGGCCAATTGCGTCGATCAAGTGCTGCCGCAAGCTCGCGAGGGATTCTGCGGAAAGATCCGGGCCGTGTTGTTCGAACCAGACGCTCATGGCTGCCTTGCCGCACGAAATGATGGACCCGGCCAAGGCCCGCAGATAGAGCTCGTTGACATCCGGGCCGAGGCGACGACGGGCAGCGTCGATGATCTGCGTGGTGCAGTGGTCCCAGGCTTCGAGTTCGGAACGCACCAGGGCGCGGTTGTCGTGGGTGAGACTGAAGAGCTCGGCCATGGGGGAGACCGTCATCGGGTCAGCCAGCGCCATGAGGGCGGCCCGGGCGGAATCGAGGATGGGTTCGTCCGAGGGGCGCAATCGGAATTGTTCAAGGGCATGGTCCAGGAAGCCTTCGGTCACGGAGGCCAAGGCGGCTTCGAGGCTGGGGAAGTAGTTGAAGAAGGTACGCCGGGATACGCCGGCCTCTTCCGCGATGTCTTCCACGGTGAAATTGCCGACGCCCCTGCTGCGCAGCATGGCGAGGGCTGCGTCCGCGATCGCTTGGCGGGTGGCCAGTTTGTTTTGTTCGCGGCGCGAGGGGAGGGCCGTGGTGTCGGTAGTGCTCACGTATTTACACTAAGTGCAACTTTGCACTCAGGGCAAGTTAAATCTCCAGCTCCCCAGGCCAGCCAAAAGGAACGGCCGGCGACGCTTGTGCGTCGCCGGCCGTCGTCGTCCGCCTTACTGGTGGAAAGGCTCTTGGGGAGACGGGGAAGCGGGGAACTGTCCGGGCGCCGGCGGTGCCGTTTGTCCCTGGGGCGCCGCCGGCGTCGTGGGCTGCGTGGATTGCCGGGCTGCGGCGCTCGTCAGGTAGATCGACTGGCCTGTCGCGCCTGGCTCGCCTTCGGCCAGGGGGATGGCGAACACCGCGGTGCCGTAGGCGCACACTTCGGTCCAGTTCCCGCCCATCTCGGATGTGTCGAAGCGCATGGCGACGATTGCGTTGGCGCCGCGCTGTTGTGCCTCGTTGACCATGCGCGCCATGACTTCCTGGCGGCTTTCATAGAGCGCCTTGGTCATTTCGGGCAGCTCGCCGCCGCCGAGGGAGCGGAAGCCGGCCATCACTTGGGCGCCGATATCCCGCGATCGGACGGTGAGGCCCATGACTTCCCCGAAGACGGCGTCGATCCTGTGGCCCGGAATCTTGTTTGAGGTGACTATCAGCATGGACAGAGCCTATCCAGAATTCACCACTGTTAAAAGGACAAATCCCCAGGGCATTCCCCGGGGATTTGTCCGCGCGACGGTGGGTGGCCGCTAGGCCGTGGCCGCGGTGAGCTCCCGGGTCTCCCCGGATGCCTCCGCAGACTCCGTTTCGGCCGCGAACGCCGTTCCCTTGCGGGGAGCGTTGTAGAGCGATTCGTCCAGGATTCCCTGCCGTTTGGCGACGATGGCCGGAACCAGCGCCTGTCCTGCCACGTTGACGGCGGTGCGGCCCATGTCCAGGACCGGGTCGATCGCCAGGAGGAGCCCGACGCCGGCGAGCGGCAGTCCCAGCGTGGACAGGGTCAGCGTAAGCATGACGACGGCGCCCGTGGTGCCTGCCGTTGCCGCCGAACCAAGGACCGAAACCACCACGATGAGCAGGTACTGGCTGAAGTCCAGGTTGATGCCGAAGAACTGGGCAACGAAGATCGCAGCCACGGCCGGGTAGATGGCGGCGCAACCGTCCATCTTGGTGGTGGCGCCGAGCGGCACGGCGAAGGATGCGTAACCCTGGGGAACCCCGAGGTTGCGCTCGGTGACGCGCTGCGTGAGCGGCAGCGTGCCGATCGAGGAGCGCGAGACGAACGCGAGCTGCACGGCGGGCCACACGCCCGAGAAGTATTGCTTGACGGACAATCCATGGGTCTTGACCAGGATGGGGTACACGACGAACAGCACCAGGGCGAGGCCTGCGTAGATGGCCACCGTGAACTTGCCGAGCGAACCGATGGTGTCCCAACCGTAGACGGCCACTGCATTGCCGATCAGCCCGATGGTGCCGAGCGGGGCGACGCGGATGATCCACCAAAGGACCTTCTGGATGACGGCCAGGGCGGAAGCGTTGAGGTTCAGGAACGGTTCGGCCTGCTTGCCCACCTTGAGGGCTGCGACGCCGACGGCGATGGCGATCACCAGGATCTGCAGCACATTGAAACTGATCGACGTGCTGGCGACTCCGTCCGTGACAGTGGTGCTCGCGCCCAGGCCCAGGAAGTTCTTGGGGAAGAGGCCGGTGAGGAACGCCCACCAGTCGCCGGTCTTTCCGGCGTACTCGGCCTTCTTGGTGATGCCGGTGCCGGAGCCCGGCTGCAAGAGCACTCCAAGTCCGATGCCGATCGTCACGGCGATGAGCGAGGTGATGGCGAACCAGAGCAAGGTGTTCCACGCCAGTTTCGCCGCATTGGACACTTGGCGGAGGTTCGCGATGGAGCTCACCACCGCGGTGAAGATCAAGGGCACGACGGCGGTCTGCAGCAGCGACACGTAGCTCGAGCCGATGGTCTGCAGCGTGGCGCCGAGCCCGTTGGGAGCCTTCGTGGTGCTACCCGTCGCTTTGGCCAGGAGGCCGAGGGCCAGGCCGATCACCAAGGCCGCGATGATCTGGACGCCGAAGGACGTTGCCCACTTGGGAAGCCGGGAAGACGTCTTTCCGGCGGAAGTCAAAGTGTTGGATGAATTGCTCACCGGAACAAACTAGGCCCGGACAAATACCACCGCGACCCGAGGTTGAGAAATGTTACGGCCTCACATTCGACCCACTACAAAAAAGGCCCATGAATTCGCCGCCAATCCACCCATTTATGAAGTTATTCCCGGACGGAATGTGGGGAATGTAACAGCGTTTTGGCTAGGTGATGGGCACCTTCCGCACCGTGCCCTTGACGACAGGCATCCGGCAGCGTGCGTCAAAGCGACGAAGGGGGCCGGTGGGGAGCAGCGCGCCGAGGATGCGTGTCGCCAAGGGCGACCGACACGCCGGACTAACCCAGCAAAGCGCGTTTGAGCGTATCCAAACCAACCGAACCGATGTTCAGGGCATCCGTGTGGAAGGACTTCAGGTCGAATCCGTCGCGGCGTTCGAGTTCAGCCCGGATTTCTTCCCATAGCCGTTGCCCCACCTTGTACGACGGAGCCTGCCCCGGCCATCCGAGGTACCGGGTGAATTCGAACTGGAGCTGGCCTGCGCTGATGGGAAGGTTGGCCTTGAGGAATTCGAAGCCCTTTTCCGAGGTCCACGTGCCGCTGCCCCAACGTTCAGGCACCTGCAGCTCAAGGTGGACGCCTATATCGAATACGACGCGGGCGGCACGCATGCGCTGCATGTCCAGCATGCCCATGTGGTCGCCCGGGTCCTTGAGGTAGCCGAGCTCCAGCATGAGCTTTTCGGCGTAGAGGGCCCAGCCTTCGCCGTGCCCGGAGACCCAGCAGACGTTCCGTCGCCAGTTGTTGAGGAGCTCGCGGCGGTAGACGGCGGTGGCCACCTGGAGGTGGTGGCCAGGGACGCCCTCGTGGAAGACCGTGGTGGTTTCGGCCCAAGTGGTGAAGGTGTCTTCGCCGGCGGGGACGGACCACCACATGCGGCCGGGCCGGGAGAAGTCGTCCGACGGGCCCGTGTAGTAGATGCCGCCTTCGTCCGTGGGCGCGATACGGCATTCGAGGGTCTTCATGATGTCCGGGATGTCGAAGTGGACGTCGGCCAGTTCGGATACTGCGCGGTCTGAGAGTTCCTGCATCCAGGCCTTGAGGGCATCAGTGCCCTTGATTTGCCGTGCGGGATCGTTGTCGAGGATGGCTTTGGCTTCCTCGATGGACGCGCCGGGCTTGATTTGCTCGGCCACCCGTTCCTGTTCGGCAATGAGCCTGTCGAGTTCCTGCACGCCCCAGGCGTACGTTTCCTCCAGGTCCACGGTTGCTCCGAGGAACAAACGCGAGGCCAGGGCGTAGCGTTCGCGGCCCACGGCGTCCTTTTCCGGCGCAAAGGGCAGAAGCTCCGCTTCGAGGAAGGCGGCTAGGCGCAAGTAAGCGGAGCGCGCGACGGCGGCACCGGCGTCGAGCTTTTCCTGCAGTTCCGCCGGCAGCGGCTGGCCGCCGATGGAGGCTTCGGCGGCGAGCTTGGCGAAGAAGCCGTCTTCGGCCGCGTATTTGCTGGTCTGTTCGATGACGATCTTGACTTGGCGGACCGCGGAGACTTTCCCCGCTTCCTTGGCCGAACGAAGGGAAACGATGTACCCGTCGATCGCTTCCGCAACGTTGGCCGCGCGGCCGGCGATGTGCTCCCAGTGTTCGGCCGTGTCGGTAGGCATGAGGTCGAAGATCGCGCGGATGGTTTGGGCCGGAGACTCGATATTGTTCAGGTCCGCGGCGTCCCAGCCGGATTCGTGGATCTCGAGGGCCAGGCCGAGCCGTTCCCGCATCGCGTCGAGGGTGACGACGTCGGAGGCGTCCTTGGGTTCGAGGGCGGCTAGCTCGTCGATGGTGTGGCGTGCTGCCTTGGCGAATGCCGCCGCGCCCGCAGGCGAGAAATCCTGGTATTCGGTTTCGTGTCCGGGCATGCCGAGGGTGGTGGCGAGGCTCGGATTGAGGGCAAGGAGGGTGTCCGTGTAGGCGTCGGCGACCGCATCGATGGCAGTCTGGAGGCGTGCCGGAGCTGTGTTAGGAGTAGTCACCCCAAGAGCCTAACCGCGCCCGGGCCCCTTATGAAAGGGTTGTTGCAGAAGATCCGGCCGCCAACCCAACTAGCTCGCATTTAATGTCGTTCTGGGCCTTCAAAACGGCATTAAATGCGAGTCAGTTGGGTTACTGCGGGACTCAGCCCCGGCTGCGTTTCCAGGCGCCCGGACCCGGCGTGGGTTCCAGGCGCAGCTGCTGGCGTCGCAGCCAGTGCCGCGTGCTCGGTTTTGGAGCTTCGGCTTCCTCGGGCGATCCAAGGGAGGCGACGACGGCGGCAAGCGCCGCGAGCTCTTCCGGCGTCGGGTCTCCCTTGACCACAGAAAGCAACGGCTCGGCCGGTGCCGCGTCCGTGGAATCCGGTCCGGAGCCGGGGAGGTTCTGTTCGGCGCTCACAGGGGGATGTTTCCGTGCTTCTTGGTGGGCAGGCTGGCCCGCTTGTCGCGGAGGGCGCGAAGGCCCTTGATGATCTGGAGGCGGGTCTCCGACGGCGCGATGACGGCGTCGACGTAGCCGAGCTCGGCTGCCTGGTAGGGGTTGAGGAGTTCTTCCTCGTACTGGCGGATGATCTCGGCACGCTTGGCTTCGACGTCGCCACCGGCCTCGGCGACCGCGGCAAGATCGCGGCGGTACAGGATGTTGACGGCACCTTGGGCGCCCATGACGCCGATCTGCGCCGTGGGCCAGGCCAGGTTGAGATCGGCTCCAAGCTTCTTGGAACCCATCACGATGTACGCTCCGCCGTAGGCCTTGCGCGTGATCACGGTCAGCTTGGGCACGGTAGCTTCGGCATAGGCGTAAAGCAGCTTGGCTCCGCGGCGGATGATGCCCTGGAATTCCTGGTCCTTGCCGGGCAGGAAGCCGGGGACGTCCACCAAGGTGATGATTGGAACGTTGAAGGCGTCGCAGTGGCGGACGAAGCGGGCGGCCTTTTCCGAAGCGGAGATGTCAAGCGTGCCCGCGAACTGCATGGGCTGGTTGGCCACGATACCGACAGTGTGGCCTTCAATCCGGCCGTAGCCGATGATCACGTTGGGGGCGTAGAGCGACTGCATTTCGAGGAAATGGGCGTCATCCACGATCTGCTCGATGACCTTGCGCATGTCGTAGGGCTGGTTGGCCGAGTCCGGGATGAGCGTGTCCAAGGCGAGGTCGTCGTCGTCGAGCTCCAGTTCCTGCTCGTGCTCCAGGACGGGTGCCTCGGAAAGGTTGTTGGACGGCAGGAAGTCCAGGAGTTCGCGGACGAACTCGATCGCGTCGGCTTCGTCGCTGGCGAGGTACGTTGCCGTACCGGTGGTGGCGTTGTGCTGGCGAGCGCCGCCGAGGGTTTCCATGTCCACGTCTTCGCCGGTGACGGTCTTGATGACGTCCGGACCGGTGATGAACATGTGGGAGGTCTTGTCCACCATCACGATGTAGTCGGTGAGGGCGGGGGAGTAGGCGGCGCCGCCGGCGCACGGGCCCATGATGAGGGAAATCTGGGGGACGACGCCGGAAGAGTGGACGTTGTTGCGGAAGATGTCAGCGAACATCGCCAGC
Source organism: Arthrobacter sp. 05L417 (assembly GCF_056397865.1). Classification (NCBI taxonomy): domain Bacteria; kingdom Bacillati; phylum Actinomycetota; class Actinomycetes; order Micrococcales; family Micrococcaceae; genus Arthrobacter; species Arthrobacter sp. 05L417. The sequence goes on from NZ_JBFTOG010000003.1 coordinate 327,500, forward strand.
GAGGCGACGCCTTCCTGGATACGCGCGCCGCCGCCGTCGTTGATGCCCACCATCGGGCAGCCGTTGCGGAGCGCGAATTCCTGGACCTTGACGATCTTCTCGCCGTTGACCTGGCTCAGGGAGCCGCCGTAGACGCTGAATTCCTGGCTGTAGATGGCCACAAGGCGGCCATCGACGGTGCCGTAGCCCGAGACGACGCCGTCGCCGAGGGGCTTCTTCTTCTCCATGCCGAACGCTGTGGAGCGGTGGACGGCCAAAGCGTCGAACTCGACGAAGGAGTCTTCGTCGAGGAGCATGTCGATGCGTTCGCGGGCGGTGTTCTTGCCGCGTGCATGTTGCTTTTCGATGGCTTCGGGGCCGGAAGGTTGTTCTGCACGGGCCTGGCGGTCGCGGAAGTCGGCAATCTTTCCCGCTGTCGTTGTCAGATCGTGGCTCATCAAATGTCTCCGGCTCTGTAGCTGATTTACGCTGGCACTGCTTCGTTAGGCATGCGCTCTTAAGTAGCATCCGTACAAAGTGCGGGCCCTGTTGGCTAGTCTAATGACGCAAAAGCCACAGACCGCTGTAGAAACCCTACAATTTTCCGACTTCAAGTCGAGCATCGAGCAATGTTACTCGCCAGTAACATAGTTGGGCTACAGTGTCCTCATGACCTCAAGCAACGATGCTTCTGCAAGCCCTGCCCTTCGCTACCAGGCACGTGGATCACTGAAGGGCCGCACCATCCTGATGTCCGGCGGCAGCCGCGGCATCGGCCTGGCAATCGCCACCCGCGCGGCCCGTGACGGCGCCAATATCGTCGTCATGGCCAAGACCGGAGAACCCCACCCCAAGCTGCAAGGAACGGTCTTCACGGCCGCCGAACAATTGGAAGCAGCCGGCGGCCAGGCGCTGCCGCTCGTTGGGGACGTCCGCAGCGACGGCGACGTTGCCGCGGCAGTTGCCGCCGCCGTCGAACGCTTTGGCGGAATCGACGTCGTGGTCAACAACGCCTCGGCGATAGACCTCTCCCGCACTGACGCGATTGACATGAAACGCTATGACCTTATGCAGGACATCAACGTCCGCGGCACCTTCCTGCTGTCCAAGCTCGCGCTGCCTGCCCTACGGAAATCGAGCAACGCCCATATCCTGACTCTCTCGCCGCCGCTGAACCTGGACCCGAAGTGGGCTGGGATGCATCTGGCGTACACAATGGCCAAGTACGGCATGAGCCTCACCACACTGGGCCTGGCCGAAGAACTCAGGAACGATGGCGTGTCGGTCAACTCGCTCTGGCCCTGCACACTGATCGACACCGCCGCCATTCGAAATATGCCCGGCGGGGAACAGATCGTCCAAGCCGCCAGGGGCCCGGAAATCATGGCGGATGCAGCCCACGCTGTGCTGACCGGGGCGCACCTGTCTGCAGACTCAGGCGGTTCAGCAAGCAATACGGGCAATTTCTACACGGACGAACAGGTGCTGAGGGCAGCGGGTGTTTCAGACTTCAGGCCCTACAGTCTGGGAGCACCGGAGGAGAAGCTGGTGCCGGATATCTTCCTCTAAGCGGACAACTTCTTCCGGGACCAGCCAGGCTGGATAGGATTCTGTCTATGGATGTCGAACAGCCTGCCAGCAGCGAACCACGTGCCCCGCGCTTGGGCCTGGACCGTGATGCCCTGCTTCACCCCGACTTCCTCGCGGCTGCCGGTATTTCGCAATTGCAGATGGTGGAGACGACAGGCTCCACGAACGCTGATTTGCTGCGCGCCGTCACCACAGAGCCTAAGGAATGGGCCGACCTCGCCGTCCTCACTGCCGAGCACCAGACGGCGGCGCGGGGACGGCTCGACCGTCACTGGGAATCTCCCGAACGTTCCGCGATTTCCGTTTCGATCGTCCTGCGACCCGTCAATTCCCAAGGGCTGCCGGTACCGACCCAGAGCTACTCCTGGCTGTCCCTTCTGGGCGCGCTGGCCTTGCACGAGACCCTCCTGGAGACCGCCGGCCTGCCTGCCGAGATCAAGTGGCCCAACGATGTCCTAGTCCGGGGCAAGAAGATTGCCGGCATCCTGGCCCAGATGGGGCCGATGGGGGACGGATCCGTTCCGGCCGTGATCCTCGGTACCGGCCTCAACGTGACGCTCAACGAGGATGAATTGCCGGTCCCGACGGCCACGTCCCTCCTCCTTGAGGGTGCCACGACCACGGACCGCACGGTCCTTCTGCAGAACTACCTGTCACGTTTCGCGGTGCTCTACCGCAGCTTCTGCAATGCCGACGGCGACCCCACCGCGGGATTGGCCGGCGGCTCGTCCCTGCACAAGCGGGTTGAAGCTGTCATGGTCACCTTGGGACGAGAAGTGAAGGCGCATTTGCCGGGCGACCACGAATTGGTGGGGCATGCGTCCAGGTTGGATGAGTATGGTTCCCTTTTGGTGGTGGACCATGGCGGCCGCGAGCACGTCGTGACCGCCGGCGACGTCGTCCACCTGAGGGCTACCGAAAGCGGTTATGCGTAAAGAGCTCCTGCGTGGGGAGCAAGTCATCGTGATCACGCGGCAGCAGCCCAGGATGCTCTTTGGTCCGGTCCTGGCATTCATACTGGTCCCCGCTGCGGCGGCCTTCGCCTGTGCATGGATAGTCAAGGGCGGGCCGGGCAAGCTGCTTCCAGTCATCACGAGCGACTGGACCCAATGGTTGGTGACCGCGTGCCTGGCCATCGTAGCGATCGTTCTGCTCGGCTACAGCCTCCCGCGATTCATCCGCTGGCGCGGCATACGGTACATCCTGACAAGCGGTCGGATAGTTGCCCGCTTCGGAATGCTTCGCCGAGGCGACTGGCAGGTGCCGCTGGCCGCGGTGCGCGGCGTGGGGATCAAACAATCGCTGCTCCAACGGATATTGCGCTCCGGGAATATATCCTTGGATACCGGGCACCCCGGCGACGCGGTGCTTGCGGACGTTCCCGAGGTGGGCAAGTTTCGAAGTTTCATCCTGGAAGCCATGGCCGAGCTTCCGACGGGGGTCAGGTTCGGACCCGGCGCTGTGCCGGAGACCGGCGATTTTGACAGTTTTGCTGGACCAGTTGACTACCCGGATGCCGCGTTGCCCTGGGATATGAGAGAAGGTGGAAGAGATGAGCGTTGACGAGCAGGAGCCTGAGTACGTGGACCACGAGCCCGACGCCGTGCCCGAGCCTTCCGTGGACTACGCGCCAACGGGAGTCCTCCCCGTCGTGTCTCCGCCCACCGGCGCCCTGTCAGCAGAACGGCTTGCCATCAAGGCACTCGAAAGCAGGCTCTTGGGCGGGGAACGCAAACTCCGGCGACGTGAAGTGGCGGCCGGCGCAGGCGTCTCGCTCTTGTCAGCCCGCAAACTGTGGCGGGCACTGGGTTTCCCCAATTTCGGTGACCAGGACGTGGCGTTCACTGAGCGCGACCTCGCGGCGCTTTCCACCATCCTTGACCTTGTCCGCGCCGGAAAGCTCACTGAGGAAGCCGCCATTTCCGTGACGCGAGCCATTGGCCAGATGACCGACCGCATGGTGGTGTGGCAAGTCGAGGCCCTGATCGAAGACATGGTGGTGCAGCAGGGCATTCCCGATGCCGTTGCCCGCAAACAGTTGGTCAACGAACTGCCCAACCTCGTGGATGCCATGGAAGAGATCCTGCTGTACTCGTGGCGCCGCCAGATGAATGCCGGTGTGCAGCGCCTGGCCGTCCGTGCCGAAGCCGGTTTGCAGGCCAGCGAGGCCGGCCGCGAAGGGGACGAAGACGATGCCCCCTTGCCCTTGGCGCGCGCCGTGGGCTTTGCCGACCTCGTCTCCTACACGAGCCTGTCACGCCGCATGAACGAGAAAACCCTGGCCCAGTTGGTCCAGCGCTTCGAGAACAAATGCGCGGAGATCATCTCCATCGGCGGAGGACGCCTGGTCAAGACCGTCGGCGACGAAGTCCTCTACATTGCAGAGACACCGGCCGCGGGTGCCGAGATCTCCTTGGCGCTCGCCCAGGCTTTCACTGAAGACGAAATCCTGCCGGAAGCCCGTGTGGCCATGGTCTGGGGACGCATCCTTTCCCGTCTCGGCGATATCTACGGCCCCACGGTCAACCTGGCGGCCCGCCTTACGGCTTTGGCCGAACCCGGCACGGTCCTGGTGGACGAGATGACGGCAGCAGCGCTGGGCCAGGACGAACGCTTCGTCTTGCTTCCGCAGACTGCCGAGAACGTTCGTGGCTTTGGGGAAATCCTCCCTGTCCGGCTTGCCCGCGGCCTTGGCAAGGGACTGGTTCTCGACTGATGAATTCAGAGTCCGCAGCGACCGCCCCTGAGGCGGGATTCACCTTGAGCTATGGCTACGGGACGGACCGTGGACTCAGCCGGGAACTGAACGAAGATTCGCTCATTGCAATGGATCCGGTGTTCGCAGTGGCTGACGGAATGGGTGGGCATGAGGCAGGCGAGATTGCCAGCGGGTTGTGCGTACGTACCCTCGGCAGCATGCCGCAATTGGCGTCGGGAGTCCGTTCGGCGACCGCTGTTGCCATGCAAGAGTGCATCCTTGCCGCCGACTCTCAGATCCGGAATGCCACGGGTGGCCGCGCCGGAACTACGCTCACCGGCGTCGTTGTCGCCGAGCACATGGGTGTCCCGTATTGGCTGGTCATGAACATCGGCGATTCGCGGACGTATCGCTTGAGCGGGGGCGATTTCAGGCAGATCAGCGTGGACCATTCGGAAGTCCAGGAACTCGTGGAGGCCGGTAGCATCACGCGTGAAGAAGCCTCGGTGCATCCGCGCCGCCATGTAGTGACCCGGGCACTCGGCACCGGCGGCGAAACCGAAGCGGACTTCTGGTTGCTGCCCATCCATGATGGGGACCGGGTGCTGATCTGCTCGGACGGACTCACCGGGGAGCTGAGCGACGAGCATATGCTCCGGATCCTGAGCACGGTGGAAAAGCCCCAAAGCGCGGTGGATGCCCTCATCCAGGAGGCGTTGGTGAGTGGCGGACGGGACAATGTCACCGCGATTGTGGTGGATGCCAGGATCGAGTAGAACGACGACGCGGGGACCGGCGCCCGCTCCTGCCGACGGCGATTTTGGGGAACGGGATTTGCGACACGCCCGGACTATGTAGGAAGATTCCGGTCAATACCACCCCAACTCCGGGCGGCCCGTGCCGTCCTGCAGAGGTAAACATGACCCAACGCTCCTCCGCGCGTTCTGGCGGCGCGACCCGTGCCGCTGTGCGACGTCCGTTCTCCGTTGCCCTCGCGGGCATTGCCATGGCTGTGGCGATGTGCGCCTTCCCCTTGCTTTCGGCCCACGCGGAGACCATCGTGGCTCCCGGGCAGGGACAAGTTTCGCCCACCTCGCCCGCCCCGGACCCGGCACCTGTACCACCTGAGCCGACCCAGCCGAAGGTGGTGGATCCCGCGCCGTCCAAGCCACCCGTCGTGCTGCCGGCACCCGCGCCGGTTCAACCAGCCCCGGTGGCGCCCGCCGCGCCCGCACCCGTGACGCAGGTGCCTGTGGAACCGGAACCCAGCATGGCGCCGTCGGAGGCTCCTGCGGTCTCCAGCTCGGCGACCCCGTCGGACAGCCCGACGGCGAGCGCCTCGCCGTCGGCGTCGTCCAATTGGAATACCCCCATCCAGGACGGGCTCAAGGCCACCCAGGCTGCCTCGGTGAGCAATGCCAAAGGGCCGGGTTCGGACATGTTCGCCGTAGTTGCGATCATGGGCGGCGTGCTTTTGGTGGCGGCCGGCGGCATTGCCTTCGCGTTGTGGAGCCGCCACCGCTTCACGCACTGATTCCTGCTTGTGATTCCTGCTTGTCGCCCAGCGGCCCTATTTTGTCGCGCCTTTGCGGCAAGATAGGTACGTGAGCACAGCAGAGAGTGAAACCGCAGTTCCAACGGAAGCCGTACGGGAAGAGTACGAAAACCTCGCAGACCTCGTCCGCAAGTACCGCTACGCGTACTACCAGGAAGATGCGCCGACGGTTTCGGATGCCGAGTTCGACTCCCTGTACCGCCGCCTCGAGGAGCTAGAGGCGCTGCATCCCGAGCTCGTGTCCAACGATTCGCCCACGCAGGAGGTGGGCGGCGAGGTGTCGGCTGCTTTTGCCGCCGTCGAGCACCTTCAGAGGATGTACAGCCTCGAGGATGTCTTCTCGCTGGACGAGTTGGAAGCGTGGGTCCGCAAGGCCGAGGCTTCGGTCGAAAAGCTGGGGACGGCGGCTTCCCGGATTGCATGGCTGACGGAGCTGAAGATCGACGGCCTTGCAGTGAACCTGCTCTACCGCGATGGCAAACTTGTGCGTGCCGCCACGCGCGGAGACGGCACCACGGGCGAGGACATCACCCACAACGTGCTCACCATCAAGGAGATCCCGCGCCAGCTCAGCGGCAGCGGATATCCGTCCGAGGTGGAAATCCGGGGCGAAGTCTTCATTCCGTCCAAGGCATTCGCTGAATTCAACGAAGCGCTGATCGAGGCCGGCAAAGCGCCGTTGGCCAACCCCCGCAACGCCGCCGCAGGCTCCCTGCGCCAGAAGGACCCCGCGGAAACGGCCAAACGTCCGTTGCGGATGTTCGTCCATGGCATCGGAGCCCGCGAAGGCCTTGACTCCACGAGCCAGTCTGAAACGTACAAGCTGCTGGAGGAATGGGGCCTGCCCGTCAGCCCCTATTTGAAGGTGCTGGACTCCTTTGAGGAGGTCCTCGACTTCATCAAGCACTTCGGCGAACACCGGCACGACCTCCTGCACGAGATCGACGGCATCGTGGTCAAAATCGACGACTTCGCCACGCAGCGTGCCCTCGGTTACACCTCGCGGGTGCCTCGCTGGGCCGTTGCCTACAAATACCCGCCGGAGGAAGTCCACACCAAGCTTCTGGACATCCAGGTCAACGTCGGCCGCACCGGCCGCGTCACTCCCTACGGGGTGATGGAACCGGTCAAGGTGGCCGGATCCACCGTGGAGATGGCCACCCTGCACAACCAGGACGTGGTCAAGGCCAAGGGCGTCATGATCGGCGACGTCGTGATTCTCCGGAAGGCCGGCGATGTCATTCCTGAGATCGTCGGGCCGGTATTGGCGCTCCGCGATCAGCAGGATCCCCCCGTGCGTGAGTTCGTGATGCCCACGGAATGCCCGTCCTGCCACACGCCCCTGGCTCCTGCGAAGGAAGGCGACGTCGATATCCGCTGCCCCAACGCGAAGTCGTGCCCGTCCCAGCTGCGCGAGCGTGTCTTCCACGTGGCCAGCAGGGGCGCTTTCGACATTGAGGCACTGGGGTGGGAAGCAGCCATCGCGCTCACCCAGCCGGCGGAACCGGAAACTCCGCCCCTGCGCAGTGAGGCGGCCCTGTTCAACCTCGCTCCGGAGGATCTCGCCGAGGTCCGCATCCGCCGTGAGAAGCGCTCCAAAGGCGTGGGCACGGGAACGTACGAACTGGTGCCGTATTTCTATTCCAAGGCCACTGCCAAGACCCCTTCGAAACCTACAGCCACCACGGACAAACTCTTCAAGGAACTGGAGAAAGCCAAGACCCAACCCCTCTGGCGCGTCCTCGTTGCCCTGTCCATCCGGCACGTCGGCCCCACAGCGTCCCGGGCCCTGGCCACGGCACTGGGGAGCATGGAAGCCATCCGGGCTGCCTCCGAGGAGGAGCTGGCCAACGTCGACGGGGTAGGGCCGACCATTGCAGCAGCACTCAAGGAATGGTTTGCCGTTGACTGGCACCAGGAAATCGTGGACAGCTGGGCCGCGGCCGGGGTGCGCATGGTTGACGATCGCGACGCCGGCATCCAGCGGAACCTGGAAGGACTCACCATCGTGGTGACGGGCTCCCTGCCCACGCTGAGCCGGGACGAAGCCAAGGAAGCCATCATCATCAGGGGCGGCAAGGCAGCCGGCTCGGTTTCCAAGAACACCAGTTACGTCGTGGCCGGGGAGAACGCAGGCTCCAAGCTGGACAAGGCCGAGCAGCTTGGTATCCGGGTGTTGGACGAGGACGGCTTCAAAGCATTGCTCGACGGCGTTCTGGAACCCGCCGGCGGCACGGCTCAGGATGATGAAGACGCAGCCGTTGCTGTGGCAGGCGCTGCCGCGGCGGAACTGGACCCCGCCGAATGACGGCCGATATTTTGGAGCTTCTCGCTGTCGCCCACACCGCTGCTGCGGCAGGGGCGGAGGTGCTCGCCGCCCGGCCTGCCGGCCCCAACTCGGCGGGGAACCTCGGCGTCGTGAACAAAGGCGACGCCGGCGACTGGGTGACGGCCTTCGACGTCGCGGCGGAGAACGCTGTGCGGGACGCAATTACGGCAACCCGCCCGCATGACACCATCACGGGCGAAGAGCATGGCACCACCCGGCCCGAGCAGCCCAGTGGCTACCGATGGTCCATCGACCCGCTGGACGGTACTACCAACTTCATCCGGAATATCGTCTACTACGCCACGTCCGTGGCCGTTGCGGATGCCGACGGGGTCTGGCTGGCCGGCGTCGTCAACGCCCCCGCGCTGGGACGGATCTACTCTGCGGCACGCGGCCACGGAGCATGGCTTGAAGAAAACGGGCAGCGCACCCAGCTGACTGGACCACTCATGGGCCGGACGGGACTGATTGTGGCCTCCGGGTTCAGCTACGATCCCGCCACGAGGGCAGAGCAGTTCGCCGGGCTTGGGAACCTCATGGAAGGCTTTGCCGATCTCCGCAGGCTTGGCTCCGCCGCGTTGGATCTCTGCCTCGTGGCTGATGGAACCCACGACGCCTTCGGAGAACGCGGGCTCAACGAACATGACTACGCTGCGGGTGCCTTGATCGCCGAGGAAGCCGGCTGCTGGGTCCGCCGCCCACGGTTGACCAGCCCGCTGGACGGCGGCCCCACGGATGCGGACCGCTTGGAAGCGTGGACCTGCGCGGGAACCCTCGAGCTCTCGGGCAAGTTCCCGCTCTAAGGTGGCGTCAGGGGCCCCGACGACGGCGGGATGGCCGCCGTCGTCGGGGAGTTGTGGCTGCCTGCGCCGCTGGACTTTCGTTGTTAAGCCCCGGCTGCGGCGAGCGACCCGATCTCCGAGAAGCGGTTGGCCGGGCGTTCCAAGCCGTAGTGGTCCCGCAGCGTGCTGCCCGTGTATTCGGTGCGGAACAGCCCCCGTTGGCGCAGCACCGGCACCACGTGGTCAACAAAGGTTTCGAGACCCGACGGTAGAACGGCCGGCATGATGTTGAAGCCGTCGGCCGCGCCGTTTTCGAACCACAGCTGGATCGCGTTGGCCACTTGTTCCGGCGTTCCCGCGAAGGTCAGATGGCCGCGGCCGCCGCCCAGCCTGCCGATCAGCTGGCGTACCGTAAGCTTTTCGCGGCGGGCAAGCTCCACAATGAGGGTATAGCGGCTCTTCGCTCCTTCGATCGAGTCCTCGTTGGGAAGATCGGCGGGAAGTTGGCGGTCGAGGGGCAAGTCCTCGGGCTTCACGCGGAGCGTCTTGGCCAGCTCGGCCCTCGCGTATTCGGGGCGGATCAGCTCATCCAGTTCACGTTCCAGGCGCAGCGCTTCGGCATGGGTGGCGGCGATCACCGGGACAATTCCCGGCAGGATCTTGATGCTCTCAGCCGTCCGGCCGAGTGCGACTGTCCGTGCCTTCAGGTCTCCGTAGAACGCCTGGGCATCTTCAAGGGTTTGCTGGGCCGTGAACACGGCCTCGGCGTACCTGGCGGCCAGGCCCTTGCCATTTTCGGAGGAGCCCGCCTGGACGATCAGGGGATGGCCTTGGGGAGAGCGCGGCACATTGAGCGGCCCGCGGACCCGGAAGTGCTTGCCCACGTGGTTGATGGGCCGGACCTTGGCTGAGTCTGCCCAGACGCCGGCTTCCTTGTCAGCGATGACGGCGTCGTCCTCCCAGCTGTCCCAGAGCTTGGCGGCCACTTCCAGGAACTCGGCGGCCCGTTCATAGCGGGCGGCATGGGCGGGCTGGTCGTCGATGCCGAAGTTCCGCGCGGCCTCCGGCCCGGCTGTGGTCACCACGTTCCATCCGGCCCTCCCGCCGCTGACGAAGTCCACCGAAGCGAAGCGCCTGGCCAGGTTGAAGGGATCGTTGTACGTGGTGGACGCCGTGGCGATGAGGCCGATCTTTTCGGTGGCAGCCGCGATCGCGGTGAGCAACACCGTCGGTTCCAGCTTGCCCGCGGGACGGCGTCCGACGTCGCCGAAGATCACGGGGGAGTCGGCGAAGAAGATGGAGTCGAACGTGCCACGCTCGGCAATCCGTGCGAGGTTTTGGTAGTGCCGGATGTCGGTGCTCGCGCGCGGGTTGCTTTCAGGCAGCCGCCACGAAGCCTCGTGGTGTCCGGTGCTCATGAGGAATGCGTTGAGGTGGAGTGTGCGTTGCTGGGGACTCATGTGGGGTTCCTTTCGTTGTGTCCTGGCCGCCAATCAACCACGCGAACCCCGCCCCGCGCCAGCATCGCGAAACCTTCCCGCAACAGCAGGAAACCGGGCTTCACAGCCGGAAACCGGACTCAATCTGGCGCCACGCGAAGCAATGTTTGAGCGGCCCCAACGCTCGCTCACCTGTGTGGGGTTTCTCCTCCACGCTCGCTCACCTATATGGGGGTGTTCCGCCGACGCTCGCTCACCCATATGAGGTTTTCCCTCCACGCTCGCTCACCTATATCTGAGCGGGCATTGGGCGGAACGGCCTTGTATCTGAGCGGGCGTTGGGGGATCAGGGTGGATATCTGAGCGAGCGTCCGAGGCGGGACGACGCAAAGTCGCCCGCCGCCGTCGTACTTTAAGACGCTCGCTCACCTATGTGGGGTATTCTGCCGACGCGCGCTCACTCATAGCTGAGCGAGCGTCGAGGGATTGGGGCATGTATCTGAGCGAGCGTCGGGTCCGGGGTGATAGTTCGGTCACGGAAACACCGCTTTGGCACCCGCGGCACCTCGGCCGCGACTACCATGGATCAGTGCATTCGCAGATTACCGTCCGTCCCGCCCTGCCCGAAGACTACGACGCCGTAGCCCGTATCACGATGGCGTCTTACGTGACCGCTGGCTACTATGGCAGCCCGGACCACCCGTACCTGGAGAAGCTGCGCGATGTGGCCGGCCGCGCGCGGTACGCCGATGTCTTCGTCGCCGAACGTGATGGCCAGGTTATCGGCTCCGTCACCTCGGCCAAGGCGGGAGGCGACTTTTCTGACATTGGCCTTCCGGACGAACTCGAAATGCGCACGTTGGTAGTTGATCCGGACGTGCAGCGCTCCGGCGCGGGACGCGCGCTCGTACAGGCGGTCGTCGACCAAGCCCGCTCCATAGATGGCATCAACGCCGTTTCCCTCACCACAGGCGCGACGTGGGAAAGCGCCAATGCACTCTACGCCAAGACCGGATTCGAGAGGGAGCCGGAGCGTGATTGGTTTGTTCCCGGGACCGACATAAAGCTGTTCGTTTACCGGCAGGATGTCCGCCAGCCATAAAGTTTCCTCGTAAACCCCGGTCATCGGGCCGGGTGCGGAAACTGAGAAAGGCGCGGCATGCGCAAGACATTCGGCACGGGCTCGGTCTGGGAGCAGACCCTTGGATACTCCCGTGCGGTCCAGGTGGACAACACACTCTTCATTTCGGCTACGGCGGCGTCCGGACCTGATGGCATCGTCGGCGACGACTTCTACTCGCAGACCAAGTACATCCTCGAAAAGCTGGGTGCCGTCCTGGCTGACGCCGGGTTCGACTACGAGGACGTCGTGCAGTCCAAGCTCTACCTGACCGACATCAGCAAGTGGGAAGACGCCGGCCGCGCGCACGGCGAAGTCTTCGGCGAGATCCGGCCCACCCTTTCCCTGGTCCACGTCCTGCCGTTCCTCGACCCGGAAATGCTGGTCGAAATCGAACTCGTAGCCCAGAAGAGCGCCTAAGAACTATCAAAGGTTGGCGCGAGCTGGCAGTAGATGCCCTCAAGAACGGCGGGAAGGGTCATTTGCTGCCAGTTCGCGCGGGGACGCCGTAGCGGTGTTCCGGGCGGCCGGTGCTGCCGTAACGCAGTTGGATTTCGACGGCGCCATCGTCGGCGAGCGAGGAGAGGTACCGTTGCGCCGTGGCGCGAGAGACGCCCACCCGTTCCGCTACTTCCGTGGCTGAGTATTGTTCCCCCGGTGCCAAGGATTCCAGCACCGATGCTTCGGTGGCCGATCGCGGCTTTCCCGACGGCGCGACGTCCCCGGCGACGAGCGCCCGCTTGGCCCGTTCGATCGTGTCCTGGTCCACCGCATGCTGTCGCCCGAGGATTCGCCGGTATCTGGCATAGGAACGCAATTGCTGCGACAGTGATTCAGCCGTGAACGGTTTCAGCAGATACGCCAAGGCCCCGCGCCGGAGGGCTGTCCTGATGGACACGGCATCGGAAGCCGCGGTCAGCATCATCGCATCCACATCGAGTTGGCCCAGGAGATCCAGGCCCGAACCGTCCGGCAGATAAACGTCCAGCAACACGAGATCCGGCCGAAGGCTATGCACGGACTGCAGCGCCTGCGCCGTGGATCCCACCGGGGCCAGGGCGAGGAAACCGGCCACGGAGTCCACGTAGGCTGCATGGAGCTTGGCGACATGGAAGTCGTCATCCACAATCAACACCCTGAAGTCTTCGCTCACTGGTGTCCTTCCTTGCGTTCGGCTGCTGCGGAGGGTTCGGCTGCTCCGGAGGGTCCAGCTGGCGGGGCATCCCCCGGCGAGCCGGTAACCCCCGGCGAGCCGGTAACCCCTGGCATCGTGGCCATGAAGACGGCGCCTGGACCGCCGGGCGAGCCCGGGTCCAGGACGCGCACGTCGCCACCGCGACGGCGGGCGAGTTGCCGGACCAGTGCGAGTCCGAGTCCCTGCCCGCCTGCCTTGGCGATACCGCTTTCGGCGGGCTCCGCCGTCGTGAATCCTTCCACGAAAACCCTTTCGGGCTCGACACCGCCGAGGCCGTCGCCGGAGTCCGCGACGACGATGTGCAGCGTGCCGCCGTCGGGCCCCGGTTCGTCGAGCAACTCAAGCTCCACCCAGCGTTGCGTCGAAGAGCCAGCGACGGCGGCGTTGACGGCGTTGTCGATCAGGTTGCCAAGCACCGTGGTGACGTCCTGCGGTTCGGTGACGTGCTCCCTCACTAGTGTCTCCGGGCCGATCCGCAACGCCACTCCTCGCTCGTCCGCCTCCACGCTCTTCGCGCCGACGAACGCTTGCAGATAAGGATCCTGCAGGAGCTCGGCTTGCTGCACGGGAAACTTCAGGGGACCGGTGGCGGAGATCCTGGCGAGATAGTCCTTGGCCTGGCCGTGTTGGCCGATGCTCAGGAAGCCGGCGATCGTATGGAGCTGATTCGCGAATTCGTGGCGCTGGGCCCGGAGCGCTGCGGACATGGTGCCCACGGCGTCGAGCTGGCGTGTCAGCTGCTGCAGCTCGGTGCGGTCCCTGAGCATGACCACCCAGCCGAGATCCTCCTTGCGGTGCAGTGCCTTGCGGGCGTTGGCGACCAAGACCCGGCCGCCCGCAACAATTTCCACGGCTTCGGCGTCGTGCGCAGAGGGTTCAGTGAGTGCCTTCAGCTGTGCGGGGACGGCGGCGTTCTCCCAATCGGTGCCTGTCCAGTCAGTGCCGGCAAGGTCGGCGCCGGACCAGTCCGAGCCGGCCGCGGCGGGGGAGCCAGGAGTCCCCGACGCTTCCGGCATACCAAGCAGCCGCCTCGCCGCGGCATTGAACACCGTGATGCGGCCATCGGCGGAAATGCCGATCACGCCGTCGTCCACGCCTTGAAGCACGGCCACCTGGTCATGTACCAGGGTGCTGATTTCTTCTGGTTCGAGGCCCAGCGTCAGGCGTTGCAGGCGGCGGCGCAGGAGGAAGGACGCCAAGACGCCGGCAATCAAGGAGCCCGCCGCGGTCAGGGCAATCGGGACGATGTCCTCGGCAAGGCTTTGGCCGAGCGACTCCATGGAATAGCCCACACTGACTTCGCCAACCACCGTCGCCACGGAACCCGGAGCGAAAACCGGGACCTTGGCGCCCGCGGATGGTCCCAGAGTGCCCGTGTTCCGGGTGGTGACTTCCTTCCCGGAGAGGGCGTCCGAGGGATCCGTGCTGACCCGTTCGCCGAGCCGGACGAGATCCGGGTGAGCCAGCCGCAAACCGGTCTCGTCCGTGACTACCACGAACAAAGCACCAGTGCGGCTCCTGGCAGCCTCGGCGGCTGCTTGGATGGGGCCGGTCGCGAGCACTCCGGGAGGCGGTGTTCCCGGCTCGTTGCTGATGGCTTGGACCTGGGCACGGATCACCGGATCCGAAGCCACGGTGCGTGCCAAAGTCAGCGCCTGGTTTTCCGCTTCGGCGCCGATCCGCCCATAGACGAGCCACGCATGCACACTGCCGCTGAGCAGCACCACCAAGAGGACGACCCCGAGTTGCAGGAGCAGGGTCTGCGTCGAGAACCGCAAGGCAAGCCTGGGCATCCTGCCTCCTTCCGGCTGGGATTGGCCGGCTGGAGCTGGGCAGCAGCGGCGCTGTATTTCTACGTCTACCTCTCCATTGAAGCATTGAGCACAATGAGCAAAATGCTCTCAATCAGCAGTATGTCCATCAAATCCCACAAACGCCTTGCTGTGAGCGTCGCCACTATAAGTTCTGTATCGCGCATCACATCGACGTGATGCCGTTCACTGTAGTAAGGAGCCGGCTGTGCTGGTATTGCTTGGATTCGCAATGATTGCGGTGTTCATGGTCCTGATCATGACAAAGAAGTTGACGCCCGTTCTGGCGCTGATCATCGTTCCCACCGTCTTCGGTTTGTTTGCCGGTGCCGGTCTTGGCATCGGGCCGATGGTCATGGATTCGATGAAGTCCATGACGTCCACCGCCGCACTCCTGATGTTCGCGATCGTGTACTTCGGACTCATGATCGACGTCGGACTGTTCGACCCACTGGTCAAGTTCATTCTCCGCAAGCTGGGCAACGACCCCGCCAAAGTGGTCCTGGGCACCGCCATCCTCGCGGCCGCTGTATCGCTCGACGGCGACGGCTCCACCACCTTCATCCTCACCACCGCGGCGATGCTGCCCGTCTACCTCCGTTTGAAGATGAGCCCCGTGGTCCTGACCTGTGTGGCCGGCCTGGCCAACGGCACCATGAACATCCTGCCGTGGGGTGGCCCCACGGCCCGTGCGGCCACCGCCCTCAAGATCGACGTCAACGACGTGTTTGTTCCGATGGTCCCGTCCCTCATCGCTGGCCTCGTCGTCGTCTTCGTGTTCTCCTGGCTCTTGGGCCTGCAGGAACGCAACCGCCTCCGTGCCACGGCCCCCGAGATCTGGGGCGACGTCGCCGACGCAGGCGACGTGTTCGACGGCGGCACGCACCGCGGCGGTTCTGGCACCGGCTCCTCGGGCCGCGGTTTCGGCCCGGGGCGCACCGCCGCTAAGCCTGGCACCGGCGGCGGCACCGGCGTCGTGGTCCTGGAACGCACCGAAACCGTCGTGGACCTCGCCGATACCGGCCTGACCGACACCGCACTCGATCCGAACCGCAAGACCCTGCGCCCGAAGCTCTTCTGGTTCAACCTCGGCCTGACGGTTGCTGTCATGGTCATGCTGGTGGCCAACCTGGTGCCGCTGCCCTACGTCTTCATGGTGGGTTCCGCGATTGCCCTCCTGGTGAACTTCCCCAAGGTCAAGGAACAAGGCGCGCAGCTCGTTGCCCACGCACCGTCCATCGTGGCCGTGGTCAGCATGGTCATGGCGGCCGCTGTCCTCACTGGTGTCCTCAACGGCACGGGCATGGTCAAGGAAATGTCCGCGTGGCTGGTGCACATCATCCCCGCCGAGATGGGTCCGTTCATGGCCGTCATCACCGGGCTGCTCAGCATTCCGATGACCTTCTTCATGAGCAACGACGCCTTCTACTTCGGCGTCCTGCCGGTCCTGAGCGAAACCGCCGCGCACTACGGCATCAGCGGCGCGGAAATGGCCCGAGCCTCCATCACCGGCCAGCCCTTCCACCTCCAGAGCCCCCTGGTCCCCGCGATCCTGCTCCTGGTGTCCCTGGCCAAGGTAGAACTGGGAGACCACCACAAGAAGGTCCTGTGGCGCACGGCGGTCATCTCCGTCGTCATGCTCGCAGTGGGCATGCTGACGGGAGCCATCGGCATCGGGTAGCAAAGCAACCAGCAACGCGGGGTCACTTACGGCCCATTCGGGACCTCCGGATGGGCCGTAAGTGACCCCGCGTTGTTCGTCGTCCAAGCCACGTAGACTAGTCCGGAAAACCATTTGAACTTTGCAGGGGAGATCCATGGCTGCGATCAACCGTGACGACGTCGCGCATCTTGCGCGTCTGGCTCACATTGAAATGAGTGCCGAAGAGCTGGACAGGATGGCCGGCGAGCTTGCCGTCATCGTGGATTCGGTGAAGTCCGTCAGCGAAGCCGCCGGGGACGATGTCCCGGCCACGTCCCACCCGATTCCGTTGAACAACGTGTTCCGCGAGGACGTCGTGGGCCACACGTTCACGGCCGAGCAGGCTTTGTCCGGGGCTCCGGATTCCTTCGAGGGCCGCTTCAAGGTTCCGGCAATCCTGGATGAGGACTAAGCGATGACTGAATTGAACAACTCCGAACTCATCCGCCTGTCCGCAGCACAGTTGGCCGCCAAGCTGGCCGCGCGCGAGGTCACGTCCGTTGAGGTCACGCAGGCGTACCTGGACCGCATTGCCCTTGTAGACGGCGGGTCCGACGGCATCCATGCTTTTTTGCACGTCAACGCTGAAGAGGCGCTCGCGGTCGCCGCCGAGGTGGACGCGATCCGCGCCGCCGGTGGTGCCGAGGCCGAAGCGCTCCACGAGCTCGCTGGCGTACCGATCGCCGTCAAGGACCTCATCGTCACCATTGGCCAGCCCACCACGGCCGGTTCCAAGATCCTCGAGGGCTGGCACAGTCCCTATGACGCCACCGTCATCAAGAAGCTGCGCGCTGCGAAGATGCCCATCCTGGGCAAGACCAACCTGGACGAATTCGCCATGGGTTCCTCCACGGAACACTCGGCGTACGGCCCCACCCGCAACCCGTGGGACCTGGACCGCATTCCCGGCGGCTCGGGCGGTGGCTCCGCGGCCGCCGTCGCCGCTTTCGAAGCTCCGCTGGCCCTTGGCACGGACACCGGCGGATCCATCCGCCAGCCCGGCGCCGTCACCGGCACGGTCGGCATGAAGCCCACCTATGGTGCCGTTTCCCGCTACGGTGCCATTGCCATGGCGTCGTCGCTGGACCAGATCGGTCCGGTTTCGCGGACCGTGCTGGACTCGGCCTTGCTGCAGGAAGTCATCGGCGGCCATGACCCCTTCGACTCCACCTCGCTGACGGACCCCTTCGACACGCTCGTTGCCGCAGCCAAGACGGGCAACGTCACGGGCATGAAGATCGGCATCGTTAAGGAACTCCACGGCGAGGGCTACCAGGCCGGCGTCGAGAACCGTTTCAACGAGTCCCTTGAGCTGCTCAAGGAGGCTGGTGCGGAAATCGTCGAGGTTTCCTGCCCCAACTTCAAGTACGCGCTGGGCGCCTACTACCTGATCATGCCTTCCGAGGTTTCCAGCAACCTGGCGAAGTTCGACGGCGTGCGCTACGGCTTGCGCGTCCTGCCCGAGGACGGTCCCATGACGATCGAACGCGTCATGGCCGCTACCCGCGCCGCCGGTTTCGGCGATGAGGTCAAGCGCCGCATCATCCTGGGCACTTACGCCCTGAGCGCGGGCTACTACGACGCCTACTACGGTTCGGCGCAGAAGGTCCGCACGCTCATCCAACGCGACTTCGATGCCGCGTTCGCGCAGGCCGACGTCCTGATTTCGCCGACAGCCCCGACCACGGCCTTCAAGCTGGGGGAGAAGCTGGACGATCCGCTGGCCATGTACCTCAACGACGTCGCCACCATCCCGGCGAACATGGCCGGTATCCCCGGATTGTCCCTGCCTGGCGGCCTGGCCGACGAAGACGGCCTGCCCGTAGGCATCCAGCTGCTGGCGCCTGCCCGCGAGGACGCCCGCCTGTACCGCGTGGGTGCTGTCCTTGAATCCTTGCTCGAAGAGAAGTGGGGCGGCCCGCTGTTGGCGAAGGCACCTGAATTGAAAAACGCAGGTCTCGGTACCGCATTCAACACCGCCGGAGGTTCCAACTGATGTCTACCGACGCCATCCTCAGCTTCGAAGAGGCCATGGAGAAGTACGATCCCGTCCTTGGCTTCGAGGTCCACGTGGAGCTCAACACCAAGACCAAGATGTTCTCCTCCGCCCCGAACGTCTTCGGCGACGAGCCGAACACCAACGTCAACGAGGTGGACCTGGGCATGCCCGGCGTCCTGCCCGTGGTGAACAAGACGGCAGTGGAATCCTCCATCAAGATCGGCCTTGCCCTGAACTGCAAGATCGCCGAGTCGTGCCGCTTCGCCCGGAAGAACTACTTCTACCCGGACACCCCGAAGAACTTCCAGACGTCCCAGTACGACGAGCCCATCGCGTATGACGGCTACCTGGACATCGAACTCTCGGACGGAACGGTGTTCCGCGTCGAGATCGAGCGCGCACATATGGAAGAGGACGCCGGCAAGCTCACCCACATGGGTGGCGCCACCGGACGCATCCAGGGTGCCGACTACTCGCTGGTGGACTACAACCGTTCCGGTGTTCCGCTCGTGGAAATCGTCACCAAGCCGATCGAGGGCGCCGGCAGCCGCGCACCCGAACTCGCCAAGGCCTACGTCGCCGCAGTGCGCGAAATCGTCAAGAACCTCGGCGTTTCCGATGCCAAGATGGAACGCGGCAACGTCCGTTGCGATGCCAACGTCTCCCTGCGCCCGCACGGCCGCGAACGTTTCGGCATCCGTTCCGAGACGAAGAACGTCAACTCTCTGCGCGCCGTCGAGCACGCCGTCCGTTACGAAATCCAGCGTCACGCCGCCGTCCTGGACTCCGGTGAGCCGGTCATCCAGGAAACGCGCCACTGGCACGAAGACACGCGCACGACGACGTCGGGCCGGGCAAAGTCCGACGCCGACGACTACCGCTACTTCCCGGAGCCGGACCTCGTTCCGGTCCTCGCGTCCCGTGAATGGGTTGAAGAACTCCGCGCCACCTTGCCCGAGCCGCCCGCGGCCCGCCGCAAGCGGCTCCAGGCCGACTGGGGCTATTCGGACCTCGAGTTCCGCGACGTCGTGAACGCCGGCGTCATGGACTCCATCGAGGAGACCATCGCCGCCGGTGCCAGCGCCTCCGTGGCCCGCAAGTGGTGGATGGGCGAGATCGTCGGACGTGCCAAGACCGCCGACGTCGATCCCTCCGAACTCGGCGTCACGCCGGAAACCATCGTGGAGCTAAACAAGCTCGTCGAGGGCGGCAAGATCAACAACAAGATGGCTTCGCAGGTGCTCGACGGCGTCCTCGCCGGCGAGGGCACCCCGGCCGAGATCGTCGAGAAGCGCGGCCTCGCCGTCGTGTCCGACGACGGCCCCCTGCTTGAAGCGATCGACGCCGCACTGGCGGCCCAGCCCGACGTCGCGGAGAAGATCCGCGGCGGCAAGCTCCAGGCCATCGGTGCGATCGTCGGCGGAGTCATGAAGGCCACCCGCGGGCAGGCCGACGCCGGACGCGTCAAGCAGCTGATCCTGGAGCGGCTCGGCGTCGAAGGCTGAGTCCCACCCGCCACCCGCGCCTCACCCAACTAGGTCGCAGTTGTTGTCGTTATGAGCCGTCAAAACGACAAGAACTGCGACCCGGTTGTGTCTGGATCCACAGCCCCCACACAGCTTCAGGGCTCATCATGGAGTCATCAGTTCTTTGCTGCCCGCCCCTTACCGGTCCGGGGAGGAGCGGAGAAAGGATTCGGCCATGTCCACCATGACTCCGGGGGTTCGTAAGGCCCTCATCGCCGGCGGTATCGCCGTCGTCCTCGGCGGCGGTGGTGCGGCCGCAGTGTGGGCTGCCGGCCAGATCATCCCCGAGTACGTGGTGAGCGCGACGCCGACAGGTACGGCGTCGCCCGCCACGCCGTCGCCGGGGGCCACCTCGCCCGCCACTCCGTCGCCCGGCAAAGCCCGGCCGTTCCCCGTGCTTCCCCGCGGCTTCGCAGGTCCGGGGATCCACGGTGAGTTCACGGTCAAGAACAAGGACGGCAGCTATACGACCCTCGTGTCGCAGCGAGGCACCGTGCAGTCCGTCAGCGATGCGAGCATTTCCGTCAAGAGCGATGACGGCTTCACTCAGAGCTACGCGATCACATCGTCTACCACCATCGTCAAGCTCCCCGCTTCCGGAGCGGGCACGCAAGGCCGGCGGCCATCGCCCCAGACCATCAAGGCCACCGACTTGAAGGCGGGGGACACAGTCGCTGCCTCCGGCACGAAGAGCGGCACCACCGTCACGGCCACACGCATTATCGGAGGTACCTTGCCTGCTGCGCCCGGTAATGGTGGACGACGGCTGGGCTACGGGAGCGTCTCTTCCTGAACCCGCGCCCGCTCGTCTGGCTATGATGCTACTACCGCCGAACCACGCCCGTGGTTCGGCGGCTCAGCCAAGAAGGAGACGAATGCGCCCCACGATCAAGTCCGTGGCGGCAGCAGCCGGGGTTTCGACGGCGACTGTGTCCTATGTGCTTTCAGGCAGGAGCGGCAAAGACGGCAGCAGGAGCGGTTCCGGCGTGGCCCCCGCCACCGTGCTCCGGGTTCAAGAGGCTGCCCTGGCCCTCGGATATCGCCCCAACCAATCGGCAAGGGCGATCCGCACTGGACGAACGAACCTACTCATGCTGTCGCTGACCATGATTTCGGATCCATGGGCACTGGACGTGAGCCGCGCTGTTGGTACGGCTGCGGCCCAACGTGGCATTACGCCCATGATTCTGGCCGATACCGACTGGCGGGTGGCCCTGAAACGGCAAAACGCCGACGTGACATTCATCGACGGCGCCGAAGAGCCAGGGGATGCCGAACTGCTGGCGCAGGCGGCGAGATTGCAGCGCTTGGTGGTTTTCAGCGACACCATGGAACCTGAGGGATTCGACGTCGTGCGCCCGTTGGCCGGTTCGTCCTGCGAACAGGCGGTGGATCACCTCACCGGGCGGCACCGCCGGGTGGGTTGCCTGATCTCGTCGACACATTCGATGAGCACCCTGGACATCCGCTTGGGCGCATACACGCGTGGCCTCGCCAAGGCTGGTTTGGATTACCGGGACGACTACGTCGAGACGTATGACCGCGACGGACTCAGCGCGTTCGATGCCGCGCTGCGGCTCCTGCAGCGGGCGGACCGTCCGACCGCGATCTATGCGACCACCGATTTCGCCGCGATCGCAGCCATCCATGCGGCCCAACGGCTGCAACTCCGCATTCCCGAGGACGTGGAAGTGCTCGGTATCGGCAACACCACCGAAGGCGAGCGCATGACGCCGTCGTTGACCACCGTTGGTCCTGAGGGCTTTTTCGATGGCTTGGCTGCATTCCTGCTCGACCGGGCAGAGAATCCCGATGGGCCCGCGAGCGTTCTGGAATTCCCCTGGAAGCTCATTGTGAGGGATTCAGCGCCCTCGGCGTGAACCGGGAGCCCTCGGTCGAACCGGGAGCTATCCCCGAGGTACGTCGATGCACGTTCCCGATGATCAGGCAATCATCCCATTTGCACTTTGATGACGTTTTGTGCCCGAAAAAGTTAAGGAAAGATCAATCAGGATCTTGCCTTTAAACGATTAACATGATGTGATCAACTGCACAACATCAGTTGGGTTGGCTGTTCGCCGAATGCGGGCCCGCCCCCGAAGGACCGTCGGTCTTCTGACCAAGACATCGGAGAATTCTTATGAACCACAACGTGACCCGCAGGTCATTCCTTTCCTTTGCGGCCGCCGGTGCCGCCGTCGTTTCGCTCGCTGCCTGCGGCGGGAACAGTGCCGCCGGGGGCAGCGCAGCCAAGGCCGCCTACGCTGCTCCCGCGAAGGACCTGAGCGCCGAGCTGAGCTACGCCATCTGGGACGCGGCACAAAAGCCCGCGATGCAGAAGATCGTGACCGAGTTCAACAAGCAATACCCGAACATCAAGGTCACCATCGACGTCACGCCGTCGAAGGGTTCGGCCTACTGGACGAAGATCCAAACCCAGGCAAGCAGCAACACCCTGCCGGACGTTTTCTGGATGAATGGTCCGCACATCAAGCTCTACGCGCAAAACAACCAGCTGTTGCCTTTGGACGGACTGGTCTCCGGCAAGGGAGTGGATTTGTCCAATTACCCCAAGGCACTGGTGGATCTGTACACCGTCAACGGGACGTTCTACGGGGTCCCCAAGGACTTCGATACCAGTGCGCTCTTCTACAACAAGGCCCTCTTCAAGGAAGCCGGGGTGCCCGATCCGACGCCCAACTGGACATGGGACGACGTGAAATCCGCTGGCGCGAAACTGTCCAAGTTCTACCAGGGCAAGGGTATCTACGGTTATGCCGGGGACCTCACCGGTGGCCAGACCAGCTACTACAACACCATGATCGAAGCCGGCGGGACCATCATTTCGGCCGACGGCAAGAAGTCGGGCTACGACTCCGCCGGATCGATCGCAGGCCTCCAGTTCTGGCGCGACCTGATCGAGTCCGGCGTATCGCCCTCGATGCAGCAATTGACGGACACCTCCTCGAGCGACATGTTCACGTCCAGGAAATTGGCTATGACCATGGACGGCTCCTGGACCGTCGGGCCGGCCCAAAAGGCACTCGGTGACGATCTGGGCATTGTCAGCCTCCCGAAGGGGCCGAAGAGCAACCAGAGCGTGATCCACGGACTTGCCAACGTGATTCCCGCCAATGCGAAGAACCCTGCCGCGGCGCAGGCGTTCGTCGCCTTCCTGGGGACCCAGGATGCTGCCAAGATCCAGGCGGAAACTGGAACCGTCATCCCGGCTTTCAACGGCACACAGGATGCCTGGGTCAAGTCCGTTCCTTCCGTTGACCTCAACGTCTTCCTTGACCTGGCCAAGGATGCCTCGCCCTACCCGGCGTCTGCCAACACTGCCGCCTGGAACGAACTCGAGAACACCTTGCTGCCGCAGGCCTTCGCCGGGACCAAGCCGGTTGCCGACGTCGCCAAGGACCTTGCCAGCCAGATGAATGCCGCGCTGGCCAAAGAATCATGAAAGCCCAGACCCTGACGCCGGCGTCCAAAAGCGTCCGTGCCGCCCGGGCAGCGGGGGATCGCCGCAAAGGAAAATCGAAGTCGGATGGCTGGTGGCCATGGTTGTTCGTGGTGCCTACCGTTGCGGGCATCGGTGTGTTCTACCTTTGGCCGATCATCCAGACGTTCTACTACAGCTTCACCAAGTGGGGAGTCTTCGGCGGAACCAAGTTCATCGGCTTGGACAACTACGTGCGGATGTTCGCGGATTCCACTATTCCGCAGTCAATCCTCAATACGCTGATCTACACGGTCGTCGTGCTGCTGGGGATTCCCATCGCGGTCATTCTTGCGTCCTTGATCGAGCGTCCCGGCCTGCGCTTCGCAGCCCTGTACCGGACGCTGTACTTCATTCCCTACATCACCATGCCGGCCGCCGTCGGGATCGTATGGAGGCTGATCTACAACGGTGACTTCGGACCCATCAACTGGTTCTTGGGCTTGTTCGGGATCCAGGGCCCCTACTGGACATCGACGCCGGGGTTCGCACTGCTCGCCGTGGCTACCGTGGGGCTTTGGATGTCGCTGGGATTCAACCTCATCATCATCAGCGCGGGGCTGCGCGAGATTCCGCGGGAGCTCTTCGAAGCGGCGGAAATGGACGGGGCCAGCCGGGTCCGCCAATTCTTCAGCATTACCGTTCCGTTGTTGACGCCCAGCATCTTCTTCGTCACGATCGTCACCGTGATCAGCGGCTTCCAGCTGTTTGATCTGCTGTACGTGATGATGGGGAAAGCCAACCTGGCCATGCCGCAGACGCAAAGCCTCGTGTACATCTTCTACAACCAGGCCTTCCTGCAGAACGACAAGGGCTACGCGGCCGCCATCGGCATCCTGATCCTGGTCATCATCGCTCTTCTGACCGCTTTCCAATTCCGTATCCAGAAGAGGTGGGTCAACTATGTCTGAATCGATGCTCTCCACAAAAAGCGGCGTCGAATCGCGACGGAGCGGGGCGGCCACCGCGAGGCCGTCTCAAGCTCCAGGCACACCCGCGGATCGCGACGGCGCGGGCCGCGCAAGCAAGGGCCGGGGCGCCAAAAGCCACGGCGCCAAAGGCGGCAAACAGGGCTCGAACGTCCTGGCGCACTGTGTTCTGAGCATTGGCGGGTTGGCCATGATCTCCCCGCTCCTGTACCAGATCGTCATGTCGCTTTCGACGAACGCCGAAGTCCAAAGCACCCCGCCCACCCTGTGGCCGAGTGTCGTCCAATGGCACAACTTCGCGGACGTCTTCACCTCCATGAATTTCGGTTCACAGCTTTGGGTGACGGTAGCAATCACAGTGATCCGGGTGATCGGGCAAGTGCTCCTCTGCTCGATGGCGGGCTACGCCTTCGCGCGGATGCAGTTCCGGTTCAAAGGGCTCATCCTGGCCGTCGTCTTGTCGATCATCATGGTGCCGTCCCAGTTGTTCCTGATCCCGCAGTACCAGATCATCCAAAACCTGGGTTGGCTGAACAGCATTGCCGGCATCGTGGCTCCGGGCATCTTCAGCGCTTTCGGCCTGTTCCTGATGCGCCAGTTTTTCATGGGGCTCCCGGACGAACTCGAAGATGCGGCACGGCTCGACGGCGCCAATCCGTTCCAGATCTTCTTCCGGGTCATGCTGCCACTCGCGGCCAACGGCCTGTGGGCCCTCGTCATCATCACTGTGCTGTGGTCCTGGAACGACCTCTTATGGCCTTTGGTAGTGACGTCGACGGCGAACGCCGCACCGTTGAGCGTCGGGCTTTCGAACCTCCAGGGTGAGCACGCCAACAATTACCCGATCCTCATGGCGGCATCCCTGATGGCCATGGCGCCGATCCTGATCATGTTCCTGCTCATGCAGAAGCGCGTCATGGCAGGCATCGGCCGCTCGGGACTCAAGTAGGGCTCAAGTAGAGCCCAAGTAGAGACTCAAGTAGAGCTCACGTAGGAAAGGATCACAGCCTTGACGGAACAGAACGCGGCACCGGATGACGGCTGGTCGTTCGTGCTCGTGGACTCCCTGGAAAAGGTCTACCCGGACGTTCCACCACGGCCGTTCGACAGGACCATTCCGATGTCCGTTTTCCCCGGCGAGACCGCCTCGGTCCAGGTAGCGCTCCGGCCGCCCATGAAACACGACTTTCGGCTGTCCGGGGCGTTGGAAGTTGCAGTCGATGGTCCGGCGGCAGGATTCACCTCCATTTCGCAGGTTGAGCTGGTGCCATGTTCATTGGCGGCATTCCCGGAGCATGATGGCGGTTACGACCGGGATACCCCCGGACTGTATCCGGACCTTTTGCGGCCTGCCCCGGATGGGCTGATCAATCCGCTCTATGGCCAATGGACCGCGGCATGGATCGACCTCGTGGTGCCTTCCGTGGATCACGCGGGCGATCACGAACTCGGGATCTCGGTGCGGGACGCGGAAGGCAACACGCTCTTCAGCACCCACATCTGCGTCACCGTGGTGCCCCCGCAAGCCCCGGAACTGGAGATCGTGAACGCCCACTGGCTCCACTGCGACGGCCTGGCGAGCCATTACGGCGTCGGCGTGTTCAGCGAGGAGCATTGGTCGATCATCGATGCCTTCATGGGGTCCGCGGCAAGGATGGGAGCAAACTCGCTGCTGACACCCACGTGGACTCCTCCGCTGGACACGGCCGTCGGCGGAACGCGGCTGCCCACCCAGCTGATCGGGATCCGCGAAGATTCCGGCTACCACTTTGATTTCAGCAAGCTGCTGCGCTGGGTGGGCCTGTGCGCCAAACATGGAATCCAGTACTTGGAAATCGCCCACTTGTTCACACAATGGGGCGCCAAAGCGACTCCGGCGATCTATATCGAAACCGCGGAAGGCCTGGAGCGGCGCTTCGGCTGGGACGTGCCGTCGACGTCGTCCTCGTACCGGGAGCTCATGGCCGAGCTGCTGCCGGCGCTGCGGTCCTTTCTGGCGGAGCACTGGTCGCTTGACCGGGTCATTTTCCACATTTCGGATGAACCGGAGGGTGCCGAAGCCCTGGCCGGATACCAACGGGCAAAGGGCGCCGTCGCGGATCTCCTCGACGGGCTGACGGTGGTTGACGCCCTGAGCGACTTCGAGTTCTACAGCAGCGGGGCAGTATCGAATCCCGTGGTGGCAAGCGATGCCGTGGCGCCGTTCCTGGCGGCCGGAGTGAAGGACCTGTGGGTCTATTACTGCGTCGCCCAGGACGTCGGTGTTGCGAACCGGTTCATTTCCATGCCTTCAGTGCGAAACCGGGTGTTGGGCCACCAGCTCTTCGCCCTGGAATGCGCGGGCTTTCTGCATTGGGGATTCAACTTCTACAACACGGCCCATTCGTTGGCGCCCGTGGACCCGTTCAAGGACACCTGTGCCGGGGGAGCCTTCCCGGGCGGCGATGCCTTCATGGTCTACCCGGGACCGGACGGGGTTCCGTGGGAATCGATCCGTTACAAGGTATTCGCCCAGGCCATGTGGGACCACCGGGCACTCTCGCTCCTGGCCAAGCTGGCCGGCCGCGAGGAAGTGCTCGCCCTCATCGATACGGACGGCTCGGGCGGGAGCCTCGCCATGGACAGCTTCAGCTACGACCCCCTTCACTACCGAAGGGTTCGCGAGCTGGTCAACCAAGGAATCGCGCAACGGGTGGGTCAAACACGCCCGCGCATCAACCTATCTAGTTAGGAAAGTACTTATGGACCTCAAAGTAGGCATCGTTGGATTCGGCTTGCGGTCGTCGCTGTGGCGCCACGCGCACAAGCCCGGCCACGGTTCGGAAGTTACGGTCGTGTGCGATCTGGGCGAGCGCGGCAGGGCAGACGCGGCCGAGAAGATCCCGACGGCGGTCGTCACCGACGATCTGGACGTCCTGTTGGACTCCGGTCTGGACGCGGTCCTGGTCCTGACGCCGGACAACCAGCACGCCGCCGTCGCCGTCCGGACGCTCAAAGCCGGCATCCCCACCTTCTGCGAGAAACCGCTCGACGTCACGCTCGAAGCAGCCGACGTTATCCTCCAGACGGCCTTCGACTCCGGAACTCGACTCTACGTGGGCCACAACATGCGGCACATGCCGGTGGTGGTGCAGATGCGCGACATCATCCAGGCCGGGACCATCGGTGACGTCAAAGCAGTTTGGTGCCGGCATTTCGTGGGGAACGGCGGGGACTACTATTTCAAGGATTGGCATGCCCAGCGTGCCAACACCACAGGGCTGCTGCTGCAAAAGGGCGCCCACGATATCGACGTCATCCACTGGCTCGCCGGGGGATACAGCACCAAGGTCCAGGCGATCGGCGAGCTGGCCGTGTACGGGGACGTCGCTTCCCGCCGCGACAACACGGGGCGGCGGATGGGAGATTGGTTCTCCGTGGACAACTGGCCCCCCACCGAACAGACGGACCTCGCCGAGACGATCGACGTCGAGGACATCTCGATGATGAACATGGTCTTGGACAACGGTGTACTCGCCTCGTACCAGCAGTGCCACTTCACCCCGGACTATTGGCGGAACTACACGGTGATCGGCACCAAAGGCAGGATCGAGAACTTCGGTGACGGGGCCGGCGACCAGATCTACGTATGGACCACCAGGACCACCTCCGGTTTCGCCGAGCCTGACCAGAAGGTCTTGGTCCGTGACGGAGAAGGCGGCCATGGCGGAGCGGACCCCTTGCTGATCGCTGAGTTCCTGCGCTTCGCCAAGGATGGCGGAACCACGGCGACGTCGCCGATCGCGGCCCGCGAGGCCGTGGCCGCTGGAGTGCTTGCCACCGAGTCCCTCCGCGGCGACGGTTGCGCGAAGCTCGTTCCGGCCTTGCCCGAACAGCTCGTGGAGTATTTCAACGCAGGGCAGCCGGTCCGGGTCCGGGAACTCTAGCGCCCGCGCCCCCAAGTAGCTCGCAGTTGTTGTCGTTTTGAGGCCTCATAACGACATTAAATGCGAGCTAGTTGGGCTGGGAGGCGCCAGGTGATGTACCCCCGGCGAGTTCGGTCATGACGGTCTGCAGCGCTTCGCAGACCGTCATGACCGATTTCCGTTTCAGGGTCTCCGGCCTCGCGAGGATGTCGATCTTGCGCACGGAATTCACCCCCGCCAGCGGACGCAGCACCACGCCGGCGTCCAGCACGCGCTGGGCGGTGAACCGCGGGAGCAAACCTATCGCGCCGCCGTCCGCCACGAGCGAGGCAACGGTGGAATAGTCGTTGATGCGGTGCAGGACATCCGCGGGCCGTCCGCTGACGGCGACGACGGCGGCCAGCACATCCGCGGGAGAGTATCCGGCGCGGCTGGTCACCCAGGGCTGCCCGACGACGTCGGCCGGGCTGAGTTCGCGGCGCGCCGCGAGCGGGTGCCCGGCAGGCAACGCGACGTCGAGCGGTTCGTCGGCGAGCGGGATCACGGCCACTTTGTCGGTGGGCCACCCGGGGCTGTGCTCCATCCGGTGCGCCAGCACGAGGTCGTAGCGCGCGGCGAGGCCCGGAAAGTCTTCCTGGGCAACATCTTCGTCGGCGAGTTTCACGCGCGGAACGCTGTTTTCCGGACCGACATTGCGCGCGCTCGTCAATAAAGCCGCGAGTGGAGCGAACAAGGCCTGCCCCGCACTGTGGAAGGCGCTTAGGGTCACGGTGGAGCCCGGGGAGTCGTGGTAAGCGCCGATCGCCGCCTGGGCGTCCGCGAGCGCATTCACGACGGCGGCTCCGGCGTCGGCGAGGACCCGGCCCGCATCGGTGAGCACCAGGGCGCGGCCTTCCTTTCGGGTCAGGGGCACGTCCACCGATTTCTGCAGGAGTGCGAGCTGCTGGGAAACGGCCGAGGGGGTGACCATGAGCGTCTCGGCTACGGCCTTGACACTGCCGAGATCTCCTAGTTCCCTGAGCATTTGGAGCTGATGTACTTCCATTTAGCAAATGCTAAATCGTTGATTGAGAAAAACCTAGTTGTGCTAAACCGTCCGTGGGGCTTCAATGAAGTGAAACGGCACACAAACGGCCCAATCCCTTGAGTTAGGAAGACCCATGAAGGCTCTCTACAAGTCCGGTCCCCACGCTGGTTTTGAACTCGTCGAACGGCCCGAGCCGGAGGCAGGTCCGAGCGACGTCAAGATCCGCGTCATGACCACCGGCATCTGCGGAACCGACCTGCACATCCAGTCCTGGGACGCCTGGGCGCAGAGCATCATCGAGACTCCCTTGATCGCCGGACACGAGTTCTACGGCGAAGTGGTGTCTGTGGGCGAGGACGTCCGCGACGTCAAGGTAGGTGACCGCGTCTCCGGTGAAGGCCACGTGGTCTGCGGGATCTGCCGCAATTGCCGCGCAGGCCGCCGCCAGATGTGCATCCACACGGTGTCCGTGGGCGTGCAGCGAGACGGCGCCTTCGCCGAATACGTTGTCATCCCGGAGACCAACGTCTGGGTCCACCACGATCCCTCCGTCACCCCGGAGCTTGGCGCCATCTTCGACCCCTTCGGCAACGCCGTCCACACCGCCCTGAGCTTCCCCCTGGTCGGCGAGGATGTGCTCATCACAGGTGCCGGGCCCATCGGGCTCATGGCAATCGCCGTCGCGCGCCACGCCGGTGCCCGCAAGATCGCCATCACGGACGTCTCGGCTCCCCGCCTCGAACTCGCCCGGAAGATGGGTGTGGACCTCGCCGTCGACGTGTCGAAGATGCGCGTCAAGGACGCCCAGCTCGAGCTCGGCATGCGCGAAGGATTCGACATCGGCCTGGAAATGTCCGGGCATCCCACGGCCCTGCCTGAGATGATCAACAACATGAACCACGGCGGACGCATCGCCATGCTCGGCTTGCCCAGCCAGTCCATCGACATCGACTGGGGCAAAGTGGTCACGCACATGCTGACCCTCAAGGGCATCTACGGCCGCGAGATGTACGAAACCTGGTACGCCATGAGCGCCATGCTGTCCTCCAACCCCGTGCTGCACAGCCACATTTCCGCCGTCGTCACGGACAAGCTGTCCGCCACCGATTGGGAAAAGGGCTTCGAAATCGCGCGCGCCGGCATTGGCGGCAAGGTTGTCCTCGACTGGACCGAACTCTAGAACGCCGAAATCTAAGACAACGTAAAGTCCTCCCCAAGACCCCAGTACCAGGAGCCACCATGTACTCAAGCATCAAAGACCAGCTGCAAGGCGAACTTGAAGAGATCCGGACCGCAGGCCTCTTCAAGACCGAACGCCACATCGACTCGCCGCAAGCGAGCCACATCGCCGCAGGCCAGCTCGGCCAGCCGGCGAACACCGTCCTTAACTTCTGCGCCAACAACTACCTGGGCCTCGCAGACCACCCGGACATCATCGCGGCCGCCAAGTCCGCCATGGACGAGCGCGGCTTCGGCATGGCCTCCGTCCGTTTCATCTGCGGCACCCAGGACCTCCACCTTGAGCTCGAGGCCCGGGTCTCACAGTTCCTCGGAACCGAAGACACCATCCTCTTCTCCAGCTGCTTCGACGCCAACGGAGGTGTCTTCGAGTCCCTGTTCGGGGCCGAGGACGCCATCATCTCCGACTCCCTGAACCACGCCTCGATCATCGACGGCATCCGGCTCAGCAAGGCCAAGCGCTTCCGCTACGCCAACCAGGACATGGCTGACCTCGAAGCCAAGCTGATCGAGGCCTCAAGCGGCGAGGCACCGGCCCGGCGCAAGATCATCGTGACGGACGGCGTCTTCTCCATGGACGGCTACCTCGCGCCGCTCGAAGCCATCTGCGATCTCGCCGAAAAGCATGACGCGCTGGTCATGGTGGACGATTCCCACGCCGTAGGCTTCGTGGGAGCCACCGGTGCCGGAACCCCGGAACACGCGGGTGTTTCCGACAGGATCGACATCTACACCGGCACGTTCGGCAAGGCCCTTGGCGGCGCCTCCGGAGGCTACGTCTCCGGCCGCAGCGAAATCGTCGCCATGCTGCGCCAGAAGGCCCGCCCTTACCTGTTCTCCAACTCCCTGGCCCCGGCAATCGTCGCAGCCACCATCAAGGCCATTGAGCTGGTCCAGGGTTCGGGCGAGCTCCGCTCCAGGCTCTTCGAGAACGCTGCCTTGTTCCGGCGCCGCATGAGCGAGGAAGGCTTCGAACTGCTCGACGGCGAGCACGCCATCATTCCGGTGATGTTCGGCGACGCCGTGGCGGCAGCGAAGGTTGCCGACGAGATGCTCCACCATGGAGTGTTCGTCACGGCGTTCAGCTACCCCGTGGTGCCCAAGGGAGCTGCCCGGATCCGCGTGCAGCTCTCGGCCGCACACAGCTCCGAGGACGTCGAGGCGTGTGTCGAGGCCTTCGTGAAGAGCCGCGCAGCCGCGGGGCTCTGAGTTCCCATGATCCTCACCATCCTGGGCGGCGGGGGATTCCGGGTACCCCTGGTCTATTCAGCACTGCTGTCGGACCATGGGCCCGGCAGGGTCACCGAACTGAGGCTGTTCGACGCCGACCCCGCACGCCTGGGCGTGGTGGCCAGGGTCCTCGCCGACATGGCCGAGGGGGTGCCCGACGCACCTGCGGTGAGGATATTCACGGAACTGCCGGACGCCTTGCCCGGCACCGACTTCATCTTCTCCGCCATCCGGGTGGGTGGCCTGGAGGGGCGCGCCGCCGATGAGCGGATTGCCCTGGCGCACGGTGTCATCGGGCAGGAGACCGTCGGTGCCGGCGGGATTTCCTATGCCTTGCGGACCATTCCCGTGGTCCTGGACATCGCCGAGGCGGTGAAGAAGCATGCTCCGGACGCTTGGTTCATCAACTTCACCAACCCGGCCGGGGTCATCACCGAGGTCATGACGCGGGTCCTTGGCAACAAGGTGGTGGGGATCTGCGATTCGCCGGTGGGGCTGGCCAGGCGATGCTTGCTCGCGGCCGGAATCCACCGAGGCGGGGCGGCCTTTCGGGACGGCTCCGTGGAGATCGACTACATCGGCCTGAACCACCTGGGCTGGCTGCGCGGGCTGGTGGTCGACGGCGAGGATGTCCTGCCGCGGCTCCTGGCCGACCACCGCGCCATCGAGTCCTTTGAAGAGGGCCGGCTGTTCGGCGCTTCGTGGATCAAAGCCCTGGGCGCGGTTCCCAACGAGTATCTGCACTACTACTACTTCAGGCGGGAAGCGCTCGACGCCGACCGGCGCGCCCAAACCACCCGCGGCGCCTACTTGGCGCGGCAGCAGTCGTCCTTCTACAGCGGGCTGGCGGAAGCGAACGACGGCGGTGCGGAGCCCGCCCAGGCGGGTCCGTCGTCGAAGTCGGCCCTCAGGCTCTGGGAGAAGACCAAGCTCGACCGCGAAGAGACGTACATGCAGAGCAACAGGGAGGCAGCCGGTACGTTCGAACGCGACGCCGAGGACCTGGTATCCGGTGGCTACGAGGCTGTTGCCTTGGCGATCATGCGTGCCATCAGCCAGGGGGAAACGGCCCGCCTGATCCTGAACGTCCCCAATAAGGGCACCCTGGCAGAACTCGACGCCGACGCCGTCATTGAGGCGCCGTGCCTCGTGGATGCGGGCGGAGTCCGCTTGCTCCCCGCCAAGTCTCTTCCGGACTACGCGCGGGGACTTGTCGTCAACGCCAAGGCGGTGGAACGAGCCACGATCGACGCTGCGCTCACGGGTTCCCGGAGCTCTGCCTACAAGGCGATGGCGATGAACCCGCTCGTGGACTCGGTCAGGGTGGCAGAAGCGCTACTGGATGACTACATCCGTCATTTCGAGGAGCTCCAGTACCTGCGCTGAGTCCCCTTCCTGGCAACCCTGTCCCAAGGGGGATCGGAGGCCTAGTATCTGCAACATGGACAAAGATGCAGCACAACCCGTCACCGAGGTGTTGGATTCGCAGCAATGCTGGAATCTCCTGAGGGGCGTGTCCGTTGGCAGGCTGGCGGTGTGGCTCGGAGACCACCCTGACATTTTTCCGATCAATTACACCGTGGACCAGGGGACGGTTGTCTTCAGGACCGGGGCGGGCACAAAGCTTGCCGCGGCCTTGGGCGAATTCCCGGTGGCCATGGAAGTGGACGGCGTCGACGCCGACACCGGCGTCGCATGGAGTGTTGTGCTCCACGGCAAAGCGGCGCCGGTCAAGCAGATCGACGACGTCGTCAACTCGTTCTCGCTGCCCCTCTTTCCTTGGGAAGCCGGCAAGAAAGACCATTTCGTGCGGGTTCCAGCGGATTCGATCTCGGGGCGGCGCTTCACCGTCACGGAGCCCCTCACATGGTGGACCCCCTACATGGGCATCAAGCGGTCCGCGGTGGACTAGCCCCACCACCTCCCCCTCGCATCTGGGCGTGTGCGCTGACAGGATGGAGGAATGGCTGCAAACTATGACGTGGTAATTGTCGGTGGAGGCATCGCCGGGTTGTCGCTGGCTTCGGCGCTGGCCGGCCGGTGCTCGGTGGCCCTCGTGGAGGCCGAACAGATACTGGCCTACCACACATCCTCCCGCTCGGCCCGGCAATTGATCCCAAGCTACGGACCCGCCGTCGTGCAGGAACTCACCGTCCGCACCCTGGAACTGATGGGAGCCCGCGACGCCGCGTTGCCGGTACCGGTACTGGAACCGCGCTCGTTCATGTTGGTGGGCGACGAAGCCACCGTCAAGGCAGAAGCCAGCGGGCACATGCACCACATTACGCACGCCGAAGCCCTTGAGCTGTGCCCGGCGTTGAACCCTGGGTCCTTCACGGCCGCGGGCCTGGATACCGGGTCATTCGCCTGCAACGCACCCGTGCTCTTGGAAGACCACCGGCAGCGCGCCGAAGCCGGGGGAGTGGACATCATCACCGGCGCCCGGGTCCATTCGGCCCAACGCCTCCGCTCCGGCTGGCAACTGGGCGCCGGGCTGGAAGGCTTCCAGTCCGCCGTCGTGGTCAACGCAGCCGGTGCCTGGGCGGATGAACTCGCGGTGCTCAGCGGGGTGGAGAAGCTGGGCTTGCAGCCGTTCCGGCGCACCGCGGCCATCGTCGACGTCGAACGCCCCCTTCCGGTGGGCAGCCCCATGGTGGCGGCGGCGGATGACTCCTACTACTTCCGGCGTGAGGGGGCGCAAGTGCTCATTTCGCCGTCGGAGACGGTGCCGAGCGGCCCCGAAGACGCACAGCCGCGTCCCGGCGACGTGGAAGAGCTGGTGGTCCGGCTGAACTCGATCACGTCGCTGGGCATACGCTCCGTGGCCAAGGCTTGGACCGGGTTGCGCACCGAGGCCGCCGACGGCGTTCCCGTGGTGGGTTTCGACGCCGAGGCTCCGGGCTTTTTCTGGCTTGCAGGCCAAGGCGGCTACGGTTTCCAGACCTCTTCCGCCATCGCCGAGCTCGCGGCCGCGGAAATCCTGGACCACACATCCGGCATCAGTCCGGTATCCCGGACACCGAGGGAGCTGGCGGCGGCCCGTTGGTCCATCCGCCGTTGAACAATAGGTTCATGAGCGGGCAGACGAGCACACTGATCAGCAACATCGGCGAACTGATGACCCAGGACGCGGAGCACCGTGTCCTCAAGGACGCCGCCGTGGTGATCGAAGGTGAGCGGATTTCCTGGATCGGTCCGGCGTCGGAGGCTCCCTCGGCTGATGAGCACGTGGACGCGGAAGGCCGCGCGGTGCTCCCGGGCTGGGTGGACTCGCACTCGCACCTGATTTTCGCAGGGGACCGCACCGCCGAATTCGAGGCCAGGATGGCCGGCCAGAGCTACAGCGCCGGCGGCATCGCCGTCACCACCGGCGCCACGCGCGCCGCGAGCGACGAGGAACTGACGCGACTCGCCGCCGGGCGCGTGGCCGAAGCCGTTTCCCAGGGCACCACCTACCTTGAGAGCAAGACCGGCTACGGACTGGACCTTGAAAACGAGGCCCGCAGCGCACGCATCGCGGCAGCGACCGTGGACGAAGTCACCTACCTCGGCGCGCACTTGGTCCCGGCCGGTGCCGACGCCGAGGAATACACGGACCTCGTCTGCGGTCCGATGCTCGACGCCGTCCGCCCGTATGTCAGCTGGGCCGATGTCTTCTGCGAGCGCGGCGCTTTCACTGAAGAACAGTCGCGTCGCGTCCTGACCGCCTGCCGCGATGCGGGCCTGGGCCTGCGTGTGCACGGCAACCAATTGGGTGAAGGACCTGGTGTGCAGTTGGCCGTGGAGTTCGGTGCTGCCAGCGTTGACCACGTCAATTACCTTTCAGCGGCCGATATCGAGGCGCTCGCCGGAACCTGGAGCGGCTGGGATGCCTCCACCGGAGCGGGCACGCGCGGCACGGTGGCCACGTGCCTGCCTGCCTGCGATCTCTCCACCCGGCAGCCGCTCGCGCCGGGCCGCGCGTTGATCGACGCGGGGGTGCAGATTGCCTTGGCCGCAAACTGCAATCCCGGCACCTCCTACACGAGCTCCATCGCCTTCTGCGTCACCACGGCGGTGCTGCAGATGCACTTGAGCGTCCACGAAGCCGTCCGGGCGGCCACCTACGGCGGCGCGCTGGCGCTGGGCAGGGAGTCGGGCAACGACGTCGACGGCGAACGGGCGGTGGGTTCGATCGCCGTCGGGCACCGCGCCGACCTGCACATGCTCAAGGCGCCGTCGGCGACGCACCTGGCGTACCGTCCCGGCATCCCGCTGACTTTCGCGGTGTGGCGGGCAGGCGTCCGCGCGGTCTAGGGCCGCCTACCGCAACACACTTTCGCAACACCGGCAGGGCCTCTCCACGCGGAGGGGCCCTGCTTTTGCTTGTGCACTCTAGCGACCCCAGGGCGGGGTTCCGCCCTGGGGGTAGTCATTCCCATTTGCCAGGCGCGCCTTGCGGTCGCAACGATCCTTGTGCGATTGAATATGATCGTTTAGTGTTTATATGGATCATAAAACGTCAAATCATTGAGTGTTGAAGAGCGCGTCGACGAAGCGCGGACAGGAATGGTAAGTGCGATGAGTAACAACACCCTCGGGGCCTTCATGGAAGAAGAGCTTGTTTCGCAGCCCGAGGTCTGGCAGCGGGCCATCGAGCAGTCCAAGGCGGAGCACCTGCTTCCCGCCGACGGTGAGCGGATCGCCGTC
This sequence comes from Arthrobacter sp. 05L417, assembly GCF_056397865.1. Lineage (NCBI taxonomy): Bacteria > Bacillati > Actinomycetota > Actinomycetes > Micrococcales > Micrococcaceae > Arthrobacter > Arthrobacter sp. 05L417. The sequence goes on from NZ_JBFTOG010000003.1 coordinate 363,743, forward strand.
GTTGGTTGCGGTACCTCATGGTTCATGGCGCAAAGCTATGCCGCTGCCCGCGAAGCCGCGGGCAAGGGCGTCACGGACGCGTTCGCAGCGTCCGAAGCCTTCCTCAATCACAACAGCGCGGGCCGCCAGTACGACGCCGTGATCGCCATCACCCGCTCCGGCACCACCACTGAGGTTCTTGAGTTGTTGGAAGCCTTGCGCGGGAAAGTCCGTACGGTTGCGGTGATCGGGGACGTGAATTCGCCTATCACCACCCTGGCCGACGCCGTGATCGGCCTCCCTTACGCCGACGAGAAATCGGTGGTCCAGACCCGCTTCGCCACGACGGCCCTCGTGTACCTCCTGACGAGCCTGGGCATCGAACTCGGCACGGCAATCGAGGACGCCCGTACCGCTGTGACCGAACCTGTTTCCCAGGAGCTGCTCGACGCTGAACAGTTCACCTTCCTCGGCACGGGCTGGACGGTTGGGCTGGCCCACGAAGCCGGGCTCAAGATGCGTGAGGCAGTGCAGGGCTGGACCGAATCCTATCCGGCGATGGAATACCGGCACGGTCCCATTTCCATTGCTGCACCTGGCCGGGTGACGTGGATCTTTGGCCCGCAGCCCGAGGGACTGGACGCCGACATGGGGCGCACGGGCGCCCTCTACGTCAACACCGGCAAGCACCCGCTCGCCGAGCTGGCACGGGTCCACAAGGTCACCCTGGAGCGGGCACGCGTGCGCGGCCTCAACCCGGACCTGCCGCGCAACCTCACGCGCTCTGTCGTCCTGAACGCCACGGCCTAGGTAATCCCATGGTTCTCGGAGCCGCTGAATCCGCAGTCCTGGCCTTTGATGTGGGCGGGACGGACCTGAAGGCAGGCCTTGTCGACACGGCCGGGAATGTCCTGGGTTTGCGCCGCACTGCTACGCCGCATGATCCCTTGCGGCCGGGCGAGGCAATCCTGGACGCCGTTGCGGCATTGGCGGCTGAGTTTGCCGCTGAGTTCCCGGGCCACCCGGCGAAAGCCGCGTGCATTGTTGTTCCGGGAATCGTTGACTCAGACACCGGGGTGGGGATCTATTCGGCGAACCTGGGTTGGCGGAACTTTCCCTTCGGGGAAAAGGCCGCGCAGCGCCTCGGGCTGCCGGTCTCCTTCGGGCATGACGTCAGCACGGCGGCCGAAGCCGAATTCCGTTTCGGAGCGGCCCGCGATTTTCGCAACGTCGTGGTGATGGTGGTCGGCACCGGGATCGCCGCCGCCGTCATCTCCGACGGGTACCCGGTGCGCGCAGGCGGCTTCGCCGGGGAACTGGGCCACGCCCTCGTACCGGACCCGGACGGTCCCGGGACCGCGATCCTCGAGGCCGTCGGCTCCGCCGGAGCGATCGCCCGGCGTTACAGCGACAAGGCCGGAACTCCGCGCGCCGGTGCCCGTGAAGTCCTCGAACGGGCCCAAGCGGGCGATGCCCTTGCAGCCCGGATCTGGGCCGACGCGGTGGACGCCCTCGCCTTCAGCCTCAGCCAATGCGTCAGCATCATCGGCACCGAAGCAGTGGTTGTGGGCGGCGGCCTTGCCGAAGCGGGAGAAGGACTCCTCCAGCCGCTCCGTTCGCGCCTTGACGAACTCCTCGACTTCCAACGCCGGCCGATCATCATGCGCGCGCAACTTGGCCAGGATGCAGGCTTGCTCGGCGCCGCCATGAGGGCCCGGGCCCTGCTCCCGGCCGCGAAGGCCGCCTCCGGCACGGGGACGGGACGATGAACCACGCCATGAAACGGGTCATCACCGTCACGCCCAACCCGGCCATCGACCTCAGCTATCACGTCGCCGGGATCACCCCCGGTGCAAGTCATCGCGTAGCCGCACCGCTCAGCCGCGCAGGCGGAAAAGGCCTCAATGTTGCGCGCGTGGCCCACCAGCTGGGCCATCCCGTGCTGGCACTCGCGCCCTCGGGCGGCCCGGCCGGTGCCGAATTCGCCGCCGAACTGCTCAGCAGCGGCGTGCCGCACCGATTGATTCCGGTCGCCGCGGAAACACGGCGCAGCATCGCCCTCGTGGACACGGTGGGTGGCGAAACGTCCATTTTCAATGAAGAGGGGAGCCCCCTCCAACCGTCCGAATGGCAGGCGCTGGCAGCCGCCGTCGTCGACGCCCTCGACGGGGAGAGCGCAGGCGTGCTCGTCGGTTCCGGCAGCCTGCCACCCGGCGCGCCGGCCGACTTCTACCCGGCGCTGGTGAGCCTGGCGCACGACGCCGGGATTCCCGCCGTCGTCGATACCTCCGGTCCCGGGATCATCGCCGCCGCGCGGGCCGGGGCGGACCTCCTCAAGCCCAACAACCACGAACTCCTCGAAGCAACAGGGGAAAGCAGCCTGGATGTCGCGGCACGGCGATTGATCGCTTTGGGTGCCAGGACAGTCCTGGTCAGCGCCGGTGCCGAAGGCATGCTCGCGTTCCACCATGCCGCCCCCGGAGGCTACTGGAGCGCCCGGCTCCCGGAACCACTCAGCGGCAACCCCACGGGAGCCGGCGACGCCGGAGTGGCGGCGGCCGCCGTCGCGCTCGCCGCCGGCATCACCGACATCCCTACGATCCTCCGCCGGGCAACAGCCTGGTCCGCCGCCGCAGTGCTCATGCCTGCCGCCGGTGAGATCTCGCCGCTTTATACGGACCTCGAAGACCAACTCATTCTCAGCTGGAAGGAGACCCTGTGACGCTCGTCAGTACACGGGAACTCATGGATACCGCCGCGGCCAATGGCATCGGACAGGGCGCCTTCAATGTCATCCACCTCGAAACCGCGGAAGGCCTGGTTGCCGGGGCGGAGGCGGCAGGCGTCCCGTTGATCCTGCAAATCTCGGAGAACTGCGTCCGTTTCCACGGCGGGCTCGTGCCGATTGCACGGGGTGCCATGTCCATCGCCCGGGACTCCTCGGTGCCCGTGGCCCTGCACCTGGACCATGCCGAATCCGAAGAGCTGGCCCTGCAGGCCGTCGACCTCGGGTTCGGTTCCGTCATGTACGACGGCGCGCACTTGCCTTATGGCTCGAACGTTGACGTCACGCGTCGGGTCGCCAGATACGCCCGGGAGCACGGGGTCTACGTCGAGGCCGAACTTGGGAAGGTGGGAGGCAAGGACGGTGCCCATGCTCCGGGAGTCCGGACGGATCCGGCGGAGGCCCGCTCCTTCGTGGATGCCACCGGCGTTGACGCCCTCGCCGTCGCCGTCGGTTCCTCGCACACCATGACCGAACGCAGTGCCGCCTTGGACTTGGCCCTCATCACCCGGCTCAAGCAGGCCGTCCAGCTGCCGCTCGTCCTTCACGGGTCCTCCGGAGTAGCAGATGAAATGCTGGTGGCGGCAATCCGGGCCGGTATGACTAAGATCAACGTATCCACACACTTGAACGGGTTCTTCACCCGCGCCGTCCGTGAGTACCTGGATGCCAACCCTTCCGTGGTGGACTCCCGCAAGTACATCAAGGCCGGACGGGACGCCCTGGTGTTGGAAACCGCACGTCTGCTGACGCTGTTCGCGAAGGTGAATTAGTCCCAATTTCCGGAAGGTTCGTGATGACCCGCAACGATCGACTGACAGCCATCCTTGATCTCCTCGCCGAGTCAGGGCATGTCGAGGTCGAGGATATCGTGACCCGCCTGGCAGTCTCGCCAGCCACGGCCCGTCGTGACTTGGACAGCCTCGCCAAGCAGCGGCTCCTGAGCCGTACCCGTGGCGGTGCAACCACGGGATCAGTGGCCTACGAACTCCCGGGGCGCTACAACAGGGATGATCACGCCGAGGCAAAGCAGCAGATTGCCTTGGCGGCCTCCGAGCTCATCATGCCCGGGGCCGTGATCGGACTGAGCGGCGGCACCACCAACACGGCCTTGGCCCAAGTGCTGTCCACCCGCGAAGACCTGAACGCGCCCTCCAACCGCCCAATGCTGACTGTGGTCACCAACGCGATCAACATCGCCGCCCAGCTTGCCGTGCGCCCTAACATCAAGATCATGGTCACCGGTGGCATCCTGAACCCGCGTTCCTACGAACTTGTGGGGCCCTACACCGATGTCATCATGCAGAAGGTTGCCTTGGACATCGCCTTTATCGGCGTCAACGGAGTCGATCCGAAGATCGGCCCCACCATCACCGACGAGGGAGAAGCCATGGTGAACACCGTCATGGCCCGGCGCGCCACGGACTCCTATGTCCTGGCCGACTCCACGAAGATCGGCAAGCGTGCCTTCGCCGCGATGGCCGGATACGACTTCCGGAGGCTCATCACGGACTCGGGCATCACGGCAGAGGACAAGGCGGCATTTGAAGCCAGCGGCACCGAAGTGATCGTCGCCAAGGACGCCTAGCAGCGTTGTGGCCGTTAGAAAACCATCGGGGGAGCGTTCAGCACGGTTTCGTCCGTGCTGCGCTGCACCCACTGGCTGAACGGCGTGTCGAGATCGTACTTGTCCTGGTCGTTGCGGATAAGTGTCCGTAGCTCCGCGTTGCCGGGGTTGTTGAGGGACTCGAAGTACTCCACCGACCAGTGGAACCATCGCATGCAGAAGAGCCGCATGGTGAGGCCATGGGTTACCAGCAGGGTGTTGGGCGCGTAATCGGGCTTTTCCCAATGCCGGTACAGCGTTTCCATGAAGGACGAAATCCGGTCGTAGACATCGGAGCCTGATTCGCCCTCGCGGAACCGGTAGAAGAAATGTCCGTAGAGGTTGCGAAGCTCCTTCTGGTCCCCGATGTCTCCGGCAATCTGGAAGTTGGCCCAGTCCTGTTCACGCAGCCGGGGCTCCTCGATCACCCTTTCCGTGAGGCTGCCCAGATTCAGTGCCTCGAGGGTCTGGTATGCCCGAAGGTACGGCGAGACGTAAACGCATACGGGTTCGCCGGCGAGCTTCCTGCGCAGCACCTCACCCGCTGCCCGTGCCTGCCCGACGCCAAGCTCCGTCAGTGGGATGCGGTAATCGGGCACACGGTTGTAGATGGAAGTGTCGGCGTTGGCGGCGGACTGGCCGTGCCGGATCATGAAGATTCGTGCGGGCGCGCTCATCCCACCAAGCATAGGGTCAGGAGCAGCCCGGCCCATGCAAGCGGACTCCGGGGACCCGGCTCAAGGAAAACATCAGGGAAATGAAGGCAAGATAGGAGCATGCTCCTAGCCTCAACGCGCCGGTTGCGCGCCGAAGTACTGATTGTCCTTGGCCTGTCTCTGGGCCAATCGGCCGTGTACTCCGTGGTGCAGTTGTTGGACAAGATGACCCAGGGGCCTTTGGCCCATGCGACGTCCACCCTCAACCGCTCGCAGAGCACGCGAGAGTACTTCGACCTCACCTACCAACTGCTGGATATCGCGTTCGCGCTGGTCCCTGTGGTGTTGGTGTTCTACTTCCTGTCCTTGCACCGCCAGACCGCGGAGAGTCCATCGGGTTTCACCCGGCTGGGCTTCAACTTCGCCCGCCCGGGCCGCGACACGTTGCAAGGACTGGGCCTCGCCGCGCTGATCGGGATCCCGTCGCTGGGCCTCTATGCGGCCGGCCGCGCCCTGGGGATCACGACGGCGATCATCCCCAGCGGCCTGGACTCCTACTGGTGGACAGTGCCCGTTCTGGTCCTGTCCGCGGTGCGGCACGCCGTCGTCGAGGAAGTCATCGTGGTGGGCTACCTCCTCGACCGTTTCGCGAAGTTCGGATGGAGCACACCGTTGGCGATCGTGCTCAGCGCGCTCCTTCGCGGCAGCTACCACCTGTACCAAGGCTTCGGACCGTTCATCGGCAATGCGGTCATGGGCCTCGTGTTCGGCTGGATCTACACCAAGACCAAACGGGTCATGCCGCTCGTGGTGGCGCACGCACTCCTGGACATTGTGGCGTTCGTCGGCTTCAGCGTCTTCGGCAAGGCCGTCGGGCTGGGGTAAGGCGCGTTAAAAGGTTTCGGCCGCCATCGCTGGGTGACGTCATTGGCACCCGCATATGGCGGCCGAAGTTTTCCGGGCCTCCTCGCCCGATGTCCCTCAGAAGGTGATGCGAGGGTCCGTCAGATGGTGACGGCTCCGTTGGCGGTTTCGAACGTTACCGACATGATTCCCGGCGTTCCGTGCGGTGCCATCCATTGGACGGCGACGTCCTCAAGCGGCTTCTCCACGGGTTCTCCGAGCCACTCGGTGACGCGCTCCGCCGAGCCGGCGATCGTGAGGCTGGACATCTTGACGTCGCTCGGGTAGACGAGGGACGGATGAAGTGCGGGGTCGCCCTCCCAACGGAGCAAGTACGGAACCTGGGGATCGGCGATGAGTCCCAGGATTCCGATCTGCGACCAGACGAGTTCGCGCCCGTCCGGAAACTTGCGGTTGCCGGGAACCGCGGCGCGTCCGAGCCGCTGTTCGAACGGGCTCAGGTCGTCAACAGCGACGCACCAGCCCATCCATCCACCTCCCGCGGCGGAGCGTGCACGGACGGCTTGTCCAAAAGGTGCCTTGTCGGATGCCGGGTGGTCAAGGACCTCGACAACCTCCAGGTATTTGTGGTCAGCAAGGGGAATGATCATGTTCCGGGTACCGAAGCGCGGGTGCACTCCGCCCCGGACTGCGTCCACTCCCAATGCTGCGGAAATCCGCTCGGTGGTGGCCAAGAGGCCATCTCGTTCACAAGCGTAAGAGACGTGATCCATGCGCATGGCTTCATCTTGGCACTTTGTGATGGAGCTCTCAGCTAAGTCAAGCCTAACTAAGGTGGGATGTATCGAAAAGGCAGCTCAGGGTCACTTCAGGACGCGCCAGGACCGAAAACTACCGTGTTCGTCACAAAGCTTCCGGAGCCCGCAACGCCGTCCCTAGACTGGCGGCAACCGAACGCCGGCTGGCTTAATCCCGCAGGCCGGCAGGCTGAAGCACGGCAAATCGCCCAGACAACCAGGAGTCCGCATGTCCCAAGGATGGTCATTCGAAACGCGCCAGATCCACGCCGGCCAGGAGCCTGACGCCGCCACGGGCGCCCGGGCACTCCCCATTTACCAGACCACCTCATTCGTCTTTCCCAGTGCGGAAAGCGCGGCCAACCGCTTTGCGCTGGCCGAATTGGCGCCCATCTACACCCGGATCGGCAACCCCACGCAGGATGCGGTGGAACAGCGCATAGCGAGCCTGGAAGGAGGCTTGGCGGCGCTCCTGCTGAGCTCCGGCCAGGCCGCGGAAACGTTCGCCATCCTCAACGTGGCCGAGGCCGGTGACCACGTGGTCGCCAGCCCGAGCCTCTACGGCGGGACTTACAACCTGCTGGCGCACACGCTGAAGAAGTTCGGAATCTCGGTCACCTTCGTCGAAGACCCGGACAACCTCGATCACTGGCGCGACGCCGTGCAGCCGAACACCAAGCTGTTCTTCGCCGAAGTCGTCTCCAACCCCCGCCAAGACGTTTTGGACATCGAGGGCGTCTCCCGCACCGCACATGAGGCCGGAGTCCCGCTCGTCGTGGACAACACCCTCGCCACGCCCTACCTGATCAGGCCCATCGAGTGGGGCGCGGACATCGTGGTGCATTCGGCCACCAAGTACCTGGGTGGGCACGGTTCTGCTATTGCCGGTGTCATCGTGGACTCCGGCAACTTCGATTTCGGCAAGGACCCTGAGCGGTTCCCCAACTTCAACACCCCGGACCCCAGCTACAACGGCCTGGTCTATGCCCGCGACCTCGGCAAGGACGGTGCCCTCGGCGCGAACCTTTCCTACATCCTCAAGGCCCGCGTCCAGCTCCTGCGCGACCTTGGCTCGGCCGTTTCACCGTTCAACGCTTTCCTGATCTCGCAAGGAATCGAAACCCTCAGCCTGTGGGTGGAACGCCACGTGGACAATGCCACCAAGGTGGCGCAATGGATCGAAGGGCGCGACGACGTCGAATCGGTCGCCTACGCGGGGCTGCCTTCCAGCCCGTGGTTCGAACGCGGACGGAAGTACGGACCCCGGGGCACCGGCGCGGTGGTGTCCTTCACCATCCGCGGCGGGATCGATGCCGGCAAACGCTTCGTGGACGCCCTGGAGTTGCATTCCCACGTGGCAAATATCGGCGACGTCCGTTCCTTGGTCATCCACCCGGCGTCCACGACGCACAGCCAGTTGACGCCCGAACAGCAGGCTGTGGCCGGAGTGACTCCGGGCCTGGTGCGGCTGTCCGTCGGGATCGAGCACATCGACGATATCCTCGCGGACCTCGAGTCGGGATTCCGGGCAGCCAAGGGCGCCTAGTACTGCCCCGGATGGCGCAGGGAGGCTGGCCGGCGACGCAGGACGAATCTTCGCCGACCGGCCTCCTGGGCTTCAACTTCATGAACAAAACGCGGTCAAGTGTCACAAAGATGTCATAATCTTCGTCAGAAGGGGTCCGGTTTTCCTAGACTCTTCCTATAGGTCATGAGTGCCAGCGACAGCCCCGGCTTGCTGGCCGGCAACCCTCCATTCGCGGTGGGGTGCCCCGGGTGAAGACCTGGCCCTTCGCTGTATTGGCGACGGGCAAGCGCGATGTGAGGTGTCAACGAATGACAATTGCTGCAACAGCCATACCCCTTTCCGGTACCCAGGACGGAACCCTCAAGTATGTTTCCGTGGGTGGACTCGAACTGGAGGCCGGAGGTTTCCTGCCGGACGTCGTCCTTGCGTACGAGACGTGGGGGCGGCTCAACGCAGACTCTTCCAACGCCGTCCTGGTGGAACACGCCCTGACCGGAAGCACCCATGTGGCCCGCGGCGAGAGCGATGAAGAAGGCTGGTGGGAGCAACTCGTCGGCCCCGGCGCCACCATCGACACGGACCGCTACTTCGTGGTCTCCGTCAACATCGTGGGAGGCTGCTACGGCAGCACCGGGCCGTCGTCGAGCGCTCCCGACGGCAAGGCGTGGGGCTCCCGCTTCCCGCTCGTGACCCTGCGGGACAGCACCGTAGCCGAAGCCCGGCTGGCCGACGTCCTGGGGATCCGCAGTTGGCATACCGTGGTGGGCGGGTCCATGGGCGGTGCCCGTGCATTGGAATGGGCCGTCAGCTATCCGGACCGCGTCAAGCGATGCGCCGTGATTTCGATCGGGGCGTACAGCACTGCCGAGCAGATCGCGTTTGCACAGGCCCAGACGCTCGCCATCCGGCAGGACGCCGACTTCAACGGCGGCGACTACTATGGCCAGTCCGCCCCCGAGGCGGGGTTGGCCCTTGCCCGGCGGATCGCCCACATCACGTACCGTTCGGCGGATGAACTGGACTTCCGCTTCGGCCGGAACGCCCAGGGCGGCGAGGCGCCCCTCCAGGCTGCCGCGCTGGGGGACCGGGGCCGCTACCAGGTGGAGAGCTATCTCGACCATCAGGGACGCAAGCTGGTCCAGCGCTTCGACGCCAACAGCTACATCGCCATCACCGAGGCGCTCATGAGCCACGACATCACCCGCGGCCGGGGCTCATTGGAGGATGCGTTGTCCGTGGCAACCGCGAAGTTCTTCGTTGCCTCGGTGGACTCGGACCGGCTCTACTTCCCGGAACAATCCCACGAGCTGGCCAAGGCCTTGCCCGGAGAGGTTCCCGTTCACGTGATCGAGGCGCCGATCGGGCACGACGGGTTCCTCACCGAGATCGGCCAGCTCGGTCCCCAGCTGCGAGAGGCCTTCTTCGGCTGAATCAGCCGTTCATGATTTCCTGGCGGAGCTTCATGTAGTCCTCCATCGCGATTTTCCCGTCGCTGTACTCCTGGTCCAGCTCGGCCAGTTTCCGTGCCCGGTAGCCTTGGGGAGCGCTGTTCGGCTGGGGAACGCTGTTCGCTTGGGGAGTAGCCGACGACGGCGGAGCGGCCTGCGGCGCGGGCGTCGCCACCGGGAGTTGGGGTTCAGCCGGGAGCACTAGCGGAGGCTGCTCCGGGTATCCGATGGGGTAGTTCTGTGGAGGATAGGGCGGCGCGGGGTAATTCTGCGGAGGGAAGTCCCGGAGCCTGCGCTGGCGCGATCGGTTGTACATGCGGATCCCCATGGGAATCAGCCAAGAGCAGACGATGATCCAGAAGATCAAATTGTTCACGGTGGGGGCCTCCCTGTCTTTCACCAGCTTAGCTCCGCTCCCTGTGACCCACCTCGTGGTTCCCGGTCAGCTCCGGGGCAGGATGGCGTCGGCAGGACCGAAGACAGGTCCCGGCGTCGGGCGTTTCGGCAAGATTCCGTCACCGGAGGACTGGTGACGGATCCGGCGGATGACCCACGGGACAAAGTACTCCCGTGCCCATACGAGGTCGCCCGAGCGGGCCTCGCGCCAACTGCGCTGGGGGAGCGGCTTCGGGGACAGCGGCTCGAGGTTGTGCGGCACATTGAGGGAATCGAGGACCATTGCTGCGATGGTGTGATGGCCGAGCGGCGAGAAGTGCAGGCGGTCTTCGTCCCACATCTGGGAGTTGGAGAGTTGCCGCAGGGACCACATATCGGCGATCACGGCATCGTGGCGGGCGGCAACCGTGCGGAGGTTTTCGTTGTAGATGGCCACTTTGCCGCGGATCCGGCCGAGGACCGAGGACGCGGTGTCCGGACCGTTGAAGAGAACCACGGTGGCGCCTTCGGAACTCAGGGTCTGCACGGCGGCATCGAGTTTCTCCGCCAAGGCGTCGGGGTCGCCGCCGGGACGGATAAGGTCGTTGCCGCCTGCGGAGATGCTCACGAGGTCCGGCTTGAGGTCCATGCACGGGCTAAGTTGTTCGTCGAGGATCTGCTGCAGGAGCCGCCCGCGGATGGCCAGGTTGGCGTAGGCGAAATCCCGGTGTCCCCGGCTCAGTTCCTCGGCTACGCGGTCGGCCCAGCCACGATGTCCCCCGGGGTTGTTGGGCTCGGGGTCGCCGATCCCTTCGGTAAAGGAATCACCCAATGCCACGTAGCGGGTCCACGGATGAATCCGTTCGTCCGGCTTTGGTCCCACCGTGGGATCAATGTCACTCACGTCGATATCCTGCCTCTTGCTGCAACGCCACGCGCCTGTGGCTTGTTACTCATGGGTAACTGTAAGAATAGTCCCATGAGTCAAGCTTCCGCCTTTCCTGCCCCGGTCGTTTTGTGGTCCCACGAAGAGGAGGAGCGGGCTGGGAAGCCATTGCTGGTCCTGCTGCACGGTTACGGGTCCAACGAGCAGGACCTCTTCAGCCTTGCCGGCCTGTTGCCCCGGGACTTCGTCGTCGCTTCGCTCCGCGCACCGATCGCCACGGGCCCGGGCTTCACGTGGTTCCCGCTCACGGCGTCCATCGACTACTCGCTCGACGCCGTCAAGGACGCAGCAGAGTACGTGTTTTCCTGGTTGGACTCGTGCAAGTCCAACCACAGCTCGGTAACGCTCCTCGGGTTCTCCATGGGCATGGCGATGGCCACCTCGCTGTTGCGGCAGCGCCCGGCGGACTTCGCCGCCGTCGTCGGGCTTTCAGGTTTCGCCGTCGACGCCGATGCCGACCCCGCGTTCCGCGACGCCGAACTGGACGGTTCCGTGCCGCTCTTCTGGGGACGCGACCAGCAGGATCCTGTCATTACTCCGGACAAGATCGAATACACCATGGGGTGGGTGCGAAAGCACACGGACCTCACCAAGGTGCTCTACACAGGCATGTGGCACGGCATCAACCAGCAGGAAATCGGCCACGTGGGCGAATTCTTGGAGCACAAGGTCCTCTCCTAGCAACGCGGGGTCACTTACGGCCCATCCTGGGGCGCGTAATGGGCCGTAAGTGACCCCGCGTTTGCTAGGCAGCGGCAGTGATCCGCACGGTCTGTCCGTTGACGGTCACGGTATCGCCTGCGTGAAGCTGGCGGCCGCGCCGTTCGTCGATCTCGCCGTTGACTTTGACCAGGCCATTCTTGATGAGTTCCGTGGCTTCCACGCCGTCTTCCACCAGGTTGGCGAGCTTCAGGAGCTGACCGAGTCGGATCATGTCGTCGCGGATGGGGATTTCTTCGATTTCCGGGTTGCTCATACAAGCAATGATGCCTGAAGTAGGGTGGTGAAAATGCCGCGAACTTCTCCTCCCTTGCTCACCGGCCTGCTGCTTGCGGTGGCGAACGGTACCCTGCTTCCGGTCCAAGGCCGGATCAACAGTGCGCTGGGGGCCAGGCTCGACGACGGCGTCGCGGCCGCCGTCGTCAGCTTCACTACCGGGCTGGTATTGATCGCCGTGATCGGCCTTGCACTGCCGAAAGGCCGCGCTGGTTTGCGCCGGATAGTGCCTGCCGTCAAGGAGCGCAGCTTTCCGCGGTTCTATGTGGTGGCCGGCGGGATCGGCGCCCTCTACGTGATTGCCCAATCGTTCACTATTGGCCTGCTTGGCGTCGCGTTGTTCACGGTAGCCGTGATCACCGGGCAGACCGTGAGCGGCCTTTTCGTGGACCGGCTCGGCATCGGTCCCGGCGGCAAACGCACGATCACCGGGGTCCGCATCCTCGGCAGCGTCCTGACGATCGCCGCCGTCGTCTGGGCCGTGTCGCCGTGCCTCGGGGCGGCCGCCGACGTCGGGTCCTTGCTGCTCCCGATCCTGTTACCGGTCGTGGCGGGTTGCCTCATGAGTTTCCAGCAGGCCATGAACGGCACCGCGACCGTGCACTACGGCAGCCCCATCGCCGCGACGCTGGTGAATTTCATGGCCGGAACGGTCATTCTCTGGATCACCTGGCTCATCAAAGTGTTGGTGGTTGGTCCCGGCCACGCCCTGCCTGCTGAGTGGTGGTATTACGTGGGCGGCCCGATGGGCTGCGTCTTTATCGGCCTGGCGGCCTTGTTGGTCCGCAGCCTTGGTGTGCTCGTGACGGGGCTGGGGATGATCGCCGGGCAACTGCTCGGATCCCTCGCACTTGACCTGGTCCTGCCGGCTCCCGGAACCGTGGTTGCCTTCCCCACGATCCTTGGCACCTTGCTGACCCTGTTCGCCATCATTGTCGCCACATTGCCTTGGCCGAAGGGCGCGCTCTCTTCCCGCCGTCCCGCCAAGAGCCATTCGGGCCAGTCCCGGAGGCAGGACAGCGGTCAAAGGCCGGTAGGCTAGGACACGCAGCTTCCTGCACAGCACTTCCCCAAAACAGCGTTTCCCCTTAATGACTGTTCCCGTAGAGCATAGCCACGGACCGCACCCAGCGGCCCTGTAGAACATTGGAGTACCCATGGCAGCAAAATCCGTCCTCGACCAGGTCATTTCCCTCTCCAAGCGGAGGGGCTTCGTGTTCCAGGCCGGTGAAATCTATGGTGGCTCCCGGTCTGCATGGGACTACGGCCCCCTCGGTGCCGAGCTCAAGGAAAACATCAAGCGCCAGTGGTGGCAGAGCGTTGTCCGCGGCCGCGAAGATGTAGTGGGCCTGGATTCTTCCGTGATCCTGCCCCGCCAGGTATGGGAAGCTTCCGGCCACGTCGAGGTGTTCTCCGACCCCCTGGTCGAGTGCCTTTCCTGCCACAAGCGTTACCGCGCCGACCACCTCGAGGAAGAGTACGAGGAAAAGAAGGGCCGTCCCGCCGAAAACGGCCTCAAGGACATCGCCTGTGCCAACTGCGGCACCCGCGGCCAATGGACCGAACCGCAGGAGTTCTCCGGCCTCCTCAAGACCTTCCTCGGCCCGGTGGCCAGTGAAGAAGGCCTGCACTACCTCCGCCCGGAAACCGCGCAGGGCATTTTCGTCAACTTCAGCAACGTGCTCACCACGTCCCGCAAGAAGCCGCCGTTCGGCATCGGCCAGATCGGCAAGTCCTTCCGCAACGAGATCACGCCGGGCAACTTCATCTTCCGCACCCGCGAGTTCGAACAAATGGAAATGGAATTCTTCGTCGAGCCGGGCACGGACGAAGAATGGCACCAGTACTGGATGAAGGAACGCATGTCCTGGTACACCGACCTGGGCATCCGGCCGGAGAACCTGCGTTTCTTCGAGCACCCGTTGGACAAGCTCAGCCACTACTCCAAGGGCACCACGGACATCGAATACCGCTTCGGTTTCCAGGGCTCCGAGTGGGGCGAGCTCGAGGGCATCGCCAACCGCACCGACTTCGACCTCTCCACCCACTCGAAGGCCTCCGGCCAGGACCTCAGCTACTTCAACCAGGCCACCAACGAGCGCTACACGCCGTACGTCATTGAACCGGCCGCCGGCCTGACTCGCTCCTTCATGGCCTTCCTCGTGGACGCCTACACCGAAGACGAGGCACCCAACGCCAAGGGCGGCGTCGACGTCCGCACTGTCCTGAAGCTTGACCCGCGCCTGGCGCCGGTCAAGGCAGCCGTGCTGCCCCTGAGCCGCAACGAGGACCTGTCCCCGAAGGCAAAGGACTTGGGCACCCAGCTGCGCAAGAACTGGAATATCGACTTCGACGACGCCGGCGCCATTGGCCGCCGCTACCGTCGCCAGGACGAGATCGGGACTCCGTTCTGCATCACCGTGGACTTCGACACCCTTGATGACCAGGCCGTCACCATCCGTGAGCGCGACACCATGAGCCAGGAACGTGTGTCCCTGGACAAGGTGGAGGGCTACCTGGCCGCACGACTGATCGGCGCCTAAGCGTGACCATCGAGTACCGCGAATGGCGTGAGGGCGACGACCTCGCGCTCCTGGAAATGTGGGGCGGGCCCGAGACCCTGCCGGCCCAGCAATTCCGCGCAGCCCTGGCACCGTCGAGCAACAGCGGTCAAGGCCAGCCTTGGCGCCGGTGCATCGTGGCGGAAGACGTCGTTGACGGCGTCGGCATCCCGGTGGCCGCGGGTGTGGTCCATGAGGCGTCCCTGCACGCGGAACGTCTCTGGGCCTACATCGAGGTTGCCAAGGACCACCGACGCAGCGGGATAGGGGCCACGCTCCTGACCATGCTGCGGCGCGAAGCCGGGCAGTCGCCGTCGGGCGTCATCAAGCTGCGCAGCAAAGTGGAGCCCGGCACGGCCGGTGCCGCCTTCGCCGAGTGGGCGGGACTAACACCGATCCAGCGCTCCCGGCTTGTGGTGGTGGATCCCGAGCCGCTCAGGCTGCCGGTGTTTGGAGACGGCTCCGAAGAAGCGGCGTCCGAGCAAGTCGAAGACCTCGCCACGGGATCCGTGGAACTGAGCGACGTCGTAGGCCGGTACTACACCGCCGTACACCACTGGGACAACCCCGGCGAGCTGGGCATCCCCACGGTGCAACGGCTTTTCCTCGACGATCTGACGGGGGCGCACGGAGCGGTCGTGCTGCGTGCTCCGAAGGCCAGTGCTTTTGGTACGGGCGTTCCGGCCACCCGCAAGGGCAAGCTGCAGGCCTTCGCCATCAGCTATGCCCAGGGCAGCTCGGACGAGCCATCGGAGGTGTTCCTTGGCCACGATCCGCTTTTGCAGGATGACGAGGCGAGGGAGGCAGTCCGTGGCCTGCTCGCGCTCATTGCCTACCAGCACCCCGTGCTCCTTGAGGTGGACGATTCGATGACGGCCGTCCGTGCCGTCGTCGATCCCTTGCTGGAGCTGGGTAAAGCGAAGCTCCGCGGCGCGGACACCCTGGTGGTCAGCGAATAGCCGGCGGCTGGCCCAAGTGACTCGCAGTTGTTGTCGTTATGAGCCCTCATAACGACAACAACTGCGAGGTAGTCGGGGGAAGCTGGTTGGGGAAGCCTTGACGGCGCTGCTGCCCTGGGTGTAGGCATGACGACGTAAGCCCCGGCCGTTGCTCTGGTGGGGTAGCGGCGGGTGGAACGAATCCGGTCTCATGAAGAGAATCGGCGGTAACACCCATGAATGGAACAGCCCTCGACGGACTGCGTGAACAGCTCCGTGGGCAACTCGTCACTCCAAGTGATCCTGACTATGATTCCGCCCGTGCCGTCTTTAACGGGATGATCGACAAACGTCCGGCAGGAGTCGTCCGGGTGGCCCAGGTGGCGGACGTCATCGCGAGCGTGAACTTCGCCCGGGACAATTCCCTGCCATTGGCTATCCGCGGCGGCGGCCACAGCGCACCCGGCTTCGGGACTTGGGACGATGCCCTCGTCATAGATTTCGTCAACCGTACCGGAGTCCGTGTTGATCCCGAAGCCGGCACGGCCCGTGCCGAGGCGGGAACAACCTGGGCAGATTTCAACCACGCTACCCATGCATTCGGGCTGGCCACCACCGGCGGGATTGTGGGATCCACCGGCATCGCGGGCCTGACCCTGGGTGGCGGCATCGGCTATCTTGCCCGCAAACACGGCCTGTCCTGTGACAACTTGATCTCCGCCGACGTGGTGACTGCCGACGGCAAGTTCCTGACTGCAAACGAAACCCGGAACGAGGATCTCTTCTGGGCCTTGCGGGGCGGCGGCGGCAATTTCGGTGTGGTGACGTCACTGGAATACAAGTTGCACCCGGTGGACATGGTCCACGTGGGGATTGTCATCTATGGAGCGGAAAACACCGAGACGGTCGCGAAGTTCTACCGGGATTACATTGACTCCGCTCCCGAAGAGTTCGGAGCGTTCCTCGGATTCCATCAAGGCCCACCCGTGCCGTTCCTTCCAGAAGAATGGCACGGCAAGCCCGTGTGCGTCGTGGTCGGGATGTGGACGGGAGACATGGCAGAAGGCGAAGCCCGCTGGCAGCCGTTCCTCGAAGCCGCACCCGTGGCCGGATCCCTGATCACCCCGATGCCCTATCCGGCACTCAACGTGGCGTTTGACGGGCTCAATCCCAAAGGCCTGCAAGGGTACTGGAAAGCCAACTTCATCAGTGAACTCAACGATGGCGTCATCGACGCGCATGCAGAATTTGGTTCCACGGTCACCAGCCTCAACACCGCGGTCCACGTCTACCCGATCGACGGCGCGGCGGCCCGGGTCGGAGCCCAGGACACAGCTTTCGCGAACCGCGGGATGAAGTTCGCCCCCGTGATCGCAGCACAGTGGCCGGACCCTGCGGACAATGAAGCCAACATAGCCTGGGCCCGCAACTACGCGGAGGCGCTCCGTCCGCATTCTGCTGCGAGCGGCTACATCAACTTCATGGATGCGGAGGACCAAGGCAGGATCAGTGAGAACTACGGGGTCAACTACGAGCGGCTGCAAGCCATCAAGGGCAAGTACGATCCAGGAAACCTCTTCCACGTGAATCAAAACATCAAACCCGCCTAAGCACTCGGGTATCCAGCGAGCCCAACTGATCCCCACCGCCACCCTCGCCTCGCAAGCTCGGCCAGGGAACCCTGGCGGCGTGGGCCCACGCATTTGTTGTCGTTCAGAGCGCTCATAACGACAACAACTGCGAGTTAGTTGGGTGGGACGCAGCGCTGCCCCACGTAGGCTTGTGGGCATGAGGTTTTGCAGCTAATGGGTCACGGCCATTCACACGGACACACAGAGCATGTCGAGCCAAGCCCGACGGCGCTCGCGGCACGCAAGCGGGCCAACTGGCTCCTCGTGGCCGTGCTGGCTCCGATTGCCGTGCTCACGATCGTAGCCATGCTCGTCATGTGGCCGTCGGGGAGCAAGGAAGGCATCACCTTCGCGAGCCCCTACACGGCCGCTCCCGGGGTGACGTTCGATACCGGCAAGATCCAAGCCGTCACCCAGGAAAGCTGCACGCAAGGGACGCAGGCGCCGAGTACGAACGGCACGAACCAGAGTAGTGGCGCACAGCCGCAGGGGTCCCAATGCACTTTCGCGTCCACGCAACCGGATAACGGCGGCAGCCCCGTGAAAGTAGTCATCAACCCGGATGTCGCCAAGTCCCACGGCGTCAGAGTCGGGGACAGCATCCGTTACCTGAACCTCTCCGGGGTGCAGGGCGCAGCGGCGGGCAACGGCTCGCCGTCGTACGTTTTCCTGGACTTCGTGCGGACCGTTCCCATGGCCCTTCTGGCGATCCTGTATGCCGTGGTGGTCATTGCGGTCGCGCGCTGGCGCGGCTTCAGGGCGCTCCTCGGGCTGGCCGGAGCCTACGTGGTGATGGTCAGCTTCATGCTTCCGGGATTGGTGGAAGGGAAGCCGCCGCTGCTCGTGGCTTTGGTCGGCTCCACGGCCATCATGATGGGGGTCCTCTATTTCGCCCACGGATTCTCGGCCAAGACCTCCACCGCGCTGCTGGGCACGATCTTCGGCCTCGGCATTACGGCGCTGCTGGCAGCCTGGGCCACGGATGCGGCCAACCTGACCGGGATTGCCACGAGCGAGGGCGCCACGCTCGTGAACATGTCGGACAAGATCTCCCTTTCCGGGATCATCCTCTGCGGGCTCATCATCTCCGGGCTCGGGGTCCTCAACGACGTGACCATCACCCAGTCCGCGGCAGTGTGGGAACTCTACGAACTGGCACCCGAGACTGGCGCGCGGAAGCTGTTCACCTCGGCCATGAGGATCGGCCGGGACCACATCGCCTCCACGGTCTACACCATCGCCTTCGCCTACGCCGGTGCCGCACTGCCCATCCTGATCATTGTCATGCTGTACGACCGCCCGCTGGTCGACGCCCTCACCAGTGCCGAGTTGTCCGAGGAAGTCATCCGCACGCTGGTTGGCTCCATCGGCCTGGTGTTGGCCATCCCGGTGACCACCTTGATTGCTGTGCTGGTGGTGAAGGCGACCGGTCCGAGGCGGCTCGCGGCTGCCGTTGCCGCGGATCCGGAACCAGCCCACGACGACGGCGACGTCCGTGAGCTTGAAACTGCCGGGTCCGCAGACGCCTTCGAATCGTTCGACACGGGCGAGCTCGCCGCCGTCGTCATGACCAGGCGGGCACGCAGGGAAGCCGAACGCGGACAGTAGAACCGACATGACATTTGTCATGCCTCATTGGTGACACACGCCCCGGCGCCGGACGCGGATCCCGGCTTTGATGGGTAGTGGAGTAAACCAAAGCCAAGGAGAGTCATGACAACAGCGAGTGTGCCGGCCGTCCACGCCGCCGGACTGCACAAGAGCTTCGGGAAGGTCCATGCCGTACGCGGCCTCGACCTCACCGTGCAGCCGGGGGAAGTGGTGGCGTTCCTCGGTCCCAACGGGGCCGGCAAGACCACCACGATCGACATGATCCTCGGCTTGAGCGCCCCGGACCAGGGAAGCGTTTCCATCTTCGGCCACACTCCCCGGGGAGCCATCGCCCGTGGCCAAGTGGCAGCCGTGATGCAGACTGGCGGCTTGCTGCGGGACATCAGCGTCCGCGAGACCGTGCAGCTCAACGCAGCCATGTTCGATTCCTCCCGCCCCGTGGACGAAGTCCTGGCGCGGGCGGGCATCCTGGAGATCGCCGACCGCAAGGTGGAAAAGTGCTCCGGCGGCCAGCAGCAGCGGCTGCGCTTCGCCATGGCCCTCGTCTCCGATCCCGGATTGCTCATCCTGGACGAGCCCACCACCGGCATGGATGTGGCGGGCCGGCGCGACTTCTGGACCGCCATCAGGAGCGACGCCCAGCGCGGACGGACCGTCATCTTCGCCACCCATTACCTCGAAGAAGCCGACGCCTACGCGGACAGGATTGTCCTGGTCCGGCAAGGCAGCATCGTCGCCGACGGCACCGCCGCCCAGATCAAGAACCTTGCCTCGGGCCGTACCGTCAAGGCTTCCCTTCCGGCGGCAGAGCGCGGGCTCTTGGCCGGGATGCCGCCGACGGAAAGTGTCGAGTACGACGGCGGCCGCCTCACCGTCCGCACGGGCGACTCGGACGCCGTCGTGCGGTACCTGCTCAACAACACGGGCGCCCACGACGTCGAAGTGGCGGCCAACAACCTCGAGGAGGCGTTCGTCGCCCTCACCGGAGACGATGCCGTGCCGGAATCCACGAGCATCACTTTTGAAGGAGACCTCGTATGAGCACGGCAACAGTCGTCCAGGAACGGAAACCGTCCGCTGGCGGGGTCAACCGCACGTTCCTCTGGATCGAAATCAAGCGGATGCTCCGGAACCGCCGGACCATCATTTTCACGGTATTCATGCCCGCCGTTTTCTTCTTCATTTTCGGCTTGTCCAACAAGGACAAGCTCCTGCCCAACGGGCACAGCTACGGCCAGTACATCCTCATCAGCCTCACGGTCTATGCCGCGATGACCGCTGCTACGGGCGCCGGCAGCCAAGTGGCAGTGGAACGTGCCCAGGGTTGGAGCCGCCAGCTTCGCCTCACGCCCCTCCTGCCCGGTGCGTACATCGCGGTGAAAGCCATGGCTGCGCTGACGCTGTCCCTCGTTGCCGTCGTGGCCCAGTTCGTCATCGGTGCCCTGGCTGGTGTCACCATGGATGCCCAGACCTGGCTGACGGCGGGGCTGGTTGCCTGGCTGGGCTCCCTGGTCTTCGCGGCACTCGGCTTGTTCGTCGGATACCTCATGCCGAGCCAGAATGTCATGCAGATCCTCGGCCCGGCCCTTGCCATCCTTGCCATGCTCGGTGGACTGTTCATGCCGATCGAGATCATGGGGGAGACCTTCGGGAACATCGCCAAGTTCACGCCCGCCTACGGGATCGGGCAATTGGCCCGGAGCCCCATCACAGGCGAGTTCGACTGGGCGTGGATCGTCAACGTGCTCATCTGGCTCGTGATCTTCGTGGCCGGGGCTGCGATGGCGTTCCGCCGCGACACGAAACGTGTCTGAACAGGCCGCTAGGGTGAGCACCATGACCAACAAAGCAGGCGGAAGCTCTTTCAGGGATGTGCTCAACGGCAGCGCGTTCAGCGGCCAGCTGTTCACCGGCAGCATGTTCCGCGGTCCCGGACCACGGGGCTGGTTCATCGGGGCGGGACTCTCCATCCTGCTCTGGGCCTGGCCGACGTGGAACATCGTGTGGTCCGTGGACGAGCCGCTGGCCTGGAAAGTAGCGGCGTCGGCGTCCCTGATTGTGTTCTTCGCTGCCTACGTCTTCCTGCCCCAGATCAGTTGGCGCCTGGGCGTCCGGGCGGGCATTGTGTCCGCCGGTATCCTGCTGGCGCTGAACGGTGTGATCGTCCTCCTCATCGGCAGGGAAGCCTTGTGGACCTGGACTTTCCTCGCCTGCGCCATCGCCATGACGTCCCTTCCGCCGCGCGCGGATTTCTTCCTCATCGTCGGATTGGCCCTCGCTTCCTTCACCACCCAGTTGGTGACGGGCAACGGGGAGCAGGCCTTGCTCCAGGCCGGGATCATCGTGTCCCTCGGCCTCATGATGTCCGCCTTCGCGCGGCTGATCAGGCAGACCGCACGGCTCCGGGAAGCGCAGACTGAACTGGCCGACACAGCCGTGGCGGCGGAGCGCAGCCGCGTCGCCCGGGACATGCACGACATCCTGGGGCATTCCCTGACGGTCATCGCCGTGAAGGCCGAATTGGCAGGCAGGATGCTGGACACCGTCCCGGGCGATTACCCTGCCCGCGACCGGGCCGCGGCCGAGATCGTCGCGGTGCAGGACTTGGCCCGCGGCGCGCTCGCCGACGTCCGCGCCACCGTGGCCGGCTACCGCGGCGTCAACGTCCTGGCGGAACTCGCAGTGGCCCGGACCGCCTTGGAATCGGCCGGGATCGACGCCGAATTGCCGGGAACCGTCGAACAGGTTCCGGCGCGTCACCGGGAGCTCTTCGGCTGGGTGTTGCGCGAAGGCGTCACCAACGTTGTGCGGCACTCCGGCGCCGCGCGCTGCCGCGTCCGGTTGACGGCGTCGAGCGTTCTGGTGGAGGACGACGGCGTCGGCCCGGCCTCCGGGGGCCGCTCCGGGAACGGACTGGCCGGGATCCGCGAACGCGTGGGTGCCGCGGGCGGAACGGTCAGTATTGGCCCGAGCGACCTGGGAGGGTTCAGATTGGCGGTAGAGGTATGAGCATCCGATTGGTGATCGCGGATGACCAGGCCCTGGTGCGCGGTGCACTTGCGGCTTTGCTGGGACTGGAGCCGGACATCGAGGTGGTCGCGGAACTGGGCGACGGGACAGGGGTGGCGGCCGCCGTCGTCGAGCACTCCGCCGATGTGGCAATGCTCGACGTCGAGATGCCCGGCCTGGACGGGATCAGCGCGGCAGCCGCCGTGCGGCGGGCCGCGCCGCAGTGCCGGGTCCTCATGGTGACCACGTTCGGGCGGCCCGGCTACCTCAAGCGCGCGATGCAGGCCGGTGCCTCCGGATTCGTCGTCAAGGACACCCCGGCGCGGCAATTGGCCGAAGCGGTGCGCCGCGTGAATCAGGGGCTCAGGGTGGTGGACCCCGTGCTCGCCGCGGAATCCTTGACCGCGGGAGACAGCCCGCTGACCGAACGTGAGGGGGAAGTGCTCAAGGCAGCGTCCGACGGCGGAACGGTGGCCGATATCGCGAAGTCGGCGATGCTCTCCGAAGGGACCGTGCGGAACTACTTGTCCGCCGCGATGGCCAAGACCGGCGGCCGGACCCGCGCCGAGGCCGTGCGGATCGCCGAAGACAACGGCTGGCTGCTCTAGCGGCCCGGCTCGCGACCGGCCGGTCCAGTCGATTTGCCCCGCTTTGAGACAATGGACGGGTGACTGTAGTAGCAACACCCCCTTCGCCCAAGCTCGAACTGCCCCCGCTGCAGCTCGGCCGGATCACCGTGGACACCCCCGTGATCCTTGCCCCGATGGCCGGCATCACCAACTCGGCCTTCCGTCGGCTGTGCCGTGAATACGGCGGCGGTCTATACGTCGCGGAGATGGTGACCTCCCGTGCCCTCGTGGAGCGCACCCCGGAGTCGTTGCGCATCATCTCCCACGACGACGACGAAAAAGTCCGTTCCGTGCAGTTGTACGGCGTGGACCCCGTCACCGTTGGCCAGGCCGTGCGCATGCTCGTCGAAGAAGACCGGGCGGACCATATCGACCTCAACTTCGGCTGCCCCGTGCCCAAAGTCACCCGGCGCGGCGGCGGATCCGCCCTCCCCTGGAAGATCGACCTCTTCACCTCGATCGTCCAGACTGCCGTCAAGGAAGCCTCCAAGGGCGACATCCCGCTGACCATCAAGATGCGCAAGGGCATTGACGAGGACCACCTCACGTACCTCGACGCCGGCCGCATCGCCCGCGACTCCGGTGTTGCCGCCGTCGCGCTCCACGGCCGCACGGCCGCGCAGTTCTACTCCGGCCAGGCCGACTGGTCCGCCATCGCACGCCTGCGCGAGGCTCTCCCGGACATTCCCGTCCTCGGCAACGGGGACATCTGGTCCGCCGAAGACGCAGTCCGCATGGTGCGCGAAACCGGGATCGACGGCGTCGTGGTGGGCCGCGGCTGCCAAGGCCGCCCGTGGCTCTTCGGGGACCTCCAGGCCGCCTTTGAGGGCAGCGACCAGCGCCACCGTCCGGGCTTGCGCGAGGTGGCCGACGGCGTCTACCGCCACGCCGAGCTCATGATCGAAACCTTCGGCAACGACGAGTACAAGGCGCTGCGTGAGATCCGCAAGCACATGGCCTGGTACTTCAAGGGCTACGTGGTGGGAGGGGAGCTGCGTGCCAAACTGGCCACGGTGCCGACGCTCGAGGTCCTGCGCGAGCTGCTGGACCAGCTGGACATGGACCTGCCGTACCCAGGCATCGATTCGGAAGGCCCGCGCGGACGCGCAGGTTCCCCCAAAAAGCCGGCGTTGCCTAAGGATTGGCTTCTCAGCCGGCAGATGGACGCGGACCAGACGCGTGATATCGCCGCAGCCGAACTCGACGTCTCAGGCGGCTAAAGCGCGGCCCGGACCGGCGCGTGCACGCGCACGGCCAGAGTCGTGGAAAACTGGCTGCATAGGCACGGGCTGAAGAGACGCCGGTGCACGGCAAGCGGAGGAGGCAGATACCCATGGGAACTGAAGCGATGTCTGCAGCACGCCCGGCCGAAAACGCAACGGGCATTCCAGGCTATGTGGAGGCCGACTCGGCACGCTGGGTCCAGGAACCCCGCAAGAATACCTACCGCTCGGACTTCGAGCGGGACCGGGCACGGGTGCTGCATTCGTCAGCCCTCCGGCGGCTCGGGGCCAAGACCCAAGTGGTGGCCCCGGACACCGACGACTTCGTGCGCACCCGGTTGACGCACAGCCTTGAAGTGGCCCAGGTGGGCCGCGAATTGGGCCGCGCGCTCGGTTGCGATCCGGATGTTGTGGACACGGCGTGCCTGAGCCACGATCTTGGCCATCCGCCTTTCGGGCACAACGGGGAATCGGCGCTCAACGAGGTCGCCCATGGAATCGGTGGCTTCGAAGGCAACGCCCAGACCCTGCGCCTGCTGACCCGGCTTGAACCCAAGGTCCTTGCCCCCGACGGCCGGCCCGCGGGCCTGAACCTGACCCGGGCCAGCCTTGACGCCGCGTCCAAGTATCCCTGGTCCGCCGTCGATGCCCCCGTCATCCACGGACAGCGGAGCAGCAAATTCGGCGCTTACGAGGACGATCTGCCCGTGTTTGCCTGGCTTCGTGACGGAGCGCCGGGGAACCGTTCCTGCATCGAGGCCCAGGTGATGGACCTGGCCGACGATATTTCGTACTCCGTCCACGACGTCGAGGACGCCATTGTTGCCGGCCATTTCCAGCTGAAGTGGCTGGACAATCCGGACCACCGCGCGCGCGTGGTGGGGTACACGAAGCAGTGGTACCTGCCCCACAACGATCCGGCCGAAATCGACGCCGCACTGGCACGCCTCGAAGCCACGAGCGTGTGGGTCCGCGAAGCCGACGGCAGCCGCAAGTCGATGGCCGCGCTGAAGGACATGACCAGCCAGTTGATCGGCCGGTTCTGCCAGAGTGCCTTGGAGACCACGAGGGCGCACTTCGGACCGGACCACCTCACCCGGTACGCTGCGGAACTCATGGTCCCCGAGGAAACCGTCACCGAGATCGCGGCCATGAAGGGCCTTGCCACGACGTTCGTGATCTCCACCGACCATCGGCAGCCCGTCTATGAGCGCCAGCGCGAAGTCCTGCACGCCCTCGTCGGCGTGCTCAACGCGAGCGGAGACCGGCATCTGGAACCGATGTTCGCCGCGGACTGGCGGGACGCCCCCGACGACGGCGCCCGGCTTCGCGTTGTCATCGACCAGGTGGCGTCCCTCACGGACGCTTCGGCGCTGGCGATGTACGAACGCCTCGTGGGCAGCCTCCCCTCGCTCTGGTAGCCCGACGGCGGCCCGCGGCTGCCCGTGCGGAGCGACTAGGATGGTGACGTGGCTGGCCTGATCAAACGTGAAGATATCGACGAAGTACGCCAGCGCACCGATATCAAGGAAGTAGTGGACGGCTACGTCACCCTCAAGGGCGCCGGCCTGGGGACCTTCAAAGGCCTGTGTCCCTTCCACGACGAGCGCTCGCCGTCGTTCACTGTCCGTCCGCAAGTGGGCCGGTACCATTGCTTCGGCTGCGGCGAAGACGGCGATGCCATCTCCTTCGTCCAGAAAATGGACCACAGCTCCTTCCACGAAGCCGTGGAAAAGCTCGCAGCCCGGATCGGCTACGAGCTCCGCTATGAAGACGGCGGCACAGGTCCCAACCGCGAAGAGGTCGGCAAGCGCCAACGGCTGCTGGATGCCCACAAAATCGCCGACGAGTTCTTCCGTGCCCAACTGCTCACGGCAGGTGCCGCAGAGGGCCGCAACTTCCTCCACGGCCGCGGCTTCGATCGGACCGCGGCCGAAAAGTTCGGCGTCGGCTACGCGCCCCAGGGTTGGGACTCGCTGCTGAAGCACCTGCGCGGACGCGGGTTTGCGGATGCCGAGCTGAAGCTGACGGGAATGTTTTCGGAAGGCAACCGGGGCATTTACGACCGCTTCCGCGGCAGGCTCATCTGGCCCATCCGGGACATCGCCGGTGACACCATCGGCTTCGGTGCCCGCAAGCTTTACGAGGACGACCAGGGCCCGAAGTACCTGAACACTCCGGAGACCGTGCTCTACAAGAAGTCCCAGGTCCTCTACGGAATCGACCTCGCCAAGCGGAACATCGCCAAGGACCGGCAACTGGTGGTGGTGGAGGGATACACGGACGTCATGGCCTGCCATCTTGCCGGAGTCGCTACCGCCGTGGCCACATGCGGTACGGCCTTCGGCACGGAACACATCAAGATCGCCCGCCGCTTGCTGTCAGACGACGGCACCGGGGGAGAGGTCATCTTCACCTTCGACGGCGACGCCGCCGGGCAGAAGGCCGCATTGCGCGCTTTTGAGGAAGACCAGCGCTTTACCGCGCAGACGTACGTGGCCGTGGAACCCACCGGGGCCGACCCATGCGATTTGCGCCAACTCAAGGGGGACGCGGCCGTCCGGGACTTGATCGGCACCCGCCGGCCCCTCTTCGAATTTGCCATCCGGGCCTCCCTGAAACGCCACAACCTGGACACCGTGGAAGGCCGGGTCGCCGCCCTGCGCGAATCGGCCCCTGTGGTGGCGCAGATCCGTGATTCGGGCATCCGTCCGGCGTATGTCCGCGAGCTGGCGGGCTGGCTTGGCATGCCGATTGAGGAGGTCAGCCGGGCTGTGGGCTTGGCCGGCAAGCGCGCTGCTTCCGCGCCTGCACTGGGGATGTCGGGCGCTTCAGGAGCTGCGGGATCCGCTGGAGCCCAGGGGGCCGGGCAGGGCACACTGCCGGGCCAGGCCGGACAGCCGGCGGCAGCACCGCCGTCGAGCGCTCCCATCGCCTTCATGCGCCCGGATCCGCGGGATCCCATTGCAGCCATGGAGCGGCAGGCCCTCGAAGTGGTCATCCAGAATCCTGCTGTCCTCGGTGGCGAAGCTGCGCTTGCAGGTGGAGCTGTGCCTAACAGTGGAGCATGGGAACGATTTGAGGCCTGCCATTTTGTCACTCCGGCCTATTCAGCCGTGCACACTGCCATCCGGGCTGCCGGGCTGGCACACGCGGGAGACCCTGTGGCCTGGGTGGAAGGGATTCGCCAAGAGGTTCCGGAACCGCTCCAAGGCCTGGTCTCCGAGCTTGCCGTCGTTCCGCTGCCGGCCAGCACCCCCGAGGCGCTTCAGCGTTATTGCCGAGACATCTTGGCCCGACTTTTCGAACTGCAGATCACCAGGGTCAAAGCGGACAAGATGGGCCAATTGCAGCGCCTGGACGCCTCGGCCCAGCCGGAGGAGTTCCAGCGCCTCAACCGGGAACTCATGCAGCTGGAAATGCAGCGCCGCGCTCTCCGCATGGATAGCTAAGGGCGTTCCCCGGCGTCGATTTCGTTTCCCGGCAGCCCTTTGTTAGGCTGGTACACGCTTCATTCCTCCGTAGCTCAATTGGCAGAGCATTCGACTGTTAATCGAAGGGTTACTGGTTCAAGTCCAGTCGGAGGAGCTTACTCAAAAATCCCCGTCCTCAGTAGAGGGCGGGGATTTTTGGCGTCTGGTTCTTTACCTCGTGGTGAGGGTGACGTCGTCGAGGTACATCCAGGTGTCATCCGCGGGGGTGGAGCCGTCGAGGTGGACGTTGAACCAGAGGGTGATGGTCTGGCCTTTGTAGGCGGTGAGGTCGGCGGTGAACTGGGTCCAGGTGCCGTTGTTGTTGCAGAGTTTGAGCAGGCTGGCCAGGGTGGTGCCGCTGGTGCTGCG